>CAZLHE010000001.1:0-45254 GCA_964559585.1 uncultured Candidatus Saccharibacteria bacterium
GGAGTTTTCTTTTTGTCTAAATTAAAATTACTTCTTTTCTTCTTTTTTCTCTTGAGGTTTTACTTCGGGTTTTTTAACTTCTTCTTCCTCACCCTCTTCTTCAGGTTTTTCTTTTGTGGCTTCAACCTGTGCAATGGCCTCTTCCTCAGAAACTGCCTCTTCCGGCTCTTCTTGGATCTTTACTTCCTCAAGTCTCACAACCATTTCTTCAGGATCGATATCAGGAATGGAAACCTTCGTTTTATCATAATCGAGCTGCGATATTGAGATTCCCCTACCAAATTCCTTCAAGTTAGAAATATCAACCTTAAATTCGTGTGGAAGGTCTTCAGGCAATGCTTCAACAGTAACTTCTTGTAATAGCTGCAAGGCGATTCCAGTCCCAGCTTTAACAATCTCGTTGTTTTCTTCTCCGACAACAACAACAGGAACCTGAGCCTCAATTTTAATTGTGAGATCCGGCTTATAAAACCCTACATGTGAAACCACGTCAGTTACCGGGTCAACCTGAACGTCCTTTATAAGAACTTTGAATTTTTT
Organism: uncultured Candidatus Saccharibacteria bacterium; assembly: GCA_964559585.1. Classification (GTDB taxonomy): domain Bacteria; phylum Patescibacteriota; class WWE3; order UBA101185; family UBA10185; genus JAAZNV01. The sequence goes on from CAZLHE010000001.1 coordinate 541, forward strand.
ATCCCCGCAGGTTATATCAATAAGATCCGTCTCTCCTGATTGCTTATAAACTTTCATAAATTCGTTGTGTTTCAAGGAAATGGATAAAGACTCCATACCTTTTCCGAATATAACTGCCGGAATAATTTTGGCTCTTCTTAAATGTTTATTTGCTTTTCCAAGCTCTTTTCTTGTTTCTGCTTTTAGTTCCATAGACGTTTATAGGGCATCGGTATTTTACTTTGTAAGCTTAATGCGGTCAATATTGAATAATTGTACTAAAAAAGGGATCAAAAGTAGGTTTTAAAGGCCTATTTTGTATACTTTGCTTCCGTTTAAGACAAAAAGTGTCTTTTCGTCAGGCGAAACGGAGATACTTCTAATATCGTTCCAAGTGTCCGATGTGTCGTATTTATACTGTTTTACGAGATTCCCTTTATCGTCCAATAAAACAATACTTTTGTTTCCTTTATCGGCTACGTAAATATAATTCAAATCGGCATCGGCAACTATCTTTGATGTGTCTGAAAACGGGTTTTCTAACCCCGAAACAGAAAAGGAGGTTTTGGTGCCTGCTGAGTATGAAACCAACTCCCCGTTTGATTTAAGAATGTATATGTTAAAGGCAATGGTCATTGACCTCGCACCACTAAAATCAGGACTCTTTGCCCACACCGATCCTTCCAAGATCCCTGCTTTTTCGGTTTCTTTAATCAGGGTGTCGTCTGAGATAACATAAATAAATCCAGCATATGGGAACGTGAGAGAAAGCCCTTCAACTTTGTAAGATTTTCCTACTGCCATCGTTTTTAAATCAAAAGTTTTATATCCAACCGTGTCGTTAAAACCCAGTGATTCACCACTGACTGACAGAGATTTAATGCCTGGGAAAGTTGCCGCCGCAACCTTAAAATTGGGAGTTTGAGTGTCAGACACAAACATTTTTCCAGTCGCTTTATCTACCACAACAACCTGTGTCCCGACTATTTGAATGTCCGTAGGTTCGGACTGGGGCTCTGCAATTTTGATATCATAAAAAACTTCCGGATTTATTCTTGAAACTTTAAACTGTTCGTCTTTGGATTTATCTTCTTGGGGTTGTGTTGGAGAGGCTATCGATTGATTGTTTGAAGACATCCCGCTTGTGTTATCGACAAGTTTCTTTTTATTTTTAAACACGCTTGATCTGATTGTGAAAAAAACCGATATGGCCAAAAGTACTGCTATACCTCCAAGGAAGGCCCAGCCCTTAAGTTTTCCACGGTCGCCTTTTGAAATTTGGGATAATTTGTTTGTTATTATAGTTGCTTTTCTCCTCGGAAGCCTTTTGATTAGTTTTGCTCCCAAAAGTTTTAGTGATGAGGATAATTTCCTTCCAAAAACAGCAATTTTTTCGAAAAAATCTTTTAGCGCGGAGACAATTTTTTCTGATCTAACCCTCATCTTGTTTTGTGACACCGCCTCCCCAAGTCCGAAATCTATAACCTCATCCTGCGAAAAAGAAGTATCTATCAAAAGTCTCATTAACAGACATGATTGGTTAGGGTCTAAATCACTTTCCGAAAGACTCGAAGACAAAAGTTTTTCAGGAGGAACCGACTCTTCAAACGGATCCGTACAAAATATTAATACTTCGTCTTCGTCCACAACCTTTGAGGAGGTCGAGAAATTTCCTTCAGAAATCATTTCCATCGGAACAACACCGCCGCCTTTTACCGTATAGCACTTTGCAGACCCAAACTTAACTATATACAAAACATTTCCCCATAATACAGCTGACATAACGTTAAGAACTACCCTTTGAGGGTTGGTGGTGTTGGTGTCTGCAGAAAGCTGAAGGATTTTCTCTTTTGTTTCAAGAATAGACCTTTCCATTGATTGAATTGGGGAGATGCTTTCGGAGTTAAAGTAAGAATCGTGCAAAACATCATAAACAACTTTACATACAAGCTCTGTGTCAAAGTTAGAGCCTCCGGACAAATCAAACATGATGTATAAAGTACCTTTTTTAAGAAGAAGTTCCTGGCTTTCCGGTTTGATAGTTAAACATTTTGAAAACGAGTTGCTGTATTGGGGCAGCTTTGGGTTTAGTTCTTGTGTTTTTGCTGTCAGTTTTTTTAACATGTTATTTAATCAGGGTAAGAAGAGTAATTGCTATAATGGCTAGAGGTGCAATCAGGTTTGTGAAGGCAAGAAGTGAAAAAACCGGTGCGAGCGGGGTTTTGAAGTTTGTATTCATTATCTTTACCCTTCTTGTAAGAAGAAACGCAAAGAATAAGTAAAAAAGGGTCAGCACCAACACAACGATTTCTGTTACAGTCGGAACCAGCCCCACAATCTTTCCGATTTCCGTATCTATGGGGTAACTGGGTTTAATTATTTCTGGCGCGTTACTAAATATGTCCATTTCTTTTCTCCTTTGTTACCAAATCTGATATTGCATCTCTAACAACGGAAGGGTTATCAATCATATTAATTTCAAACTCTGTGGTTTTCCCCGCAGTCTGTATGAATATGCTACCTATATTTAATATTTCTCCGATACTTCCATGTATCTTAGAATTAATATCCTGAATATTTATAATAGGGGTTTCCGAAATACTTCTACAACCCTTATTTATGTCCACAACTTTCTTACTTGTGACGAGAAAAACTTCAAAATACCAATAGAGAAATACTTCAAATACAAAACCGACTGCAAAAAGATAAAAAAAGAGGGCAAAGATAAAAAGAGAAGGCCCATCGAAAATATGCACTTTATAGACAGTGGCTTTTGCCAAAAATGGGATTAAAAATAAAGGAGCGGCAAAGAGAAAAAAAGCCATTAGAAATTTTGGAAAAAGAGTGTAAAGACTTTTTCTTAAGAGTATTTCTATAGTCTCGTCGGAATCTCTGCCCTGATAATCGGTATTAGCAGGTCTTTCAATGAACGTTTTAAAAATACCTATCGCCATTGTTTTTATTATACCATCGAGAATAAAAAAGATTTCTGAGGCCCAAAAACAAGTAGTCGACTTATTTTTTTTTGATTATGATGCTTATTTCATCCTCGTACACAGATTTCCATTGGGAGTTTTGATTGCTTTTTTCCAAAAGGTATTTAATAACTTTGCTTTTTGGTGTATCCAAAATCCAGGTTATGTTGTAGTCAGACAGGTACTTGTTTAGTAAATCAGAGTTTTTTTCGGGATCGTAGGAGATTAGACGGTACTCTTTAATAAAGAATTTTCCATTTTCATTCCAGGAGGTCATCCTCCCGTCAATAAATGTTTTGTATTCCGGAAGTTGCCATATCAAGTAACCACCCCAGTTATATACATTCCACATATTACCAACTATCGGGTTACTTTTGATGTACACCAAAGCGTTATATGGGTACTCTGCGTCCACAGACCAGTTGGAAATATCTGCTGCCAAAAAAACATTCTTCATAAATAAAGAACTTGTAGCAAAAACTAGGCACGCTAAAAAAACAACCAAACATGTTTTTGGCAGATGCATTTTTTTATTCTTTACAAATGTAGATGTGTCTTCTATCAAAATCTCAAGCTCTTGGATTATGGCAAACGAGGATATGATAAAAAATATTCTTCCGAGATAAGATGCCTTAATCGAAAGCATGTAGAAGAGTACTATTAGGACTTTATACCACCAACCAAACCGAGCCTGCTTCCTCTTAAAAGCTGATAGGCCTGAAATTAAACCAACTGCTAAAAAAATGCTAATAAAAAGTGCCATGGGATCTTCAAAACTAAAGTTAAACGGCGCCCACTCTTGCACAAAGGATTTAATTGGCAGAGTGAGCTCTTTTGTAAGTGTGGTCCAAAGCTGTACCCCATAAGGGTTTAATAAAGTTAAAAGAGTGCAGAGTAAAAAAATCTTGAATGAGTTCAGGAAAGAACTGACAAAAAACCATAAGTTTTTAGTTTCTTTTATTCGAGCTATTTTTTGAACCCAGTTGTCTAAACAGTAAGCGCCATAGACGAAAAGTGCTAGTACAAAATCAGCGTGTACATTCGCCCAGATTAGAAAAATGAAGGGGAGAAACTTGATCCAATCTTTTTTAAAAAGGAGAATGTAAAACAGGAAAAACATAAATATAGTGCTGTAGTAGAAGGGTCTTACTGTAAGCGTATATATTGATAGAGCTACTGAAAGCAAGATGTAATTAATGGATAAGTTTAGAAGACTTTTCGTTTGTCTTTTTATTAAAATCAGAAGAATTGTATTCAAAATAAGGCTTAGAATTAATGTTGAGATAATACTTCCAAGAAAGTGGTGCGAAAGATACATAATTAATTCCGCGACCCAGTAGGAGTTAACCCATTTGTAATTTGTATTCGTATAGGAAAAGATGTTCTCCCTTAGAATCTTACCGTGTTGAACAAAGTACTCCCCATATTTATAGTGCCAGCCAAAATCAGGGTCGCTCGGCGGTTTAAAAGAAACGAGAGTTCCAAATATTACCAAGAGTAAGTAAACGAGATTTGTTGTGTTGAAAATTTTTTTCACAATAAGCGAATTATATATTAATAAGTAAAAACTAGAGAATAACAACAAGCACGGGTTGTAGGGTAATACCTGACGGATGATTCACAGCTAATTAACTATTTCAAAATCAAACAGCGTGTTTTTTATTGAAACATACCCTGGGGCCCGAAGATTGAACACATTTTTAAAAACACCTCCGTCGATAGTTACGTTTCCGTTATTTGTTTTTAATGTTACTTTTGAAGTGTACCCACCATTACTTATGTCCACGCTTATGTCGGACACGCTTGTATATTTGTTGTCTATATACTTTTCCGCAACGTCCCCCATCTTGTCTGTGGAGTACGGATCTCCTCCCCAACAGCTTGTTGTCAGAGGAGTTATGTGACTCTTTTCACCACTTGAACCTTTTGTATAAACAACCCACGCATTCAATATGTCCGCCATTTCAGATGATTTCATCCATGGGTGTGGGTGTCCGCACGTGCTGTTATCGTTGTAGCTTTTTGTGTACCAAGCTTTATAAAACCAGGGGGAACCGGCTTTCTTTTCGTATGCATCTGACGGCCAATCTCCTTTTACATCCCACCCCACATTGTTAATATAACCGCCGGTTGTGGATGAGTACTGGGACGTCTTTGGGTTGTCCAGGATTACACCCTTTGTTGAATCGACAGCATCTTTCCATTTCGACGGCGGGTTGTCGGATTTGCTTTTCGAAAATACCTGGCATGCCTGTGTTGTACAGATTGGTTTGCCGGATCTATAAGCGTAGGTTCTTGCAGCAATTGCCTGGGCTTTAAGAGCATCTGAATCCCAATCACTTGGCATTTCTGCTATGCCGTAAAGGTATTTTTGAAAGTCTAGTGTTCCATAGCCCTGTACACTGATTGTTTTTGGAAAACTGCTTGGTTTTGTTGTTCCAACTTTGTAATAAAATTTCAAAATATCTTTATATCCCTGTCCGTTGTCGGCTCTTCCTTTTGCTCCGTACTGGCTCATTCCATTGCCATGGGTATATGCGCCGTAGCTGAATGCAGCAAAGGCTGGTTTAAAAGGAGCGGAAGGAGTTTTAGAAGATGGTTGCTCGTAATCTCCGACCGATCCATTTTCATCACTGTATTTCAAAGCTAATATTTTGTTTTGAAGGTTCTCAAGTTCTTTCTCATACTGAGTTGTTTTTTGTGAAAGTTCTTTTGCTTGACTTTGGGCTGTGGTTTTTCTTGCGGCAATGTCGTTTGTTAGAGAAATTAGATTTTTCTGTGCGGTTTCAAGTTTAGCTTTTAATTCTTCCGCAGTTTTTTTATCCTGTTCAAAACCTTGGATTTCGGAGTTTAAGGCGCTAATTATTTTTAAGGTTTCTTCATTCGCGGCTTTGCTGAATGCATAAAGGTAACTTGAAAGTTGAAAACCGGTAAGATTTGCGTTTTCGTTTCTGGCAAAGAAAAGTTCCAGGTCATTTAGAATGTTTTTCTTTGAGTAGTTTCGAAGAAGGGAGTTTCGAATTGCAATTTTGTCTGAGAGTTTCTGATTTCTGTCTGAGAGGTTTTGGCTTATTTCGTCTAGATCTTTTTTTATTCCGTTGATATCGTTTTGAACACCATCCAATTGAGCTTGGGTGACTGTTAGCTGGGATGAGAGTTGGTTGATGTTGTTTAGGGTTGAATCGAGAAGTGCCCTTGCGTTGCTAAGTTTAGCTTGTGTTTCCCTTTCTTTTTTTTCATAGCACGCGGTCCGGTCACTTAAATCTGATATGTTTTTACAAGTATCTTCAGCATAAGTATGTAATGGTTTTTCCGTTAGAAAAGTTAGAAATAATAGGGCGGTTGCCGTTACGAGTAATATTTTATTTGAGATTTTTTTTTGAAACATGTTGGTTAACCAAATTCTTGGAAAATAGCCTAGCATATATGGAAATTATATCAGTTTAATTACATGTGGTTTTGATGGTATATTTCTAGTATGAGGAAGATATTTTTTGCCTTTTTCTTTTTTTTGTTCCTTTTCTTTTGTATTATTCCCTTAAGTGTTGGTAAAACCTTTGCCGCTTGCGATTTCGTAACTGGATATGGATGTACGTATTGCGTTGATAACGCAGGTACTTGTATGGTTGATTCAAGCAGGTCTACTTGTCCCAGTGGAGAATACCCCGACGCAGGCTACTGTGTAGACCTCGGAGGAGGTTGTCCTACCGCACCAGGTCCCTGTTCAGCAACTTCTACGTGCGGTCATAATACCGACCCTTGTAGCGGACCTGGTGCGGGCACTTGCTGTAGTGGTGAAAATCTTGTCTGTCAAGGCGGCAGCTGTGCTATTCAGACTCTGTGCGTCATTTCCGGTGCGGTGTGTACTGGAATAAGTACACAGGGGAACTGCTGCGATATAACACAAATATGCGACTACTATGGTGGTAGTACAACGTTAACATGTGGAACCCCGCAAACACTCCTGGGATATGCTTGTGATATGTTCAGCCATGTCTGTGTTCCGTGCTATGATACAAGCCAAACTGGATGCAACCCCCCTCAATATGATCCTGGTAGTTATAATACTTGTGATGCCGCCTGCAAAGGAACAATACCCACGAGGTTCAATTGCCTAAATGGTGATTGTACTCCGGCCCAAAATGGGTCGTATTCAGACTATCTGACCTGCAAGCAAAATTGTTCTCCTACATCGCCATATGACTACAAGTACGACTACTCCTATAGTGGCTTGCGCTTCTCCAACTTGGAGGCGGTGCTAGCCCCCGTTGCAAAGATACTCTTTTACGCATCACTTGTAGTTGGAGTACTTTTAATTATCTACTCAGGATATGCATTAATGACTAGCGAAGGCAATCCTCAAAAAGTGCAGCAAAGTCAGGAACAGCTTACCGCCGCGATTCTTGGAATAATCTTCATTTTATTGTCAGCTGCAATTCTTCGTGTCATAATAAACTCTATACTGGTAGCATAGTAGTAAATTAATTATTCAAGGGGGTGTAATAAATGTCTAAACTAGCATATTTGGTAGCAGCGGCTATTCCTTCTAACAATGAGCTTAATCCTCTACTAGGAATTACAAACCTGAGAACACTTTTCACGTTTGTAACAAACGCGGTAATTATTATTGGTTTGGGTATCGTCATAGTAATGTTGGCAATGGGATTTATTAGTTTCGTAACATCTCAAGGTGACAAGGTAAAGACAGAACAGGCACAAAAATGGGTAACATACGCTGTTATAGGAGGAATTGGTTTATTTGCCGTTTACGCTATAAGAGCAGTCATCTACAGCATAGTGGGTGCCAACAATGATTTTACCAATTACTAATTTACTTTGGGCTACCGTCTAGTAATTAGTTGGTTGGGGTAGTTGTGTTGCATATCTTTGGTCTATCGATGATTTATGTTATTAGCAGGTGCCTTTAATAAATATTATAATATAATGAATTTTGCACCACAGGGTGGTCAATACACGGAGGTGCAGTCTTTCGTATATTTAGTTGCTAACGCTTTTGTTGTGATTGCTGTAGGGATATCAGTCGCTATGTTAGCCTTTGGGTTTTTACAAATGGCAACAAGTAGCGGAGACCCAAAGAATGCAGAAAGGGCGCAGCGTGCAATACTTTGGGGAGCAGTCGGAATACTAGTCTCTCTATTCGCATACGCACTTAAACTTGTCTTGCTAAACGCGGCGGGAGTTAGTGATTTATATTAATGAAAAAAAGTATAGGTAATTGGATAAAAATAGTTTTTTCTTCCGCGTCTTTCGTGTCGATGCTATTTTATATCACAAGATACGCTGTTGCTGCCCTAAGTGATCCCCCTACATTTTCTGAGCTTCAACCAATCCTAGTGAGAATTATAAATGTCTTTATTATGTGCGCGGGACTTGTTTTGGTTGTGATGATTGCCTATGGTGTTTGGAAATCCTCTTTAGCTACTGGGGATCCAAGGGGGTTGGAGGGGGCAAAGAGTACATGGACCTACGCTTTATATGGTTTTTTTATCGTTGTTGGAGTTTTTGCTATTATTATGATTATAGAGGGTATTATTGGAATTTCTTCAGGTGCCTCCGGTGGGCTTGTCGGCAAGCTTATTGATGCCATTAATGAGCTTTTGAATATTCAGCCCACCCCACCACCCTGCCCCGCTCCTTCTACATGTCCCCCACTCCCGTGTCCTCGTCTCCCAACATGCCCGTGATCTTTACCGATTGTTTGAGTGGCGTAGCGTGGAAAAAAGGAAAAGTTAGTTTCCAAAGTACTGTTTACCTAATTTTCTTCACATTGTATACTGGATGTTTCGTATCCCTCACACTCATCCATTGATGAGGGAACTCCCGTGCCAATTACAAAACTTTCCGATGTTATTATAACTTGGTCGTAACAGGTTTTTTCACTCCCGTCTATTTTTGGGATACTTACGGTGAAAAAGTTCTGAATCCGTGTGTTTTGAAGATCCGGATCCGCACTGTCAATTTCAATGTCGTATGTTATTTCTGTATTGCCAGTGAAGTTTGTCAGCGGGAATGGGCCGTAACTACCTATTGGAATAATAACATCTTCATTTCCTTCTCTTTTAATACCCGCCACATTGTCTGTATACATGACTCCGGCATCGGCAGGAATATTTGAGGCCTCCCCACCCGGTTTAATGGTAACTTTATATGTCACCTTTGTAGCACTTTGTGCGACAATCTCTTTTTCTAAAGTAAAAAATGAATTCGAGTTTTTATAGCATCTGACTGTTGAGGATGCTGTTCTATCAATAGGAGATACGCTAATTCCGAAAATGGCATAAAACAGACCTACAAATAATAAAAAAGGTGTTGCGACTGTAAGACAGCCCCACAGATAACATGTCGCCATTCTTTTTATATCTTTCTCTATCATTTTCGTAAGATCACCGAAATCTCCTTTGAGCATGCCTCTAATCACCGCCTCCCCGTAACCGAGTACTTTCTTTAAAACAAAAGCAAGCGCCTTTTCTATTACGGGCATGATGACAGCCAACCAGCCTGTTGCGGCTGCGGCACCGGCAATAAGTTTTGATATTAATTCTGATACAAGTGCGGAAACTTTGTTTGCCACAATGTCTTTCCAGTTTTGTATGGACGAGATGAGTTTTCCGGCCTTTGAGGCTATAAACCGTTTCTGAATCTCTTCGAGTTTCATGTGTACTTTCTCGAAGCTGCCTATGAAAGATCGGTTTAGTTTATATCCCTGAGGAAGTTGCTTATTTTTCTTGAGGAGTTGTTTGAAAAGAGCAACTTGAAAATCCGGATCTAAAGCTTTGTCCCCGAGATTTTCTGCATTCTTATGCATCCATTCTTTGTACCCTCCCATTTTTTTGAGAAAAGAAACATATTCCCCCTTATACTCACTGTTGTTTAGAACCTGCTCCAAACTAAGACCTCCGAAAAGTTTTTTGGCAAGCTCTTCACTTGTTGCTCTGTCTCTACCGCCAGTAAGTAGTTTTTTAAGCAGGGCTGTATCCTCAGCGTCATCTAGGTCGAATAGTTTTCGATTGTTCAACTTCCCAATGCTCAAAAAGTCAAAATGTCCCCCTCCTTTTACAGTGAGATTTTTCAGCCCCCACGATTTAGTAAAATCGTTGTCAAAATTAACCTTTACATTAAAGCCGTATTTTTTAGCAATCTTTACATACTTATTGCCGGTAGGGTCGGTTTTCCTAAGATGATCAAAAACTGTTTTCATATCTTCGGATACTTTGAGTCCAAAGTAGTTTTGACTTTCTAGAAATTTTTCTACGTAATAAGATGGTAGAGCGGTTTTTATTCTTGGTTTGATTCTGTTATTCCATAGGTAGTTTTCAAGTAATTTTCCCTTATCCCAAGATTCTAAGAATTCTTCTGTTGCGTATCCTATTTTTTCTCTTCTTAGTCTGTATGCGACAGGAGCTAGCTTGCTGGCTTCTATTCTATATTTTTCATCTTGACGCAATGTTTCGTCTTGAAAAAGGGATCCTATTTGATCGTGTACCAGCTCTCCTTTTGAATTCTTTCTTTCCTTTGTACCTAGCATATCGGCTTCCATGTTCCTTCCTAGCTTTCTTTCGAGGCTGTCCTGGAACATGTCACCCTCGGTTAACTTAATCGATCTAAGTGAGGCGGCCCGGTTGAACGCTTCTATAGCAGCTTTTCCGGTAAGTCCTTTGGAGTTAATATTGGAAATTGTACTATCAAGGTCTCTAATATAACTTTTGTAATCCCCGGTGATTTTTTTGATGTTGTTGTATTGATAGTCCGAGATCTTACCATCGCTTTTTAGTTTTTCTATCGCTGCAAGATCTCTCTCAAGTGATGATTTTGCCCCAGTAATTCCATTTTTAAGATAATTAAACGAATCGCCCTTTTTCAGATAATCAAACGAATTGCCCTTCTCGTCCTTCGTTACTCCAACTAAAATCTGTTTTTTACTCCCTTTTATGTTATCATCGATAGATTTTTGAAGGTTACCAACATTTTTTAATATGTTATTTTTAACATCGAATAATTCAACAGCACCGGAGTATTCTTCAAACCGCCTTTTTACTATGTCGCCTCCATTTTTAATACCATCGTTGTACTTTGAAGTTATCTCAATGTTGACCGCTGATACAGCTTCTTTTAGGAAATCGTCGTGTCTGCTGTCTCTGAACTTAATATTTTCTCTGTTTTTCTCAAACTCCCCTATTTTATCCACAGTTTTTTTGTACAAATCTTTATATGCTGGTAACCCAATCGACTCATCACCTTCTATATCTACCCCCTTTAAGTTCAACGGGTTGTCTGTTGTTCCGGATGTTTTGAATCCGTAGGCAACTAGTGCCGCTACTGTTGATTCGGCGGATCCAATATCAAAAGGAATCTTTTCTTCTCCAAATCCCAAAGCCAGTTTCCACGTTCTTTCTCTTGTTTTATTTTCTATATCACTAAAGTCGCTATTAAAAACATCTTTCATGTCCACCCCTATTGTTTTTCTGACCCAGTCGTTAAGAGTTTTCGTAACTATTTTCCCAGAGTCTTTTTTCTTAGGGTCTTTAATATAATCAGCAGGATTTAAGGAGATTGAAATACCTTGTGCACCCGGAAGATCTTCCATCTCATAGTCGTCCAGCTCCGTTATGTTAATCTTAGTCGGCAAAATAGCAATTTTTAGGGAGTCCTTGAAATCATTGACAATACGGTCAACAACCCATTTCGGGGCCCCGAGCATCGTAGTTTCTTTAACCATTCTGGCCGTTTCGTCAATGTGATCCATCAAAACATCGCCGCTATATTCAATTGGTTGGATGAAATTTTTTGAGAGAGGGCGTCTTTGAATGGGTTGCCCCGCATAATAACCAGGATACAAAGGGTTAAATGAACCTTCGTCTTTTTTCTTTGGGGAGTAGCCCGGATACAAAGGATTGTTCGCCATATATTGTTATTCTATAATTAGCTAGTATTTAGTACAATTAGTTCATGCCAAAAATGAAAAGAATATTTTTTGTTAAGCTACTATTCATACCCCTACTTTTTACGTCGTTAGCCTTCTTGGGAAAAGGCAGGGTACTTGCTGCTGCAGATGATGTTGGTGTTTGTAAGCCCTACGAGGCCTCATGGAAAATTAGTATCTGGAAATCGATCGACATGCAAAGTACAACGGAGAATCTTAGTAAGTCTGTTGCAAATACTATATTTGGAGCAGTTTATGGTAAAGACACAAATGCTGTGGTGCTGTGCGAGAATCAAATATTCGGTTCAATGACAAGTATGAGTAACGTTGCACCTACTGGCGGCGCTGGAGGATTTGGCAATGCCGAAAAATGCGGGGCTAGCGCAACGGATGATCAGAAAGCTGTGTGCGACGAGATAATGAATACTACCAAAACAGCCTATATGTATAAAGGTAAACCAGCTGATCTTTTGGCCGTTGACTCAAGCCTAATCGGAATTTCTAATAGGATTCAAAACACAGTACTTAGGGATCCAATTGCTGTAAACCTAGCTTATTACTGGAGAAGTCAGGTGGCAAAAATACCTTTTGTTGGGAAAACTTATGCGGCTGTAACCTTAGGTAAGAATGATATGGCAATTATCAATGCCGCGCTAAATGTTTGGAAGGCTTGCAGAGATATTTCCTTGGGGTTTATGGCTGTAATACTTATGTACACAGGACTTATGATAGTTATGAGAAAGAAAATCAACCCACAACTTGTAGTTACCGTTCAGTACGCAATACCAAAAATTATTATCGGTTTAATTCTTATTTTGTTTAGTTACCCTATCGGTGCTGCGATAACCGGTTTGAGCTGGGGACTATTCAGAAGCTCAACTGAGATTGTTGTAGACGCTTTATATCCTCTTGCATCCTCCTCTGCTTTTGCGAATCAGGTAATGTTGGCACTTGTTATTGGGGCTTTGAAAATGGGTTTCTTTGCCGGCATAGGATTTTTATTAGTTATTCTTGTTGCGGTGGCTGCCATAATAATACTCATAATTGTTTACATCAAAGCACTTATTATCTACATAAAGATGGTATTTTCAACCATTATTTCGCCTTTTGAATTTGCTTTGGGTACCGTACCGGGAAGTGAAGATCGAATTAAAGATTGGTTTTTGAGAATGGCGAAATACGGCCTTACAATTTTTGCAATGGGTTTGATTATTCCTGCAACACTGTCCGTAGCTTTTGAAGTTTTGATGTACTACAGTTTTTCCTGTGTAGGAAGTGTTTGTAATGTCGAAACAGCGGGTTTAGGCACTTTCATGATGGTAGCGGCTCCTTTAGTGATTGTAATTCTTGGATTTTCCCTGGCAATGAAAATGGAAGATAGTGTTGACAAAATGATATTCGGCGGCAAGGGCAAAAAGAAATAATTCATCAGTTCCTACAAGCATCAAATATAAATTTGGTGTTTCTTTCGTCATTGTCAGCTGAGAACAGTGTGTTATCATCAGGTTTTCCCTGTAGGTAAAATCCCCAAGCGAATTTCAATAAAGCCTGTCGTGCATCTTCCCATGTCCAGTCTTCACAATTAGAAGGACCTGCGACGCTTTTTAACATAGCCGCAGCCACAAAAGTGCTGTCTAAGAAATTACATCTGGCGGCAGTTTTGTGCCTTCCCACAGCCAGCTCGTCCAAAGTATCTTTAGTTACTTTCACCCCACCGTTGAACCATTGTAGTATTAGGTCGTATGGTCCCACCGCGGCTGAATTCATTTCATCACACCCAGGAAAAGACCCATACCAAGGATAGCTTGCATCTTCTAAGTCTTTTTCTCCCTCTGTTGTGAAGTAGTAACCATATTTAGTTTGCTTACCAACCCCAGAAATGAGACTCATCAAAACAGATGCGGGTATGTTAATTCTTGACGCAGCGGCATTCAAAATGTTTACAAATGCAGGGGAGAATTTAACATCTTCTGGTATCGGTGTACTAGGACCAAACACTAACGAAAAAACATCATGTATACAGGCATCTGAAGGATTAAACCTACATGCTGGTTTGACAGGGAATCTTGTGAAGTATTCTTCTAAATCCACTACCTCAGGTATCGGTGGGTCATTTACCATGCACGCCCAATTACCCGTTTGGAACGATCCCATTTCCTCTGCACTTTGAAGATTGGAAACAAATGCTCCGGTGTTGGTGTTATCTTCTATACTGCAGTGAAGATTTACTTTATTGTATACAGGATCTTCTGTCAGCAGAGGGGCGGAGAACATGCCTCTGGTAATTGCTCCATTTTGAGTGTCTCCACCAATACCTAGTGTGCCTTTCCTTTTTGCAATGTTATTGCTACCTACGGTCCTAATTGAAGAGTCCCCGCTTTCAAAGGCAGCGGGTCCATATGTAAACCTTGCTTCAAAAGGTGATTGGAAACTTTTTCTCAATTCATTATTTGCGATTGCTAAGGAATCCGCATTTTGCGGAGGTACTATACTTCCGTTTGGATTGTCGGGCAATGGACCTGTTTTTGTAACAAGCTCCGAGTCTTTTTCTAGTGTGCCTCCACACGTATACGGTCCTGCCATTGACACTTTACAAGCTGGTTCATCCGGGAAGGTACGTGAAATGACATTACTATCATATTCTCCTTTGGCTGGGGGATCGGGGTAGTCATCATCGTCGCAATCAATATCAAATGTGTGTCCATATGCGGCTTTAAGGCAGCTCGTATCCGGAGTGTCTCCATCCAAACAGGTTATTTGTTTTTGAGCGCAAACAAGCCTATTATCTACTGAACATTCTATATTATCTATATTATCGGTATTACAATCATCCTGCCAATAATTTGTATTGCCATCCTCGTCGGTGTACGCGTGACACGTACAGTGTACTTCTATTACTTTACAATCGTCAACTCGGCAGGTTCTGGAAATTCCATCGGTAGACTCGGTCTTATCGGTATTACATGTTTCCTTTTCTATATCTATGGGGTATGTTGCAACTGGCATTATATTCCACTCATAGCAAGCGACGTTTCCCCCTTTTCCTCCCCATGCTTTTACATCGAGATTACTCGGTGTTGGTAAAGGAAATTCGGTTGTGAAATTTTCTTCTGAAAGCGTAAATTCCGTTTCTAAATCGTTTCTTGTTTCAACATTATCGCCCGTTAACGGTAGCGTCGTTTGGGCGTTTTTTCTATCAAAGAACGATTTACTCTCAGAAGAACCAATACTTCCCACGATATTGTCCCACCAAGTTTGCCCGAAAGTAGGTATGTTAGCAGGGTTTTCTAAATCAGTTTTTCCTTTACCATATAGTATTGAGAGAAAAGAGTCATACGTATCCTGTGAAGTTCCTCCCTGTGTTTCTAACAATTTTATTCTCTTTATGGCTGGATCAGTGAGGTAAATTGCAGAGGTTGCGGTTCTGGTCCCATTACGTAAGCTATCATCGCCACCTTGATCCACTAAGGGGTGGTGGTCCAGGTTACCCTTGAATAGTATGTTGCTTATTATTTTCTGGTCGTTTTCGGGTTCAATCGTAATTTGTTCGGGAAAGTTATTTACTTTTGAAAACTCCCCTATCTTCATCGTTTTTGAGCCCAGGGTAGGGACAATAATACCGGATAAAATTTTAAGCTCATAAAGCCCATCTTTTGTGGGGGGAGATAAAAGGCTAGTAAGTGCATTCGAGGAATCTTTGGTTACCTTGTTGCTTGATATAGCTGCAGCCCCCCCCATTGTGTTATTCGGTCTCTTTCCTCCGCTAGTATACATCGCAAAAGTACCTCCTCTTACCGGTTGGCTTGCGGCTTCTTCTCCAGCTGTGAATGGTTTTTCATTTACTCCGCTGCCTGCCGCAAAAGAATCGTTATTACTTTGAAATGTAAAACCATATTTGGCGGCCACATTGTTTTTTCCAAAGTAATATACTAGTTCAGGACTCCAATAAGAAGAAT
Organism: uncultured Candidatus Saccharibacteria bacterium; assembly: GCA_964559585.1. Lineage (GTDB taxonomy): Bacteria > Patescibacteriota > WWE3 > UBA101185 > UBA10185 > JAAZNV01. Next base: position 16,392 of record CAZLHE010000001.1, read on the forward strand.
CCAATACGTAGCCACTCATATTGGTCTCCCAAGGAGGTTGAATTTGACCTACCCTTATTGCTTCTTCAGCGTCGTTCTCCGGATTAATTTTGCAGACCCGCGCACCCTCTATGCCCATAGGTATATTTGTAAGGTATTCGTCGCGAAATGTATTTGGGCTTGCCAAAAGTTTGGCTGGTCCACTGGTAGTCTGTACGTTTAGATAGCTGTTTTGTCTGCTGATTACTTCATTGCATTTTTGAAGCTTTGAACACGCAATATACTTATCTTTAGCGATTTCATTGTCTTTTCTTAGAAATACACTTCCAATGCAGTTTGAGAATTGTAGACTTAAAAACTTTGCTGGATCAGTTGGGTCTTGAATAAACTCCTCAATATCTTGTCTGGCAGGAAATTCTTTATAAAACCTAATGCTGGGTTGTGGTGGGATATTCGGCAATTTGTTTTGAATCACAAAGTCCGAATTTGTATATAAATTACTGGTGTAATCCGCGATTCGACCACTCCTTGTTGGGTCAGTGGCCTCGTCCACGTTCTGGGCTCCAGGTGTCATACAAAATTCCTTATCGTCGGGGTATTTTGTAACGCAATCTCTCGACCAAAAGGCCCCCTCCAAAAACTTATTTAGACCCAATATACTTAAATAAACTCCTCCTCCTGCATTCCCATATATAAACCTCGGGTCAGCATTTTCTAACTTCAGATCAACATTCATTGATACAAGCGTTGAGTAATTACTTATCGGAAAAAGGCCGTTTTTTGCTTGTATAGACTGTTCTGGTTTAAAGCTGAATTGTGCGGTCAGGTGGTTTATATACGTGTCCTTGTTTATGATGGGGTCACACCATACTACATAGTTGTCGAGATCACCTTCTGCAAGCATCTTTTCACAGTCTTTTTCCATATCATCGGTTCCCATCTGGTTTGCCAGCAGTTGATTTGAGGTTGATTCTTCGTTGGGTAATACGGACATCACATTTTTAGGAGCAACATAAGCCTGTATGGGTCTGCAGTCTACTTCCTGAATTACATATGTAAGGTCAAGATAGGATGGTATCTCCTGCATGCCTGCAAGGGTTTTTCCGCAAGAAAAAACAAGGTATCGTTTTTTAGACATAAGATTTCTTTGTGTTGCTGTGCCGCTTGCTGGTGGTTCTTCGTAGTTGTCCAGTTTCCTTGCCCACAAGTAAAACATCCCGTCCTTGTTTGTTGAAGTCGAGGAAAAAGGACGTATTAAATCACCATTTAGTTTGCACGAGGGTGACTGATTATTACATTCATAAACGTAAACCGATACCCCCGGGACTCCTTTTGGCGCTTCGTAAGTTGTTATTCCATTTTTAGTAATGGAGGTTGGCCTAGCGGATTTTACAACTCCACAAATAGAAGTTAGAGATTTATCCGGAGACTTGGGGCATTTTGTACCGGGGATGTACTCAGCGTGGGTTTCTTTTATAAAACCCGATAGAACTAAACATATTGAGTACACAAAAAGTACCTTAAAAAAGCGTTTCATAATCTTTAACCATTATAGCAAAGACCTGCTAAAATAAAGCACATATGACGGGAAAAGGACTTTTATTAGCTAAAAATAGAAAAGCAATGTTTAATCGTACTCTTTTGGAGAAATACTGCGCCGGTATTGTGTTAAAAGGATATGAGGTAAAGGCTATAAGAGAGGGAAAAGTAGACTTTGAAGGTTCCTATATAAAGTTAATCAGCGGGGCGCTGTATGTTACTGGTCTATATATAGGTAAGTATTCCAAGCAGTCAAAAACTCCAGAAAAGTTCGAGGAAAAAAGATCAAGACCGCTCCTTCTAAACAAAAAAGAAGTGGCGGATATAACAAGAGAACTTTCGGAAAAGGGCAAGACAGCGGTTCCTACAGCTTTAGTTATGCAGCACGGCAAGATTAAGCTTGAATTTGCAGTTGTAAAAGGAAAAAAAGAGTTTGAAAAGAAACAAACAGCTAAAGACAGGCAGATAAAAATAGATTTGGCTAAGGAATCAAAGGAAATAAAGAGAAGCATTTGGACCCAGTAACCTATTCGTTTTGAGTTGATTTATCAGTGTTTCTGTAGTAATATCTCATCACTCTTACACTTTCGTATAGAGTTGTACTTTTACATGGGGATGCATTGGATTTGACCGGTGCAGTTATTATATGGTTGCAAGTAGGTTCGCAGACACCTTAAAAGTCAGCAAAAATATAAATGCCGATAAAAAAGCATTTGTGCCAGCAATGGCATACGTTAACGCTTAACAAAGCGGAAACTGGCAACAAAAATTCTTCCTGGAGAGTTTTTGGCTTAGCCTAATAAAACCAGGATGAGGTCATTTGGGTACGGTTGCCCCAAGTCGCCAAGGGAGAAATTCCAAAGAAAAAACCTGCAGAAAGCATTAAAGGGTTTACTGGATACCTGCTTTCTTAAGATAATGTTCGGTTAAACTTGTAGAAACTGTATAAAAAAGGCTTCGGAACGTGGGTTCAACTCCCGCCATCCCTACCAAGTAATTTACTATATGAAAAATGCGGTAGTTGTAGAAACTTATAACCCAAAAATCTACTGACAAGCTGTTCTTATCTCCCAGTACTTCTCGAACTTTCTTAGATCTTTATTAAATCTATATTTTTCTTCAATTTTAGTGTCATTTCCGTGATCGCCACAATCAAATAAGTAATAATAGTCCCCATCTTTATCCGGCCTGAATCTGGGAATCCACTTGGAGTAAAGGACAGCCTTGTTGCTCACCTCATCGTAACCGCCAACCAAACCATCATAAAATCCACAACCTCCACCAGTTGTAAATATGTTGAATTCATTTGCTTTTCCGTCTCCCGTCAGATCCTTTAGGTCTAAAAGTTTAACATCAACCAAGGTGTTTTTCTCACTTTCGGGGTACTCTCCTACCTTTAATAAGTTTGATTTGGTGTTTTGTAAAGCTAGAGAAACAAACCCGTCATCTTCGTAAGCACCTGGAATTAAAACATCATTCACGACTCTATCCTTCTGGACCAAAGCAAGATGATACCTTCCTACTAATGCGTTTCCTAAAACGGCGCCAGGACAGCTATAAAAACTCCAATTATCAGTTTTGTACCCAGGTTCCATATACAATAATAAAGTTTTTCCACCATCCACGGTGGAATAATCTCTTAAATAAGCATCTTTCGGAACAAGCTTCTGTAGTGACTCTTTGTTTAAGATAGATCCTCTAGAGGAGTTGAGGGTAAAAAGATATAAAAAAACACCTGCGCTTAGTACCACAAGTACACAAATAAAAATACCTTTCTTTATCCACATAACCTGATTGTATCACCCCCAGCAGAAGTTCCCAACATACTTGACCAGTGTCTAGCAAAGAATAAATTCTCCTCATTTATTAGTTATTCCTAAACATCGTGCTATACATTACTATCAGCTTATTTAAATATATGACTACAGGTCCCACAACAAAGAATCGCTGCCATAACAACAAATGAAGAATTGTGGATAACCTATGGATAACTGGTATAAATTGCATAAAATGGGGTTTTTGGTATTTATAGCCACAAATAACGATATAAAGCAGGCCCCGTTGGTTAATTGCTAATTTTTAATCAAAAATCAGTATCTTTGGTATAATGTGAGAGCTTTAAGATGCTGGAGGGTTGGCAGAGTGGTAATGCAGCGGCTTGCTAAGCCGTGACTGGGTTAAACCGGTCCACAGGTTCAAATCCTGTACCCTCCGCCATAACTTTAGTAATTTTGAATGGAGAAGTCGCATAGTGGCCGAGTGCAGCGGTTTACTAAACCGCCATACCGCAAGGTATCGTGGGTTCGAATCCCACCTTCTCCGCCAAGAATTTTCTATTGTCACTAGAATAAAGCATCTTGCTTAGCATCTATGCACTGTGTTCCAAATCCTTTAATGTCTACATTTACAACTTCCCAACTAAAAAGGTTCTCAAATATTTTTGATAATGCGGGACAGGTAATGTTCGGATCTTTGGTTCTAAATCCGTTGCTTACACCTGCTGATTTACGAGGATTACTACCAGCCACATTACTAGGTACCAGCTTGACTTTGTTTCTTTGGTGGGTATCCTTAAGACTAGAAAGGATTTCTTTATGAACGTAAATTCTTTAAACACCCTTGTTTTAGTTTATATCGGTTTTGCGGTTATTGCTGTCGGCGTAGTGTTGATGATTTTTATGGGGAATAGGCCACCAAGGAAAGATTAGGCCTAATCATAGCCAGATATTTTCCAATACCGCCCCACGCTCTCCACCACCAAGTATGTTAGTTTTCATCGATGGCTCCGAAGACCCTGGGTTTAAAATAGAACGTGGTTCAGGTCGACCATTCGTTTGTGTTGTATAATTTAAATATGAACCTCTCAAGTCTTGGAAATATGGTAGGTATAAAAAGTTCTCACGAGAATTTAGAACCTCCGAAAGTGCCGGGGTATAGCAGGGAGCAGCTTGGAGAAAAGAAGATATTTCTTAGCTGGGAGGCCACAAGCCACCCCGAGACGCGAGGGATGAACAAAAGATTTATTAGAGCCCTCACGATTATAGGGATTTTTGTCGGCTTACTGCTCCTTGCCATGCAGGAATTTTTTGTAATTTTGGTTATCGGAAGTATTATTTTTGTCACTCAGGCCTTAATGAAAATGCCCCCCGAGAAGATGAGTTACGAACTAAACTCATTTGGTATAACTGTAAACGGGAAATTGTATTATTGGGACGAACTTAGAAGATATTTTTTTATACATAGGGGAGAAACTGAGATTGCTGTTGTTGATACCACAATGGGAATTCCCGGAAGACTATTTATCCACTTTGATCCAAAAGATAAGGAAAAGATAAAGGATGTTTTTAATAAATACCTTCACTTTTTGGAGCAGGAGCCCAAAACGTTTTTTGATGAAGCGTACGACAAGATAGTTAAGAAATTTGGCGTTGAAGATAAAGAATAAGGACTATCTTTAAGCTATAATATCCCCAAGAATTGTTCGTTTGTTGTTTTTATGCACCCGTAGTTCAGTGGATAGAACGCAGCGTTGCGGACGCTGAAGTCGGGGGTTCGAGTCCCTCCGGGTGCGCCATTTCAATCTATCCAGTTATTTTGAGTTTTTTAATGTAAAATAGGGTAGTTATGGGCCGTTAGCTCAGTTGGTAGAGCACTGCATTCGCATTGCAGAGATCAGCGGTTCGATTCCGCTACGGTCCACCAGTGATTTATTATGATGCACATATATCTACTACCTGTTTATAACGAAGAGAAGATAATAAATAAATCCGTAGCCCTGTTACATGAGGTACTATCTCGGCAATATTTAGGGTCACCGCAGCAATTTAAAATTGCTATTATTGATAACGCATCTAATGACTCCACACGTGTTTTAGTACAGCAGCTACAGGGTACTTATCAAGAAAATCTAATGTATTTTTATACTTCCCAAAAAGGTAGAGGCAGTGCTTTAAAAAGATTATCAAGGGAGTATGACGCGGACCACTATACCTACTTGGATATAGATTTACCTATTGAACTTGATAAACTTCCTGATTTCGTTGGCCCTGTTGTTTCAGGTGATTACGATATTTCATTAGTTAAGAGATTGGGGTCGAGATCTTTTGGCCGTGTTTTTATGACTAAATTACATCAGTTATTTAGTTGTATATTTTTAAATCTTCCGTTTTCTGATCCACAAAGCGGAGCCAAAACGTATAACAGGAATGTAGCTAAAACTATATTTCCCCTTACGCACCAGACTGGTTACTTTTTTGACACCGAAATTTTGGCTTTAGCTAAATTAAAGGGAATGCGTATAAAAGAGATACCTCTAACCTGGATCGAAAGCCGTTTTTCCGGAAGACACAGTAAAGTAAAGAGATTAAGAGATTCCCTTGAAGCTTTTTTGGCTATAATTGATATCTCAAGAAGAAATTTCCCTCTTAGGTTTTTTATAGTAACAGTTACTATTTTTAGTTTATTATCACTAGTAACATTATCTTTATATGTATTACTCTAAAGATTTCGATAATGTTGCGCCCAACTACAGAGACACACACAATCAAAGTATTAAGTTTACGGGTGCTGCAAGCTCCTACTTTTGTGAATATAAGGTAAAAAATTCGATACGTATACTCGGACCTAGTAGTAATCCTGTAATTCTAGATTTTGGTTGTGGGGACGGTTTGGCTTGTTTGTTTTTCAATAAATATTTGCCTAACGCTCAGTTATTCGGGATAGACACCTCTTCAGAATCTATTCATGTTGCTTCTGGAAAGAATATACCAAATACTAAGTTTTGTGTGTTTAATGGAACTTCACTTTCTTATCCTGATTTAACATTTGATCTAGTTTATGTTTCCTGTGTTCTACATCATATTGATAGCGCTCTATACCCAAATATTCTAAAAGAGCTATATCGTGTTTTAAAAAAAGGCGGAATTATTCATATTTACGAGCACAATCCAAATAATATTTTTACACAATACGCAGTTTCTACTTGTACCTTTGACGAGGGAGTCACTCTGCTTAATCCGCGTAACTTAAAAAAAGCAGTGTTCTCTGTGGGATTTGAAAATGTGAATGTAGATTACATATTTTTTTATCCAAGATGGGGTTTTCTTAAAAAAATAGATGGATTAGAACATCTATGCTCAAAAGTACCGTTGGGTGCCCAATACCTACTGAAAGGATCAAAAAGATGAGAACGTTTGCTAAATTGTTACTCTACATTTTAATTTCTTTTGTATTAACCTATACCTTTCTTGGTATTTACAGGTTACAGCCTGGTGATTTTATAGGTGAGGGTCATGACTCTTTTGTTTACTCCGGTTTTATGTATTTAGCTAAACAAAATATTAGTGATGGGAAATGGCCTTATACACATACCAATGCCTTCCGGTATAAAAATGGATTTGATTACTCGTGTGGTTTTGACGGTTTTCTCCCTATAACCTCTGGTGCACTGCTTAGTTTTATAACCTCTCCTTCAAATGCCTTTAATATATCAGTGTTCATATATTTTCTACTCAATATATTTCTCTCTTGGATTTCATTTGAAACGATCTCGAGGAAGTTGACAAATAATAACTATAATAAGTTTCTACCATTTATAATTGCACTTATCTACGGCGCGTCCCCCTATGTATTTGCTAGAGCGTCTAATCATTTAAACTTATTTTTTATAGCAGGATTTCCCGTTGCACTTTTAGGTTTAGTTTCTACTCATATAGATATTAAGAGCGAAACCCTTAATTTAAAAAGTTTGTTAACGTTTTTTATTGGCATTCTTCTAATAGCCTTTGGGTCTATTCAGTACATTCTAATTCTTTCTATGTTAGCCCCCCTCTTAGTAATAACCTTAATGGTTAAGTATGAAAATAAACGTTTTTTTCTCGATTTTTGGATTATGGAAGAGGTAAAAAATTTTATAATTTCCCTGCGTAGCAAAAAGAATCTACGTAAATTTATATTAAGCACAGTAGCATTTCTGTTAATATTTTTATTCGTGTATAAAGGATATTTTAGGTGTGTCTTTCTTGGACAGTTTGGACCTCATATCTGGAATGCTGCCGCATCGATATTAGATATTTTCGTGCCAAATCCATATCTTGGTAGCTACTGGAATATATTCAACCTGCGGCCCAAGCAAATCGAGTTCGTAGTAACTCCCGGCATTGTCGAACTATTATTTTTTGCTTACCTTCTTAAAAATAGCGCTTCTTCCCGAATGAGAAGGTTTACCTTAATAGTAGGTGCGCTATATGTATTATTTACACTTAATCTGCTAAAAATATTTTTTGTATCTGAAAATATGCGGTTCGTCGTAGTTGCACTTTTGGTATTTTGCTTGTTTGCAATTAAACAAAATCCAAAGATTCCAACTAGAGTAAGTATTTTTCTAATCTCAATACTTATTTTAGAAAGATTATTTTATTATGTTCCTGTATCCAGACTCTATTCATACGAAAATATTAGTAAGTTAAAAAACTATGATGGCACCGCATTATTGAATGTTCCTGCTACTATATGGTCGGATTACAGCGGTATTAATAGCGCTTTAGCAAATTATCATGGTAAGAAGCTGTTAGAAGGTCACTTGAATCCCGGTAATAATTCGAGTGAAACCTTATATTCCCTATATCGTACCGACCTACTCATGTTTGTGTGCGACGAAAGTAGGACTTCTATTAATCGTACTAACTATTACACGCAATCGAGTGTTAAACAAGCAGACTCTCTAATAAGTGAATACGATGTTAAATTTATTGTTTTACAGAAAACATTTATAAATACAACACTCTGTACTAAAGCAAGAGACTGGTGGTCTTATTATATGTCTAACACCCAACTGTATTGGAAAGTTATATACGATGACTCAGAAAGCACAGGCTACCATTTAGAGGATTTATGACCGTTGGGATCTTGATGTAAGCTCTCTTTCAAAAACGGAGGAAAAAAAGAGTTAACATCGTCTGAGTTAGTCCCAACATAGCCCAGAATGGCCCACTAACTCTTTTGTTGTTTTAATTTCCGAAAATGTGAGTACCACACAGTGCGTGCCAGACAGTCAGTACTACCCAAACTGCGTAACAGGTTGGTGTTATAAAAACTGCAAAGGTCGCGGTGATAAAAAAAGGTTTAACAAAACTTCCATTACAAACTTGTCCCCTCCTTTGGATTTTCTTAAGAGCTTATTGTCTGTGAAAGATTCTGAAAGTTTATCAACGCAAAAGTAAAATATATTGACTTTCTTAGTTCAATGTTATAACATGTTATTACTATGACATACGAACAAAAACTAACAAAAATAGGAAATTCTGTAGGAGTAATAATCCCGTCTGAGGTGCTGAAAAGACTGAAGCTAACCTCCGGAAGCAAGGTCTTTTTAGAGCAAGTGCAGGACCAAATACTTCTCAAAAGAACAGAGGATGTATACGTTTCCCCCGAGTTTTTAAGAGTGGCTGAAAAGGTTTCTGATAAGTATAAAAAAGCCTTTAGAGAACTAGCACTAAAATGAGATACCTGTCTCTTGAAGAAGTTCTTATCCTCCACGACCACCAAATTGAAAAATATGGAGGGGAGTATGGCATATTAAACACCTCACTGTTAGAGTCAGCAGTTTTTAGGCCACAGATGACTCTAAGTGGTAAAGAAGTTTTCCCAAGTGTATTTGAAAAAGCAGCTGTTTTAGCAGTTTCGTTGATTCAGTTTCACCCCTTTTTAGATGGAAACAAGAGAACGGGGCTTTATTCAGCGCTGGTATTTTTAAGACTTAATGATGTCAAAGTGAGTATTAGAGATTCCGCTTTGGTTAAACTCGGGATCAGAATTGCTACGAATAAGATCCCCCTGAAAGAAGTGGTTTCTATATTTGAAAGAGGAAGCAAGTCAAAAACGAAGAGGAAAAACTAGATTCCATACTTATCAGGTATTCCGAAAATATAATCCTGTTCCAACTCGAGTTTCTTAAGTGTTTTTATGTCCGGTCTCCATCTATATTTTTCGATATCAATTTTTAAACTCCTTCTGACCTCTACACCCTCTTTCTCTAGAAGTTTTTGTTGATGGTCCGCGGTGTGCTCAAGGCATTTTGTACTTATTCTTCCGGCATTGTTTATGACTCTCCACCAAGGGGTTTTCCCGTCCTCACCCGATAGATGAAGTACCCAACCAACCTGAAGTGCGGCTCTTGGAACTCCAGCCATTAGAGATACCTGACCGTAGCTTACGACTTTTCCATAAGGAACTTTTCTCACAATTTTTATAATTCGGTTCGTAAATTTAGACATGCATGGATATTATAGGAATGTTAAAATGACAATGCAAAATGTGTCTTGGAGGGATACCGAAGTGGTCATAACGGGCTGGTCTCGAAAACCAAGCGTGGCGCAAGTCACCCGAGAGTTCGAATCTCTCTCCCTCCGCCATGCTACAATCTATTAAGTAAGATTAAGATATGAAAAAAGACAAACATCTTTTACTTATAATTCTTCTTGTGGCTCTTGTTATTTCTGCATTTGCACTGACCCTCCTTTACAAAGGGATGAGTTCCGTTAAAGGGAAGGCTATTAGTTGTGGTGGAGATTGGAGTTACAATGTAAAATGCCCTTTGGGAACCTATTGCAAATCTTTAAATCAAGGGCCTTTAGCTGGAGGGGTTTGTACTCCTTTGGGTAAGTAACTCGAGTAAAAAGTTTCTAATACATTCCACTTCCCCTGCTATGTGTCAAAATCGTTATAGCTGTTTTTCCATTTTCTTATTTTTCTTACTGTACGCCAATGATACTACACTCCCCAAGTCATGTTAAAATCTCTGTTGTTATCAGTTTTGGAGGGATCGCATAGTTGGTCTAGTGCGCAGTCCTGGAAAGACTGTATGGGAGTAATCTCATCGGGGGTTCGAATCCCCCTCCCTCCGCCATGTATATACTTTGGAACATATTCAGACTTTACGAAGAAGTTGCACTATAATAAGTTATATGAAGAAAGCAATTTTTAAGTCTCTATTTTTCTCTTTTATACTAACTAACCTTTCCTTCCTAGTAAAAAAGCCTGTGATTTGTGATAGCGGAAGTTTGTTTGTTGTTTCGTTTGCACCTGACTGTGTTAGTGAAAAGGTCGCTTATTTTTTAAGAGGGTGGCCAGTTGAGTTCTTTTGGAGCAATAAAACAGGTTTTGTATTGATATGGTATTTGGTAGATATCCTAATTTATTTATGTGTAGGATTGTTTATATTTTCAATAGTAATTCCAATATTTAATAAATTCCTGCTAAAAAAATAAGTTCCAAGTGCGTCCCACGCCCTCCGTCAGAATATGCCTCTGGAACTACTACATAAATTTAGATACACTTTTGTTAATGCAAAAAGTATTACGGTTTATCAAACCTTCTTTAAGAAAAATTGTGGTTTTTCTTTTAGTTTGGGCTCTCATAGCAATAGTTTCCCACCTGTTTTACTCTTCCTGTCTATTTGCTGATTGCTTTGCCAATGGTCAGAGGGCGCCGTGTTGTAGTGATTTACACTCAACCCTAGCTGTTGTTCTATACAGAGCGAAACTGATATTTCCTTTAACTTCTTACGTAATAGCTTGCTATATCATTAAGAAGTAAGTTCCAAGTACGTCCCACCCCCTCCGCCAGTTATTGAACGCACGTCCCATTATTTTCAAACAAGTCTACTTTCACTAGAGACTCATTGCTGTTGGTTTTGTTTTTCATATGTTATATAAATATTTATGTTGTTGCTTACTAAACCCCAACTTAAAAGATTTTCGAATATATTTGACAATATCGGTCAAGTTTTGCTTGGATCATTAATATTAGACCTGTTGCTTAATCCGACAAATACATCTGGTGTTATAATAACGTTAGGCATACCCATGACCTTGGTGGTCTGGTGGGTGTCTTTAAAAATTGAAAGGGGTTCCTTATGAATGTAGCTTCAATAAATACTACTTTGCTCATCTATATCTGCCTTGGAGTTATTTCAATAATAGTGTTGCTGCTTGTTTTTCTAGGAAATGAACCTCGAATTAAGAAATAGCTGATATTAAACTCTTTGATATTTCTCATACAGCGTCTTAAAATTTGCACATATGCAAGAAAGTAAAAACCAAGACTGTAGTAGTTGTTTTTCTTTTTGTCATTGTAATCGTTTCGGGGCTTGTGATGGTAAGCTTGTACAAGAAACAATCCGCAGTGGTCAAGGGTGCAAGCACCTACATAAAATAAGATCTGTTTGGAAGAAGTTATAAATACTCATGAGAATAGAACATTTCCTTTTGTAAAAACAATAAAACTATGCTATACAATGCTTGGTAGCCAAGTTTTAGGCTTAATATAAACATGGAAGACACAGTAACTCAGATAAAACAAAAATTAGACATTGTTGATGTGATTGGAAGCTATGTAAGTCTTAAAAAATCGGGTAGAAATTACAAAACTACCTGTCCTTTTCATTCAGAGAAAACCCCCTCCTTTATGGTTTCTCAGGCTCTTCAGATATTTAAGTGTTTTGGCTGCGGCGTTGCCGGAGATATGTTTAATTTCGTTGAGCAGATTGAAGGAGTTGATTTTCCAAGGGCAATGGAGATTTTGGCTGATAGGGCCGGGGTAAAGATTGTAAAATATGACCAATTTGAAGAACAAAACAATCAGAAAAAGCAGATTTACTACATAAACGACCTTGCGACCCAGTTTTATGAGTATATTTTGTTAAAACAAAAGGCTGGAAAGAAAGCTTTAGATTATTTGAAGAAAGAGAGAAAACTTACAGAAGCAACAATTCGAGAATTTAGACTTGGTTACGCGCCGGATTCTTGGGACACTCTTTATAAATTTTTACTTTTAAAGAAAATAAAAATCGAAGATATGGTTATGGCGGGAGTTATTATTAAAAAAGCTAACGGAAGTGGGTATCTGGATAAATTTAAGGGAAGAATAATCTTTCCTCTTACGGGAATCGATGGAAAAGTTATTGGTTTCACAGCCAGAACAATTTTTAACAGAGAACCCAAGTATCTAAACACAAGCGATACCCCCGTGTTTCACAAATCATTTTTTCTGTTTGGTCTTGATAAAAGTAGGGTTGCGATAAAAACCGAAGGTGCGGTTTTTGTTGAGGGTCAGATGGATCTTATAAGTGCTTATCAGTCGGGGATTAAGAATTTGATATGTGTTTCGGGTACGGCAATGACTGATAATCAATTGGTAATTCTTTCAAGATACACATCAGACGTGACATTTTGTTTCGACTCGGATTTTGCCGGTGTAGAGGCATCTTATAGAGCCATTGAAATTGCGGAAAGAAGAAATTTTAATGTAAAAGTAGCAATAATCCCCTCTCCTTATAAAGATTTAGATGAACTTATTAATGCAAATCTTGATGAAGCCAAGAAAGTTTTACAAAACGGAGTCCCAGTATACGACTATTTTTTAGTTACGACACTCAAGAAATACAACAAGGCTACGGCCCTGGGTAAGAAAAACATTATGGAGGATCTCGTTCCTTTGTTTTCAAAAATATCAAACAAGGTTTTGTTGGATCACTATGCAAAAAGAATATCTTCTGAGCTGAATGTTTCTTTGGAAACCGTTTACTCAATGCTTAAGGATAATACGAAAGAAGAAAGGGAAAGCAGAGGGGAATTTAAGGATGACGATGCAAGGTCTTCAGAGAAGATTCACATAGAAGGATATCTGATTTCTCTTCTTCTAAAATCTTCTGTAGAGATATCCCAGGAATTTATAGGAGAGCTGGGAAAAGAGGATTTTGAAAACGAAGAAATTGGAGAGATTTACGAAGTTTTAGCTAAATACCTGAAAAGTAGAAAGACTGCCGTTAACATAAAATCATTTCTTGGAAAGCTTGACGAAAATAAATCTAAAGTCGCTTCAGAGCTTTACCTAAGGGATTTGGATGGAAAAGAAGAACTTGAGGAAAGACTTCTTAAGCGGGAGCTTAAGGATTTGGTTAAAAGATTGAAAAACGAATCGGTTAAAAGGCAGTTGAAAAGTATAAGCGAAGAGATTAAAATAGCCGAGATCGAAAGGAGAACCTCTGAGTTAGAAAGGCTTACAAAGAAGTTTGAAAAGTTGTCAAAGAGCCTTTTATAGAGTATAAATTTTTTGTACGAAGTTGCCTATTTTTCCATTAATTATGCAAAAAAAACCAAAGAAAGTTTCTTTAAAAAAGGTAGCTAAAAAGGTAATAAAAAGAGTTTCTAAAAATCTGAAGAAGGAAGTTAAGAGAGTTGAGAAACCAGCTAAAAAGGTAGTAAGGAAAAAAGATAAGACTTCTGTGAGAAAACCGGGAATAAAAAAAACCAGAGTGGTTGTTTTAAAAGCTTCCAAAAAATCCAAGAGGATCGAAAAGCTAGAAGAAGAGGAATTGCTTGGTGAAGAAGGTATTAAAGCCGAGAAAGAAAAAAGAGTAAAAATAGATTCCAGAGATCTTGGCATTAAAAAGCTTGTTAAAAAGGGGAAAAAGCAGGGCTACTTAACGCTTGATGATGTTTTAGTTTTATTTCCAGACGCAGAAGATGATATAGAAACACTCGATTTCCTTTACGAGAAATTACTTGATGCGGGCATTGACGTTTTTGATATGGATTCCGAAAAGGAAGCTTCTAAGCTTGCTAAGCTGGAAGAGATAGATTTAACGAAAATCAAACTGGATAAAACAACTACGTCCGATCCTGTAAGAATGTATTTAAAAGAAATCGGAAGCTATAATCTTTTAACAAAAGACGAGGAGGTAGAGCTTGCAAAAAGAGTTGAGAAGAGCGACGAGGACGCAAAAATAAGATTGGCAAGAGCAAATCTAAGACTTGTTGTTTCAATAGCGAAAAAATATATGGGGAGAGGCTTGATGTTTTTAGATCTTATACAGGAAGGAAACATTGGTCTTATGAGAGCTGTTGATAAGTTTGATTGGAGAAGGGGGTTTAAATTTTCAACATACGCAACCTGGTGGATAAGGCAGGCAATAACCAGAGCAATTGCAGATCAGGCAAAAACCATAAGAATTCCGGTTCACATGGTTGAAACTATCAATAAATACAAAAAAATCGAAAGACAGCTAGAACAAAAACTCGAAAGAGCACCGACACCTGAAGAAATTGCAAAAATAATGGAAATTGAGCCTGAAAAAGCGCATGAAATCGTGAAAATTTCCCAATCAACCACATCTTTGGAAACCCCGGTTGGGAAAGAAGAAGATACAAGACTTAAGGAATTCATTGAGGACGAGGTGACATTATCTCCGTTCGAATCCGCAAGCAGGGAACTTTTGAAAGATCATATTGGGGATGTTCTTCGTACCTTAAACGCTAGAGAAAAAAGGGTCTTGGAACTAAGATTCGGTCTTAAGGATGGAAGAACAAGAACTTTGGAAGAGGTGGGGAGAGAGTTTGGAGTTACAAGGGAAAGAATTAGGCAGATAGAAGCAAAGGCTTTGAGAAAACTCAGACATCCATCAAGAAGCAAGAGACTAAGAGACTATTTATAAAGATACCTCAAGCTAACTAACAATCTGGTCGAATATAGCTGAGACTAGCTCAATGAATTTCATCCAGCTGTTGACGAAGAAAGCATTTATATTTCCAAGAGCTTTGGTCGTATTTACAAAGGAGGTTGCATCTTTTGATACTGTTTTTTTATCCACAGTAATGTCAACTTGAGGTTTGAGATTTTCGTTGAGACTGGTACCTATTACTACACCATCTTCATTATAAAAAACAATTTGACCGAGCGACTTGGATCCGAGAACAGTTGAATTCTCACTTTGAATATCCTCGGGAAGTGTCAGATTTGAAACAGCGGTGTGTTTTTTATTTAGAACTAAAAAGAATATGGAAAGCAACACCACAAATGCAACTAAAACCACAACCGAAACCTTACTATTTAGTAGCCTTTTACTTATAAGCGCAGCTTTTTTGGAAAGTGTTGTTATATATATAATTTAACAGAAAAAGACCCTTTAGATAAGTCCGGCCCGCCCCTTTATTAACAGGAAGGATTTATAGCAAACTTGTAAATAATTTTAGTAAAGTTTCTTCCTACTTGGTTTGTTTGTTGCATTTGTGATATAAGAATTAAAAACCTATTTAAAAGGAGAGTAAAAATGGATACCCGTAATAGACCGTCGTGGGATCATTTCTGGTTTGTTCAAGCAATGATGTATTCTACCAGAGGAACCTGCGATAGACTAAGGACAGCCTGCATCATTGTGAAAGACAAACATTTGGTTGGTGCTGGATACAACGGATCTCCAAAAGGAGCTCCTCACTGTGATGACGAGGGTGTTGGTCATCTAATGATCGATGATCACTGTGAAAGGACTCTTCATGGTGAGGAGAACGCAATTATTAATACCGAAAGACCAAATCTCGTCGGTGCGACTGCATATACAATCGGAACTCCCTGTATCAGGTGTGCAAAGCTTTTGGTAAACTCTGGAGTTTTGGAAGTAAAATATCTTGGAACTTACGAGAACTCTCGAGGCAAGGAATATATCGATCAGCTTTCCAAACAGTCAAAAGTTAAGTTTACTCCCTGCAGCGAAGACCCAAAAGATCTTTTGGAGGAGGCCATCGGAAGACTAGGCGAAAAAGGTGGGGTACTGGCGAAAAAATAGGAATTGAAAGGGGTAGAAACCAAAAAGGCACCAAAGTTTTAAATCAGGTGCCTTTTTATTTTCGATAATTTACAACTTTATTATTTGTAGGATTCTCTGATCTGAAAGATCAGGTACAAAGAAATTAGTGTGCCGATGGTTCCCCCTACTATATTAAAAGTGAATATCGCGTAAACAAAATAAAGTAAGATGGAGTAGACAAGAAAATTCCACCCTTTTATTGATTTGGCAAAAAGTCCCTTTATAGAAAGACCTCTTAATACAAGGTTAGCTACAAGGAAAACAACTATGAGCGTGAATCTCATTCCCCAATGGGCGAAGAAATACTCCTCCTTCCCATGGACCCCATAGTATGAGCTTGTTGCCAAAATAGATAAAACAGCTGGGATGGCAATAACCACTGATAAAAGTGCTGCCCATGGTGCAAAATCTACTAGCAACTCCTTTATATTTTCCGGTAGAGCAGGAACCCTTCTTACGTATTTGTCTATTTCTTCTATTAGTTTTTTCATAGATTTCCTTCAAAAAATAAATATTATTTTCTTTTCTAACTTATTTAAATAAAATATAACATCTCCAATTGTTTTTTAATAACTGCCTTGTAGATTAATAAGGGTGATGGGATAAAAAAGGAACTGAATTTTTACGTATTCAGTTCCTTGGTTAGTCGCTAACTGATGGTGAGTGCATTAAGTCTTTTGTTCAATCTCGTTTTCACTCACTTTTGCTTCTCCTTTCTTGTCAGTGTCGTGGAGTACGGTTAAAATTTCCTTTCGATATTTATCGTAAACGACGACCATCTCAGGAGAGCCACTTATGTGGACTTTCCATAAGGACCGGCGAAGAGACTCATTCCGAATAAAAATCGCTTCTTTTCTTTTTATTGCGTCAATGATTTGAGATCTGAGCTCGTTTGTAAGATGAATATTGTATCTTTCCAAGGCTCTTTCTCTGCTGTGATCGATTTCGTATCTTTTCTTCCAGTTTTTTTTACCCTTACGACGGGACGGGATTATCGAGTAGTAGCTCATGTGTGTCTCCTCTTTTTTAGATTTTGTTGCTGGATTATATTCCTTTTCAAAAAGAGCATCAAATACTGCAAGATATATGAAAAATGTTTTATAACAACTTAATATTTATTGTGCCCTTGTCTTTTTAGAAACTGTAGGGATGTAGCCGATGTTACAAAGAAAAATACCGAGCACCAAAAAGCTGTATACGGGGGCTTAAATTTCGGGTCGGCAATCAAATAAGTTACCAGAATTATAAAAGTATAGATATAAACTTGAAATTTCATGATTCTGTCAAAGCTTTTTTGTTTTTCAATTTTGTTTATCCACACGCCCCAATAGAACATAGCCCCGCATAGGATGCCAATAATAATTCCCAAGTACAAAGCAAGTTTACTGGAAATTATTGAGATTGGGAAAAACAAATTTAGTTCTCCTAAAAAAAGCATCACCAAAAGTGCTCCAGAATAAACTACTAAGTGCGATAGCCAAAGATGAAAATATTCTGAATGTTCAAAAACATCAAATAGGGGATCTTTTGATTTTTTTATTTGAAAAGACTTAGTTAGGGAATGTATTACAACAAAAGAATAGGTGTAAAGAGCAATTACTGTGAGTGCGGTGTCGATCCAATACGTATCGTTGATACTTACCCCAAGTTCGTGCCTTAGATTGAAAAAAAGGGCTGTCTTTACCCAAATTATTATTGCCGGTGTCAAAACAAAGGCGTACAAAAACTGAACAAAATCCATTTTCATCAGCTCTTTTCTTCCGGAAAACCTATATGTAAGGGGTATCAAAAGCAAAAGAACAATTAATAGAAAGACTAGTGTTAGTCTCATATGAAATTATTACTTAATAACCAAATATAGGTTAATTTATTCACTAACAAAGAGCGGACCTCACCCAAAATGTTATTTGTTAAATAATTTAGCAACCCAGCCAAACAAACTGAATTTACTTTCGTTTTGAGTAATGAAGTTATTAATATTTGTCTGTTCCTGCTCAAGTGCTGTGATTTGATTTTGCAATATTGTTTTATCTTCCGGAGTTGTTGTTTTATCAACTAATCTTTGAAGTTGGTCTACTCTATTTCTAGTTTTTACCATTTCGCTTCTGAGTGCCCCAAGGTTTTTATAGTCCGATCCGATAAGGAAAGTCTTTATCTTGCTTCTGCCCTCAACCGCATTAAGTTTTTCGGAAACCTTAGTCTTGGAATCATTCTGTTGCTGGGCAATTACTCTAACTTGCTCCCCAATGCCACCTTCTCTATCAGCTACGGTTAGAAGGTTTTGAACAAAGGTTGATACTACGCTTCTGTGAGTAGCGGCAGCTTGTTGTCCCTTTTCTCCTTTTGAAGTTTGGGCCGCTATTGCTTGTTCTGATTTAGGAGCGGCTAGCACTCTTATAAGAGAGGAAGGAAAAGTAAGTGTTAGAAAAGAAGACACCGCCACTAATACTATAAGGACTTTTGTATTTGTTTTTTTCATATCGTTATTATATCAAAAAACTTGATTACTTATCGACTATCTGTAGTTTGTGTAGGTATCACTTTATTAAACCCAGACCGATAATTCCAACAATAATAAGGTAAAAAGCTATTAGATAGTTAAGAAATTTCGGAAACATGAGAATTAATATCCCAAAAACTAAAGAAGTCAAAGGACTTAAACTTGTAAGAGAAATACTCAATATGCCCACCCCCTTAATAATTAATAACAGTTACATGTTCGCATCTACACACCCAAAAGACGGGCAACCAAGATAATAAATGCGATAACAAGCAGTAAATGAATTAATCCCCCGCCGATATGGAAACTAAATCCTCCCAACCAGGAAATTACTAATATTATAATAACGATATCCAACAAACTCATTGTTTATTTGCCACCGTTCCTTGTGCTGTACAATCAAATACCCAGATTAGAAAACATTCTGAATAAACTAATTCGACTGCTGTTTTTCGCCGGAGAATATTCGTATTAGCTTAACAATTCCCCAAGCCAAAAAGGCGTACACAATAAGTGCGACCAATGTTGCTGGCTCAAGAACTGAAGTTGTTTCTATTCCTTGGGAAAGACCCCTATGAAATATCCCTTCAAAAGGTAAGATAAATAATCCGCTTACACCATAGATAAAACCAACAAAGGCACTTGAGATACTTGCTCCCATCAACTTAAGAACAAGACGGAAAGCCAAAAGTATTTCTAAAGCTCCAAAGAAGAAATATATTAAATATTCATACGTCTCAGTATTAGTTGCTTTCACTTTAATTGGAGGTACTACAACCGTGTCCGTGTTACCCTCTTGTGTAGTTACAGTTTCTTTTACAATTTCTGCCATATTTTTTCACCACCTTTTATTTTTACAAATAATTACAAATAATTTCGAATTTTTTCTTATTCCTTGCCTTGTTTTTCTATTTACGAACAAGTCGTGCAAAGGCAATTACTACAATCGCACCAATGACCGCAACAACAAGGCTATAAAGGTTAAATCCCGTAACACCTTCTTGACCAACCAAGCCCATCAACATGCCTCCTACCACGGCTCCAACTATACCCATAATTATGTCCATTACAGTGCCCTGATTGTAATTGGTTTTCATGATTACCGATGCAATCCATCCTGCCAGTGCCCCAAAAATTATCCAAAGTACAATACCCATACTTCACTCACCACCTTTTATTTACTAAATTTAATTACCCCCTAAATCTACCACAAAGATATTATATAAGATTATTTTGGATCCCCATACGGAACTTTATCCGAAGTTTTATAGGTGTGTTTAGTTTTGTGTGAGAAAAAGGAGTGAACCAATGCTTGAGTAAAAATGACCATGATATATTTGTTGTATGAATATGGGAATGTTGGTTGTATTTGTAATCTGTCTTTTGGTTGTTCCGGTATATTACAAAACTAAATCTTTTAACTCAAAGAATGGCATTTTACTATTTATACTAGGTTTTTCTGCACTTTTTCTCCGAATGCTTTTTTTCAGAAAATATCCTCTTTTAGCAACACTGAACAAAGACACCCTGTTTCTTTCTGGAATTATCCTGTTTATCCCCTTTGTATTGTTTTTTGCATACTCCTTATCAAAAAATGTGAATATTCTTAGAAAGAGACATAGCTATTTGTTCAAATTATTACTTTCCTATCTTCTTTTTGGCGCATTACAGCAGCTATTTTTTTAACCGTATTCACTGATTCTGTGTACTACCTTTCTTCAAACCTTAACATCACGTTTTTAACATCAGTCATTTTCTTTTTCACCTTTCATCTAAATTGGGATAAAGAACTGAGAAAGTTTTTGTTATACCTGGTTATTTTTGGAATTTTAAATACCTTTATATACTTATGGCTAAAAAATGTAATACCTCAAATGGTGGTGCATGGTTTGATCGGTAGCATTTTGTATACAGCCTTTTCAAAAGAGGATCAGTTTAAGAAAAGATTGTCCTGAGTCTAGGGTATATTATCGGGAAGATAAAATCATTTTTGAGTTTCAAAAACTTCAAGCCCGATATTTACGGTGTCCCCTGCTTTGATTTCATTCTCAAGCATCTTTACCGCCAAGAAGGATTGAACTGAGTCCTCAATGACTCTCGCCAATGGTCGTGCACCCCACTGGGGGCTGTATCCTAACTCAACAATTTTTTGAACCAGCTCGGGTTTAAATGTAAGGGAAATTCCCTTTTCAGCAGCCATTTTTTTGACTCCGTTTAACTGTAACTTTGCAATTTGTTGAATATCAGTCATAGACAGGGGATTGAACACTATTATTCCGGTGAATCTGTTTAGAAATTCCGGGGCAAATTTATTTTTTACATCCGCCATTGCCGTTTCAGACATTTCAGGGTAAGTTGCGTCCCTTGCAAAAGCTTCTTGAATAGATCTTGTTCCAACGTTACTCGTCATTATTATTATTGTGTTTGTGAAGTCAACAAGAGTTCCGGAAGAGTCCGTTAAGCGCCCCTCGTCCAGGACTTGAAGAAAAGTAAGCAAAATATTTGAATGTGCTTTTTCCACCTCGTCTATAAGAAGAAGCGCAAAGGGTTTTGCTCTAACGCTGTCTGTCAGAATTCCCCTAGTTGAGCCGTCCGGAGATCCTATAAGTCTGCTTAAGCTGTCAAGCTGTTGGTACTCACTCATATCAAGTCTTATCATGTTTTTTTCATCGCCGAAATAATTTTTTGCCAGGGCCTTGGCTGTTTGGGTTTTTCCAACACCCGTTGTACCTACAAACAAAAAGCTGGCAATTGGTTTTTTCTCATCTCTAATTCCGGTTCTGGCTCTTTGCAAGGCAGCGGCAACTTTTTCAAGAGCCTGGTCTTGTCCTATTACCATCTTTTTCATTTCACCCTCAATGTTTAAAAGTTTGTGTGCCTCATTTTGGGTTATGGAAGTAACAGGTATATTAGTCATTCCTGCAACCTCTTTTTCTACTTCGGCCGCTGTTAGATACTTTGTTTCTTCCCTTACGGTTGTGGCCGTTCTATTAAGTATGTCTATTGCCTTGTCGGGGAGAACTCTTTCATGGATAAGTTTTTCCGAAAGCTCTACACTTTTTGAAATAGCCGGATAGGAAATAGTTATTTTGTACTTTTTTTCATATTTTCTCGCTACATATTTGAGAATTAAAATCGTATCTTCCTTTGTCGCTTGGTTTATTTGAACGGTCTGAAAAAGTCTTGCTATCACCTCGTTTGGCTCAATATACCTTCTATAGTTTGATATTGATGTGGCGCCAATAAACCGAATTCTGTCGTCGGTAAGATGTTTTTCCAGCATGGAAAAAACAATTGAGGATTCGCCTCCATCCTCACCAAGACCGGTCACAAGATTTTGAATCTCATCCAAAAAGAGAATTATATCTCCGGAACCCTCTGCATCTTCCATTACACTTGTCAATTTATCAGCAATTTCACCTGGGGATCTGGCACCTGAAAGAAGGGAGCCTACATCTAAACTTATAATTCTCTTGTTGTTTAAAGTTTTGTATTCAGTTCCACAGATTATTTTGTATGCTATTCCCTTAAGTATTGAAGTTTTTCCGCAGCCCGGTTCGCCTATGATCAGAATATTTCCCTTGCTCCCATCAAGCATTTCTGATATTTTTTTAATCTCCTCTTCCCGGCCGATTATTCTGTCAATCCTGCCTTTTTGAACTTCTTTTGTAAGATCCTGTGATACAGAATCCAAGATCGGAGTTACCCGGCCCAGCATCCCTTTGCTTATTCCCCCAAGAGGCGACATTTCATATTCGGCCTGCCAGACATAGACTTTAGCTAGGTACTCACGCTCTTCGACTATCCATAGTGCCGCTTGTTTTATAACTTCAGATCTTGAGTTGTATGCGGAAAGGACCGTTTCAATAGCTGGTATATTTTGAATAATTGCCGTGAAAAGGTGCTCAAGTTCAACATAGCGTGACTTATTTTCCCTGGCTAAATCAAAAGCTTTCTTTTCAAGATCGTCGCATTTTATTTTAGTTGCTAAACAAAGCTTATCTTTCAGTTCTTTAGTATTAAGCTCGGATTTTTGTAGTAGATAGATTATTTCTTTTTTGCTTAGTATTTTTCTCAACGCTGCTTTCTGGTGTTTTATTACTAAATTTAAAAAGTAGAGTGCTACCGGGCGGAAGCATTTTTTATAGTTTGTGTCTTTTAGCTGTTTTAGCTTTTTGTCGGGTATATCAAGGTTACATATGCCCCAGCAAACATACATTCCAACGACAAGTACAAGTGCTACTTCAACGGAGACAAAATAACATATAGCTAAGGGAATAGTCAGCCACACAATCGGGGTTGCTATTACTAAAACTAAAAGAACGGTCATGAACAAAAATCCAAAAAAGATCATGAAAATGCGGGCTATGAAACTCATGGCCCTTCCAACGATAGACTTGTTTCCATATAAAGGTACAAAAATGAGCCGGATATTCATTAAAAACGACATTTCATTGTTAGCTACGGCAAGAATAGTTCTGGCTATATCAAAAGCTTTTATTGGTGCTTTCACAGCCCACCACACAAGGAATTTGTGAGGCAGTTTAAACGAGTAGGGCATATATTAAAAGAATACCAAAAACTAAACGTGTACGATATGTTTGTTGTTTAGAAGTGACGTTATTTCAGGGTTTAAGCACAAAATTTTATTTGGAATTTGGCTGAGGTGTCTAGTTTTGTGAGAGAAAAAAATAAGCTCCAAGTTTTCACAGGGAGCTTTTGGTGGAGCCTGGTGATTAACGGCGCGCTTCAACATTTAGGACGAAGCCGCGCTGTAACAACTCCAGTAGGAAGGCCGCGACGTTTCTGATATTTCCGAATTCGCACCTGAGAATTCCAAAACGGTTTCCTTTCCCACTATCGTTCCAGTCTGCTGTTCCAAAATTATTTTCGCAGAGCTGTGTAATGGGCCGCGCTTCTGGAGATTCTCTAGGCAGCTTCACAACAACAGTAGTACTCATTGTCTCATCTCTCCTTTTGTTTGATCTTGAATTTCTCGGTGTCCGAAGGCCTGCAACCCGAGCAAAACAAGAAGGGTTGCACAAACAATCGCCTGTACCCACGCCACGTTTGTATTGGCGGCCATCCCATCGATACAACTAAGGAGGCCCGGTGTACCCAGGATTTCCGGTACCAACAGGATCGCCAATACCAAAATTGGAATGGCAAAGATCGAAAAACAATACAGCATGCTTGCTTTTTCTTTGTTCATTTTTCTCTCCTTTCACCGTTTTGGTGTATTACCGGGGATTATATCAGGGTAATCCCAAAATAGCAACCTATAGGTATATTGACTCTCTATTGCTTTGGAGGTTCGAAAATGTTTTATGTGGAAGCTACCCTTAGTTTTTAGTATAATAGTGTTATGAATGTAGTACCTTCTAAATTCCAACCTTTATTTCCAAGCTCAAATATACAAAACCTAGATACCCAAAGGGATAAAGGCTATATCATTCAAACTCTCTTAAAAACCTCAACATTGGATGGCTGGAAATGGATGCTAGAAACATACTCAAATGAAGATATTTCTGCAGTTCTCAGAACTTCTAGATTGCTAACACCAAAAGATGCATATTTTTGGGGCCTTTTTTTACATGTCCCTCAAAGTGAAATATTATGTTTGAACAAAGACTTACAGAAAACGCCAAAAACATCTTGGGTATATTAAATAAAGTTACGCCTCCCAAAAGTTATTTGGCTGGGGGTACAGCCCTTGCACTATGGATAAATCATAGAAATTCTTATGATCTGGATATTTATTCGCCTGTAGAGTTTGATCTTGATGAAATGACGCAAAAATTTGGTAGTGGGATTTCTGAATTTCAACTTATTTCTACTTCGTGGCAAACCTTACATGGAAAGTCAATAGACACTAAAATAAGTCTGTTTTACTATCAATATGAGCTTTTGAAAGAGGCAACAGAGTTTTTAAACTTTAAAATTGCGTCTGTTGAAGATATTGCAGCTATGAAACTAGAAGCAATAGCGGGAAGAGGTTTAAAAAGAGATTTTTACGATGTGTATAAAATAGCTAAAAATAAAGGGTGGTCTCTTAAGTATATGATTGGGCTAAATGATAAAAAATATGCTCGGCAGGGGAGTTTCACGCCCCATATCTTGAGGTCATTAGTGTACTTTGATGACGCAGAAAATTTGTCTGAACGATCTGTCGAGGTAGAAAAAGAGTGGGAAGAAGTAAAGCAGTTTTTTATACGGGAAATTTCACAATTATCGGAAAATAGACTTCAAAATCTTTAATTGGCTCCGCACCGTGAACAACGTTAGAACCATTTTTGAACATAAAGATGAGCATGTCTATATTCCAGACTTAAGACAAACAGCTTAATTTACCCTACCATCTAACTCACTATTGTTTGAGAGAAAAAAAGCAGGGTCTATCTCGCTGGGATTATCCATACAAGTAGACCCCCTGTGTTATGCTGGCTTTTAGAATCTGCCGAACAGTCCTCCGAAGAGCAAAGAAAAGAGTCCACCTACTATAACCGCCACTATGAATGCGTAGTAGAGCAGATAGACCAGAGCCAGGAAGTACACGATGGAAGCTAAAGCCAAAAACACTCCCAAAACAATACTTCCTGCGGAGAATGCCCAAACGCATCCGCCTACGAGGACAAGCAGTATGACAAGAGCGAGCCACCCGAACCAAGTCTGGGCGAGGGCTTTGAACATATCACTTACCTTCAACGTAAACATATGATATCTCCTTTGTTTAGTGTTCAGATGGGGTTTGTTACAGATTGTTATCAGTGTGATTATAGCTTAAAAAGGTTGTTTAGTCAACCTATAGCTTTTATTGGCCCCCCATAGTGGACCTTATGCGAACCATAGGGGAGTGTGCGTTAGGAGAAATAAAAATTCGTAAGGTCAGAGATATAGCTGAACTTTTCTGATGGGGATGTTAAAAAACTTCAATTAGTCCAATTCCCATGCAACTGGTAGTGTGCCTTTGAAGGGGTAGTCTCCGAACAGGATATCAGCCACACCCTGTCCCTCACTACCGGGTAACCATGCTGCGACAATGGCGTCCCAATCTCGATAGTACTTATTTATATCGAGTGGTCTGCCAGATACTATTACTACAACTACCTTCTTACTGACCGCCTTTATTCTCTGTATAGCTAAAAGGTCAACTTCGCTTAGTGAGGGGTGTTCGGAGTCTCCCCACCCTTCGGCATAAGGCTTTTCACCAACAACAACAATTCCAACATCTGCAAAATCATTTTCCATAGAAAAATCTCCTTTTTCGTTATATTCAACCTCTGTATTTTTAGAAGCCGTATTTTTTATTGCCTCAAGTATAGTGGTCCCTAAAATACCATAATTACCATCTATGCCTTGCCACTCTGTCGTCCATCCTCCTGCCTGGCGGCCTAGATTGTCTGCTGATGCTCCAGCAACTACAATTTTGTTCAATGATTTAGATAGCGGCAATACAGAGTTTTTATTTTTTAATAGTACCTGAGATTTACGAACTGCTTCCCTGGCTAACTCACGATGTTGGTCGTTGCCTATAACAGACAATCCTTCTGGCTGGGCCTCGGGGCGGTCAAATAATCCTGTCTCAAATTTTACAGTTAAAATTCTTTTTACGGCATCGTCTATTCTCTCTTTTGTTATGTCGCCATTAGATAAAGCCCTTTGCATATTAGTCATAAAGTCTTTGTATGTAAACGGGGTCATTACCATATCAATACCTGCATTAATCGCAATTACCAGAGAATCATATTTGCTAGGCGAGATTGCATAAACTCCCCACCAATCAGAGACTATAAAACCGGAAAAGCTAAGCTCGTTTTTTAATACATCTGTTAAAAGATAATGATTAGTAGAATTTAATTTACCTTTCCAACTGCCCGTGTTTACCATAATAACTCGTGCTCCGCCAGCCACGGCTTTTTGAAAAGGAACGAGGTGGACTTGGCGCAAAGTTTTTTCGTCTAAAGTTATATCTCCCTCTTCAATTTTGAAATCTTTATTACGGGAAGTTCCATATTCCATATCTCCACCAGCTATAAAGTGTTTGGAACTAGCTAACACTTTTAAATAGCCCTCGGAGGAATTCTGAGTTCCTTTTAGATAAGCTAAGCCTAGTTGTGAAACATTTGTGGTATCTGATCCGAAAGTTTCATATGTTTTACCCCAACGAATATCCTTAACAACATCAAGATTGGGAGCGAAGTTCCAATAAATCCCAGTGGCAGCCATCTCTTCTGCAGTTGCTTCCGCAACTCGTCTTACTAAATCCGGGTCCCTGGTTGCCCCCAAACCAATAAAATGAGGAAAAATTGTAGCTCCCAAAACATTACCATGCCCGTGTATAGCATCAGTTCCATAGAGAAGCGGTATTCCTAGACAAGTTTTTTTTGTTGCTGATTGGAAGTTGTTTATCATTTGAAGCCATGCCAATGGAGTGTCTTGTTTAGGCCCCGCCCCACCGCCACTCAATAACGCTCCCAAATTATATTGTGTGATATCGTTAATGTTGTGAATGCTGTTTTTTTCAATTAAAACCATTTGACCAATTTTTTCCCAATCATTCATTTTACTCATTAAGTCATTTACTCTATCTTGGATGGGCAAATTAGAATTCAAGTATGGTAAATCTTTTTGTTTGCATCTCTCAGATAAATTATCATTGCGTGGAATTGCGCGTTTATTTTTTAACGCAAAAAAACCTAAAGTTAGAAGTATTACAGTGCAAAACAATATCGATAAATACTTCATAAACTAATGATAATACTATAAAGGAATACAAACTACCAATTGGCTCCCCATAGTGGACCTTATGCGAACCGTTGAGAAGTTAGTGTTTGCTAAGGCACAATGGATGTAGGGGGTATTAGTTATGAGGTGAATTTCGCTGTTTTAATGCCTCATCAATCAAAAACACCTGATTTTTTCGAAGAAGGGGAAGTTTGTCTTGGGTAAAGAAACCGCATTCAGAGACTTCATGAGTTGGGATGAAATCTCCACCAATTAGAACACCGATGTAACACATATCCAAACGGGCAGTGTCACGGTCGGTACGAGTTTTGAGTGATTCATCGATACTAACAACCAACCCTGACTCTTCTTCGATTTCTCTTTCTAGTGCTTCGCGGGGATGCTCACCGGATTTTAAATAACCACCGGGTAAACTCCAAGCGTGTGATCTATAAGTATGTTTGAAAAGAAGAATTTCGTTTTTATCATTAAAAATAATCCCGGTGACACCAACTAAAAATCTATCTTGAAAAAAACGCATGACCAACAGTTGAAGACCTTTGGGGAGATGAAGTGCTTTCCAAAGTTTTGCTAGTAATGTTTTCATAAAGCGTTCGGATCTTCCGGTTTGACACCCTCGCCATGTTGTAGTTTTTCGTTTTCTAACTCTAATTGGTGGACACGTTTGGTTAACTCAAGCACCTCGTCTTTCCCTTTTTTTATTTCGTTATCTTTCCCACGGATTTTAAAGGAGATAGAAATGGCGTGGATAAGGTAAACCACATAGGACAGTACTAATCCGAAGAGCAGTGAACCAACAATTACGTAAAACAGTGGAATATTCGAAAAAGCATACCACCCCAAATTAACTGAAACCGGCGTAAAATTAAATTTTGATATATAGACAAGGATTAAGCCGACAACCAAAAGCAAGATTAAAACTAACATATACTTTATTGTACGCTTATCTAGTGTCCTTAAGGTACTTACGTAATAAGTTTAATCCTCGTGTGAGTTGAAAAAATAGCCTATGGATGAGGTGAAAATAGAGTTGCGTAGAGTTCGGATAACACGTGCTTGGCTCCGCATCGTGAACAACGTTAGAACCATTTTTGAGAGGAAAGGTGAGTATATCTACATTCCCGACTTAAGACCAACAGTTTAGTTTTTACCCCACCACACCACTCACTATTGTTTACATATTTAGTTATCCGCCCAAAACTTTCGTGATCTCCCTTTTAAGCCTGGAAAAGCCATGTTTATTAAGATTCAATTCTTTAACCTCAAAGGTCTCGTCTAGGAAAACCTTAAGGCTATCTAAGCTCGTTTGTAAGTTGTAGATTTTCGAAATCTCCTTAATCTTGCTAAGTTCAACGACCCCTGAATTTATAAGAGCCAGTATGTCGATAAGATCCTTTCTTCCTTTATTTGAGCGGCCTCTTTGTTGCAGTGTGAAAATTTTTAGAACCGCAAGATAGTT
>CAZLHE010000002.1:0-4407 GCA_964559585.1 uncultured Candidatus Saccharibacteria bacterium
TACAGGAAGCTGGCTGATTGCTGTGCGAAAGCATAGAGGAAAGTCCAGACTGCAAAGAGCAAGGGAACGGAGGGTAACCCCCGACGTGTAAACGCTGGTGCTAAACAAACGAAAGTTTGTTTAGACAGAGGGTGAATCAACATCTTCTGAGAGCAACAGAGACGAGCTTTTTCCGTAAGCTTAAGCATGGAAAAAGAGTGAAACGGGCAATCCCACCCTGCAGAAACCCACGAACGTACCGTTTAAGTCTGCTCGGCAAGGTACAAAGATGGGGCGTAGATAGATAATCGGCTAAAACAAAATCTGGCTTACGGGCTTCCTGTGCCCAAAAATTACTTGGATAATCCCAAATATCTTTTAAGAATTATAGTTCCGATCATCGTCACCGGCATTGCGCATATCGCTCCAACGATACCAAAAAAGTGGCTTCCCACCAAAAGCGCGATTAAAACCATCAGAGGTCTAAAACCTGACACCCTTCCCATAACTTTAGGTACTAATATATTGTTTTCAAGCTGCTGAATGAGTATGAACAAAACGACCACCCCGATACCTTTTATCGGAGATTCCGTAAAACCAACTATTCCGGCAAGTATTCCTGAAATAACAGGACCGATCATCGGAATTGCCTCTGCGATACCGGCAACAATTGCCAAAGCTACAAAATACTTTATTCCCAAAATTGCCAAACCTACAAAACTAGCAAGACCAATTACAAGCATGAGCAAAAGCTCCCCCCTCACCCAAGCTCCAACACTTTTTTCGATCTCCTCAAATGTTTCCTCTACTGTTTCTTCCATCTTATCCGGAAAGATACCAATAAAATTCTTTTTAATATTTAGCCAATCCAAAGACATATAGATTGAAATAATTATTAAACTTATAAAAGCCGCCACGTTTGTAAAAACAGAAACTGTTGCCGACAAAATTCCGGTTGTAACTTTAGAGGCTTGGGGGATTAACTCAGAAAAGTTAAGTTCCAGGTTTCCGGGTAAAGTTATGTTTCTCATAATTGAAGAAAGGTTCACAATCATTTTTTGAGATTCAGAAACTACCGGTGGGACAATAAAAGTCACAACACCAATTAAAATTGCAGTCAATATAAGGTAAGAAATTATTACAGCGGCACCTCTTGATAAGGGTTTGTTAAAAAGAGTCAGCCTCGTAAAATATTTAACAGCCGATTCCATTGATATGACAATCAAAGTGGCTATAAAAAGAATCCCTATTATGGGGCCAAGTTTATAAATAACATAAATACCCAATAAAGCTAGCAGAGTTACAAATATCGTCTTTACGGATATAACAATCTCTTTATTCATTTAACTTAGTTCTCCTTCAACTTTATTGTATATTATTTTCCAGCAGTCGTCTTTGGAAATGTCCACCCAAAATATGTCTTTGTTTTTTTTGAAATACGTCATCTGTCTCTTTATATATTTGTGGACATCGTACTTAGATTTTTGAATTGCTTCCCCCTCGGTTGTTTTTCCTTCTACAAACTGTATGGTTGATTTGTAAACCAGCCCATGCATTTTTGGGGAACTTCCGTACCCCAGTTTTATTAAATTCTTCACTTCCTCAATAATCCCACACTTCCATATTTTTTCTACCCATAAATCCGACCTTTTATATAAAAATCCTCTCGGAGCATTTAATCCAATGTAGAGAAAATCACAATTTTTAAGATAGGGGAGAGCGGCTTCATTTATTTCCTTGGAAATTTCCCTTTCAATAGCTCTTACCAGACGAATTTTATTATTTTTGTCTATTTTATTAAAAGCTTCCGGACTGAGTTTAGACAACTTCTCCCTTAAATCTTCTAAACTCATTAAATTCAAGGATTCTCTTAATTCCAAATCAGGCCTTACCCTTGAAGGTTTAACTTTTCCAGTGAAAAGATCAATATAAAAACCTGTTCCCCCTACCAAAAATACATTTTTGTCGGACTTTAAAATTTCTTTGGTCTTTTTTAAAGCAAAAAGCGCAAAATCATATCCAGAAAAAAACGTGTTCAAAGTTGAAAGGTCGTACCCCCAAACCCTTATTCCGTCTAACACCCAGCTTTCGTTTCCCCTCTCAACATTAATATCGTGACCAATGGGAAGCTTACCTGTTCCAATATCCATACTTTTGTAAATCTGTCTTGAATCAGCTGAGATTATTTCTCCGTTGTATTTCTTGCATAAATCCAAAGCCAAAGAAGTTTTTCCTGAAGATGTGGGACCTAAAATTATA
Organism: uncultured Candidatus Saccharibacteria bacterium; assembly: GCA_964559585.1. GTDB lineage: Bacteria > Patescibacteriota > WWE3 > UBA101185 > UBA10185 > JAAZNV01. Next base: position 2,239 of record CAZLHE010000002.1, read on the forward strand.
AAAACCTTACTTTTTTTCATTTTTTCGATTGTTTCCAAACTTTTGTTAAGTATGAATGCCTTCTTTTTTTCTCAAGTAAAGGTACGTCATCTTTTAGCATCATTTGGGCAACAGTGCCCTTTCTTGGAGAATACATTGCAATAAAAGCAACCGCAAATTTTGCCTTTTTAACGAGTTTTACTGTATCCATAAATTGCTTTTTTGTTTCTCCCGGAAACCCAACTATTAGGTCCGTTCCTATTTCAACCCTCGGCTTTGCTTTTCTTATTCTTTTTACCAAATCTAAAAACTCCTCGGCGGTATATCTCCTGTTCATCGCCTTAAGAATTTCATTATTCCCGGACTGAGCTGCAATGTGAATATAATTTGAAATCTTTGAAAGCGTTATCGCTTCAACAAGATCGTTTGTGAAATCAAAAGGATTTGAAGATATAAAATCTATTTTTCTTAGACCTTCAATCTTGTGTAACTCCCTTAACAATCCGGCAAATGGAAGTTTTTGGCTGCCCCCAAGTCTAATTTTTGCTTTTTCACTTTTACTCAAACCCCAGGAGTTTACATTCTGACCACAAAGTGTAATTTCGTTCGTTCCATTTTTAATTAGACACTTTATTTCCTGCAAGATTTCTTTTTTACTTCGGGAAACTTCACCGCCTCTTGAATAGGGGACAACACAATAGCTACAAAAGTTATCACACCCAAAAGAAACATTCACAAAAGCATGGTTCCTGTCGTTTTTTTTCCTCTCAGCCTTACCAGCATTTATTTTCTTTACTCTTTTCATTAAGTTATTCTCTTTCAAAGCCTTAAGTAACCCGGAAACATCACTCGGGGAAAAATAACCATTAAAATTTCTGGTTTTTCTTTGAAGTTCTTCTATTGGGTATCTTTTCCTGTCACTCAGTGCGCTACCAACAATACAACCCGTCAATAAAACGCACGATCTTTTTCTTTTTTCTCTATCAAACTGATTAATTATCTTTCCTATCCCGTAAACCTTATCCTCACTTTTTTGTCTTACCGAGCAGGAATTAACAATAAACAGATCTACTTTCTTCAACACATAGTTGATCTCCTCGACCTCATTTTTAAATTTCGGTAATTTAAGTTCTACAAAACCCAAATTCTCAAGTACACCGGCAATTAGATTTGAATCCGCCTCATTCGCGTAACATCCGAAAGTTTTAATGAAATAGGTTTTGGAAATGGAACTTAACATGAAAAATTAACTAATTAATGAACCGTTTTTGGCCTTCTTTTTTGGCACAATTAGAATGATTTTTCCGTCATACTCTGCGGCTAAAATCATCCCTTCAGACACAAGCCCTATCATCTTTCTTGGCTCTATATTAATAACAAATGCCGCCTGTTTGCCTATTAAACTTTTGGGTTTAAACCACTCTCTTATACCTGAAAGTATCTGTCTTTGCCCAAGGTCCCCAAAATCAACTTGAAGCTTGATAAGCTTCTCAGAACCTTCAATACCCTCGGCCGATGCAATAGTTCCGATTCTCATATCAACTTTTGCAAAATCTTCAAATTTTATCTGCAGTTTTAACCCGGTATTAGCGTTCATATGGTTGACTATACCGCAATTATTTTATAAACTCCACCTGTACATTTGGAGGTAGAAAATGGCAAAAACATTTAGAACATACCAGCCTAAAAAAAGAAAACGAGCAAAAACTCATGGCTTTAGAAAAAGGATGTCCACACCCGGTGGGAAAAATGTTATTAAAAGACGAATGGTAAAAGGTAGAAAGAAACTATCTGTTGTTTCAAAGTCAAAGTAGTTTCTGCTTAAATTTACAATGCTCAAAAAAGAAAATCGTCTCTCTTCCAATTTTGAATTTAACATAGCAAGAAAATATGGAACCCATGTCGAAGGAGATTTCTCACATATTTATTTTGTAACACCGAAAAATTACGAAGGACCGACAAAAGTTGGGGTTGTTGTTTCAAACAAGTTACATAAAAACGCGGTAGTTAGAAATAGAATTAAAAGATTATACAGAGAGGCAGTTAGGAATAGTTTTGATAAGATAAACACAGGAAACCTGTGGGTCGCAATTCATCCGAAGTTTAACTCACAAGATAAAACTTATGAAGAAATTAATGCTGACTTTAATAAGATTCTACAAAAAGCATCTTTCTCCAATTAATTTTGGG
>CAZLHE010000002.1:4507-36761 GCA_964559585.1 uncultured Candidatus Saccharibacteria bacterium
AATGCTGACTTTAATAAGATTCTACAAAAAGCATCTTTCTCCAATTAATTTTGGGTTGGATATTTGTAGATACAAACCAAGCTGCGCCGATTACACATACCAAGCTATCGAAAAATATGGGGCACTAAGGGGTGGTTGGATGGGTTTCAAAAGAGTGTTAGGATGTAATCCGTTTTCCAAAGGAGGCAGTGATCCTGTAGAATAACAGAATCTAAAAACTATGTGGAACACAATTTTAGTTAACCCGATATTAAACTTGCTGGTAGCTTTATATAGAGGTGTTGGAAACCTTGGTATCGCCATAATTATTTTCACGATTATTGTGAAGCTTGCAATGGTTCCTCTGACGATTCCCTCTTTAAAAATGGCGAAGAAGCAAAGAGACATTCAACCGGAACTGGATAAATTAAAAAAGAAATTCAGCTATGATAAGAAAAAAGTTGCCGAAGAGCAAATGCTCCTTTTCAAAAGACACGGAATAAATCCCGGGGCCGGGTGCGTAACAACCATTATTACATTTGTTTTCATGATAGCCATTTACAACGTCATATCAATGTTTACATTGGCAAAGGATATCCAACTTATTAACGCCAGACTTTATTTCCCCTCATTTATATTTGGTGCGGGCGAGACAATTAACACATCATTTTTACACCTAAATCTTACAAAACCAGATCCTTTTATTATTGTTACTATTCTTGCAGTACTTACCCAATTTATTGCAACAAAAATGATGATGCCCTTCTCCCAAGTCGCTGATAAAGCAGTCAAAAAAACTCCCGGCCGAGCCGACGACATAGCTCAAGCAATGCAAAAGCAAAACTTATACATAATGCCGATAATGTTTTTCGTATTCGGGCTTACTCTACCCTCCGGTGTCATGCTTTACATTTTGTTCTCAACTATTTTCCAAATTGTTCAGACATACATGTTTTCAGGCTGGGGAGGATTAAAACCCTGGCTAATTAAATTAAAATTTGTTAAAAGGGAATGAAGCATATGGATATTAAAGAGGTAATCGAAACAAATCTTAAGAAAATATTTTCTCTTATCGGTATAAAACCCGAGTATTCAATCGAATCGGACGAAGAAGGTGTGTACAATGTGAAAATCTCAGGTGACAACCTAAATTTCCTAATCGGATTTAGGGGACAGTCTCTTGAGGCTCTTCAAACTCTCTTAAAATTAATAGTTTTTAGAAAAACCGAACAACAAATAGTTCTTTCAGTAGACATAAACAGCTACAAGAATCAAAAAAGTGAAAGGTTGCAGGAAATGGCAAGAGGTTTTATAGATAAAGTTAGATTTTTTGAGAAAGAAATTGAACTTCCAGTCATGAACCCCTGGGAAAGAAGACAAATTCACGTGTTTGTTGCTGAATACGAAGACGTAATTTCAGAAAGCGTTGGTGAAGGTGAAAGTAGAAGGGTAGTTTTAAAGCCTAACAAGGTTGGTTCTAAAAAGAAGGAAAAATGAAATTTTCTTGCTTACAGGAAAACTTATCAAAGGGACTTCAAACAGTAATGCATGCTGTTCCTGCTAAAAGTTCGTTGCCGATTTTATCCAATGTTTTGATCTCAACTGATAACGGAAGGCTTAAACTTGCGTCCACAAACCTGGAAACCGCAATCAGCACCTATATTGGTGCCTCAATAGATGAGGAAGGATCAACCACAATACCCGCAAGACTCCTGAAAGATTTTATAACTAACCTTTCCCCGGGAAAAATTAACGCACAGGTTAAGGATGAGATTCTCATCATCACCTCAAAAAACACTAAATCAAAATTTAATGGGAGCAGCGCCCACGACTTTCCGGAATTACCGACATTTCCAAAGAAATCAAAAGGCCTGGAACTTGATCCAACAACGTTAAACGAAGCTATGTCACTGGTTGCTTTTGCATCCGGAATCGACTCCAGCAGACCTATTTTTACCGGTATTTCTGTCACATTCTCAAAAGGTAAATTAACCCTCGCCGCAACAGACGGTTTCAGACTCTCAGAAAAAATAGTTACAATTAAATCCAATACCGAGGATTTTTCTGTAGTTCTTCCAGCAAAGACACTTTCCGAAGTCTCTAAAATATTTTCATCATCTTCAGAACCAATTCAATTTGCTCTAAACCAAGACGAGAACCTAGCATTATTCAAATCTGAGGATACTTTAATCGCAACAAGAATACTTGATGGCCAATACCCCGATTACAAGAAAATAATCCCAACGGAACATGTCGTTAAAGCCGATTTTAATACGATAGATTTCTTCGAGGCTGTGAGGCTTACAGATATTTTTGCCAAAGAGGGAAACAATACTATAAAGGTTCGATTTGACCCCGAAGGAAAGATAAAAATCACATCATTATCCGAAGAAACAGGTCAACACGAGAGCGTTTTCTCTGCCGAAATAGAGGGAGAGCTTGTTGAAATCGCATTTAACTCGAGATACCTGTTAGACTTTTTAACAAACATCAAATCTGAAAAGATTGAATTTCTATCTAATGGAAATGTATCACCATGTTTGTTTGAACCTGACAATCAAAAGGACTTCATACATATAATAATGCCGATGCAAATTTAACTTTCTGAGGGATTTTATCTTAAATCCAAGTCTCCGCTTTTTCGCAGTGGGTTCGTTTGTGGTGTGTTTGGTTTTTGAGTTGTGTTGTTTTGAGGAATCGGTGGTTTAAGTTGAGTAGAAACTGGATTTGGCTTTTGCGGCTGGGTCCTTTGTTGATTTTGATTTGTTTTTTGTTGCGGTCTTTGTCTTCTCATCTCCTCAACAGAATCCAATATATCTCCGGCCGAAGGCATTTTGTTAATATAATCCTCATCGTCGTTATCTACCTTTTTAAGGTTTACCGTTTTGTTAACAACCATAGGTTTTTGTTCAACTTTAGGAGGAGGTGTCTGCTGAATTTGCGGTTTTGGTTGCGGAGTAGTTTGTACAACAGGCTTTACCTCTGTCTTTACTTCTGGTTTTACTTCTGGCCTAACCTCCGGTTTCACAACCGGAAGCACTGTTTCTTTTTTAGACTCCTCAGGAAGCTTTGGTTTTGCGATAAATTCTGGTTTCACCGCACCACTTTTGTCAAAAGTTGTATACGTATCCATACTTTCCGGAGCCTTGTAAGGCTTATACACGGGTCTTTGTGTACCTTGGTTTGGAAGCTTTGCTTGCTGAGTTTCTCTTTCTTTCCTAAGTCTTAATATCTCCTCAGGGTTTGTAGTAATTAATTTATGTTCGGCGTCAGAAGCCATAACTTTTATAGCTACGTGGTTTGCACCTGCAAAGAAAAGTCCTTCTCCAATTCCCGCCCCGAGAAGAAACCTTTTTTCTCCTTCAGATAAGTAAAATGTTTCCATAACTTTATCTATTGCGGCAGGATGCTGCTTCAAAAGCATTTGAATTGACGAGTTTGTGACAATAGCTTTTCCATATTCGGAAGTTAAGAAATCATCAACATCTTGAGAAATAGTTGTAAGACCTAAATAATATTTTCTAGCTCTTTTTGCTATTCCATAAATAAACCTCGCGCTATCCGGGTTTTGCATCAGATACCAAGCCTCCTCGACAATAAGTATTCTTTTTCTTAAATCTCTTCGAATAGTTGTCCAAACAAAATCCAAAATCATGTAAAAAGCAATTGGTCTTAAAGCTTCTTCAAGATTCTTGGTTGAGAAAACAGTCATTCTGCTGGTCAGATTAATATTTGATTGAGAATCAAATATTCCGGTCATAGATCCTTTGATGAATCTTTCAAGCCTTTCGGCCATGCCTCTTGCTTCCGGTTCTTCTGCCCCGAGAAGCACTTTATACAAATCTTCCATTACCGGAGGTTCTTTCGTAGCCTGTGTTTCGGGATCAGCAGTAATTCCCTTTATTCTATAAGTTTCTATTAAAGCCCTATCCAACAAAGCCTCTTCTGTGGCGTTTAGACCCCCAAGCATTAATTTCAAAAGCGTAATAAGCGAAATAAGTTTTTGCCCAAGCTCGTTTTCTCCTTCAACCGCAATGCCTGATAAATCAAATGGGTTTATTTTATTTTTTGAGTTAGCAGAAAAATCAATATAATTTCCCCCGACTACAGAACACAATTCTCGATACTCCTCCTCTGGATCGATAATCAGTATCTCTGCTCCGAAAATTAGCATTCTGAGTGCTTCCAACTTTACGTAGTAAGATTTTCCTGCACCGGATTTCGCGAAAACAACTTCATTTGCATTCTCAAGGGAGAACCTGTCAAAAATAACCAAAGACCCGTTGTGTCTGTTGATTCCATACATTACCCCCTCCTCCATTGTTAGATCCGAAGATGTAAATGGAAAGGTAGTCGCTAAGCTCGTCGTATCCATGTTTCTCGTGATGAGAAGCTTATCGCAACCAGTTGGGACGGAGGACTGAAAGGCATCTTCCATTTGTAAGGAAGCCGTCTTTGAAATAAGCAGGAGCGAGGCCAGTGTTGATTCTAATTTGGCGGAAATATTGTCTAATTCCTCAAGGGAAGTGGCGGGAATTGTTATATAAAAGGAAAACTGGAAATATTTTTCTACTCCCTTTACCAACTGTTCCTGCAAAGCATTTGCGTCCTCAAGAGCGGCCTGAACGACGGGGTCTGTAATCTTTCCCTTCTCCTGATTAGACATCGTCGTTGCCTCAAGCTCCGTTATCTTTCTTCTTAAATCATCAAGTATAACTTTTGACTTGACCGGGTAATAAAACATGGACATCAAAAGTGTATGTTCAAAATTAATTATTGGCGAAAGCCAATTAGCTCCAACAAATCTTGGATAACCTGAAATGAACATGGTTCTGTAATACATGTTTCCAATTTTTAAGTTGTTGAAGTCAACCTCAATAGCAGAAGGTGCAATAATATCTCTAACGTTTAACATTCCCTCAGCGAGAATCTGAGGAGGAGTCTTCTCCCCGGGGACTTCTTTTTGACTCGAAGCGCTGGATTTTTTATTAAATATTGTAAAAATATTAAATGCCATGTTTTAGTCTCACTCCTCAATAATCGCTGGATTAACAATCGCAGTTTTATAATCGTCTATATTTGTACGAATTCTCTGCCCATGAACAGTGCTTGGATTGTAGATATCGAAATAAAGTTCGACCAACTCCTGGGTAGTCATCTGCTTAGTTTTTATACCAATTCTATTGAATTCTTTTATTATGTGATCAACCTTCGGTCCTATTTCTATCTTTCCAAACTGCAGGGCTTTTTCGACATCGACATTTATTCTCTTGTTGTGGGATCCGGTTAACCTCATCACCCAATCAAAAGCTTTTGATCCTTCCTGACCAACTATCGGTGAGCCTGAGGGAACAACAACGTAAAACTTTTTATCCAAAACTTCATTAACTTTTATTACCTCCTGAACGAATTTCCTGTATGCCTCGGCTTGGTGTTTAAGTAAGGGATCCGTAAGTTTGCTCTCAACCTTCCTAACTTTGTCAACATACTTTGAAATATCAAGTTTTCTCGACCTAATTACAATCTGAATAGGAAAAGTTATCGAATTTAGAAGCATGGAAAATGCCGCTATTATGGCATCTTGCTCGATCTCAGATAAAAGATCAAAATTTACTGCCGTAGTTTGAACAACGGAGCATATAATTCCGTTTTTGAGAATTACGTAATTATCTTTAATATCTTGAATGTCTAAATGATCCTGAGTTGTAAATTTATTCTGGGCAGCCATTGTTATCTACCAACCATTTCTAAAGGAGGCAATACTTCTCCTTTAACTTCTACAGGAATTATATCAAACGTTAGGTTTGTTTTATTGGACGGACTTATCTCAACTGTGTAAGTTCCATTTGTAAGGGGGGTTGAGATAACGAATTGCCCCATCATATTAGTCTTTAGAGCTCTTACTGCCTCTCCCCTTTTGTTTTTTACTATGATTAGAAAATCGCTTAGAAACTTATCTTTAGAATCCTTGACAATACCACTTACAACATTGGGGATTTTCGTTAAAGGTTGAATATAACTATACTGAGAAACACCCCCCGATGTAGTGGTTTTTTGTTCTTCTAATTTCTGTCTAAGTTCCTCAACCTGTTTTCTTAACTCCGTGTAGCTTGAGGCCAACTTTTCTTTCTGAACTCCCAATCGTTTTAAAAGCTGTTCTTGGTTTGAAGTTTCCAAAGACATAGATTTTCCTCTTTGTATTTGAAGCGTAAGCCTCTCAATTTCTTTGGCCAAATCTTCATTTTGAGTCCTTAACTTACTAACAGTTTCCTCTGCAACTTCCCCAACCTGCTGCTCGTTATCAACCTTAATTTCAGTTGGTGAACTATCACTAAACGAACGGGCAACTTTACTTTTAGCAACCACCAAACCCTCTTCCTGCTTAATTTTGTCTAAGAGTTCCTTCAGTTTCTCAGCCTTCACTTTCACATCTTCCTCATCTTGTAAGTCCTGAGATGTACTCAAAACTCTTTCGCCTCTAATTGGAAGTATCAATTCCCCTTGGGACGGGGTAAGGTTTGTAAATTTTCTACCAGAGTGCATATCCGGAGTCATGGGCTCATAAGTGTAAAGACCGCGCTGTGGTGTAAATCTTTCCGGAAGAATAAATGTATCTTTTTGTACCGCGGGCGTAATCTCAGTAACTTCTTTTACTCCTGCTTTTTCTTGCTTTAGAAGCTTTTCTTTCCCCTCGACAACCACACCTACATTTTTTACCTCTTTTGGTTTTTCTTGTATTAACGGGGTTACGGAGGATTCGGGCAGAGTTTCTACCACAATAGAAGGCTCCTCTACCAACACCCCAACCTGCGAGCTCCTGGAAGCTGTGGGGGCACTTGGGTAGGCTAGCCTTACTTTCATTAAATACTCTCTTTCGGGAATATCAAGAGGATCCTCTTTTTCTTGTTCGTCTTGAATTTTCAGATACTCTTCAAGTTTTCTTCTGCTTGAGGTAGGTGCCAATGTGATCATTTCTTGTCTTACCACGGCAAGACTGTCATAAATGAATGCCGTGGGGAGCTGGGGCTGCTTCATCCAAATTCTTTGGGTGGGGTGATTTACCGCCCTGACAAAGTTTACTATCCACTCATCAAGTCCCCTCTCCTCAATAGGTACAAACGCCAAACCCAAAGCCAAAAGTGCAAGGAAAACAACAAACGGCCACTTAAAAATCCCTATTACTACAACGCTGGCAAGATACGCAGCTAATCCAAAGGCAAAAAGATAGGCAAATTGCCGCATTGTCAGATCTCCAATTAGCTTAAATTGAACATCCATTACATTTTGCGGTACTGGGTGTTGTTTATTTGACTGAGGCATATCGGGCATGGGCATATTAACTTAGATTATATGGCCCAGTAGGTAATTCGGCAAGATAAGGTGAATTCAGACTACCTCAAAAGAACAAGGAAACTCAAATCCTTCTGGAAAATCCCCCTGCTTTCCAACAGCTTACCACTTTCGCTTAAGGAACTGCTTTTTGCCTCCACAATGGTACCAAAGGGTGGGCTAAAGGAAAAAACATAAGCGTCAGATCCGGTTCCTGCCTGTTTTTGCCATACGAGACTATATTGATTCTGATCCTTAGTAATTGAAAGGTTTACCGGAAGATCGTAACTTAAAATAAGCCTGACACTCTCCCCTGGATTTATCTTGAAACTCGTCTCAAAGGAGTTATAAGCTCCCTCCTTGGAAACTGTAATCCCCTTAAAAATATCGCTTTCTACGCCACCGTTATAAGAAATCTTTGCTCCCGTAAGTTTAGAGCCGTTTTGGGTTATTGCCCTGACATAATCTGTGTAGGGGCCCCCCGGCCAAGCGTTATCATCGGCAGTGTGTTTGCAATCAAGATATAAATTAGCCCTAAGCAACCCGTCCCTGGTCAACGCACTTACTTCATAAGTCATTTTGTTCTCAACATAATAATTTGCTTTCGTACCGCCAAGATTGGCATTTACTACAAAAAGATAATCTCCGGGTGTATCTACCAAGCTTCCATCCCAGCGTTTTTCCTTCAAAAGTTTGTCCACAACGTTATTAGTGAAATAAATCATTAAGTGTCTTTCATCAAGGGACTTTCCTATCTGAGAAAGGAGTGGGGAGTAACTCTCACTTTTCAAAGCAAACAATCTCTCCATAAGTTTGCTTCCAAGTATAGTAAGGAATGATCTTTTGTCGGAAGACCCCTCCTTGTAGTCAAATCCGCTGTAGTACTGAGCTCTCTCATAAAAATTTTCTGCGCTAATGTCTTCGTTGTAAGATGCAAGATACAAAGGTCCTGTGACTTTTAAGAGACTTTTTACAAAATCCAAATCAACGGCAAGATACCCATTTATTGTTTCTCCGGTGATTTTGAAGTAGAGATCGTCAAAAGCTTTGGTAGATTTTGGAAAATCTGGATCCCAATTTGAATTCCTTAAATAAAGCACGTTCTCTTTTAGGAAGTTCTTAATCTGCTCTGGGGGCGTAACAGCTATTTTTCTCAAATCTATCTGTCCATCGGGGTTGTAAATATCATCAATAACGAAATTTTTTATTTTTCCCTTATCCAATGTTAAAACACCATACGAACCTATAAAGCCACCCGTCGGTCTCATTTCACTTGAGTTTTGAAACCAAAAAACATATTTCTTCTCGCTGTCTATTCCCAATATCTGGGGTAATTCGGAAATTAGTGTATAGCCAGAGTCAAACAACTCTCTTGCAAGAGCGGTGGCTTTTTCGTATTCAGATAGCTTTGTTATTATTTTTTCCGGGAATAAGCTTTTGTCAACCCCTGAAAAATCCGCTTCGGCTAAACTCAGATGATTTTTTGCTTCGGAAATCCCAAATTTTGCCTCACTAAAAGAATCAGCATTTAAAACCTCCTGGGTGTCCGGCCTTAAAACGCCAAGCGCGTTTTCTAAGGGTTTAATTGCAACAGAGGCAGAATATAAAGATCGGGAAAAAGATTCCGTAGAGCCTAAAAGTTTATCGTAAGAAGAAAGATAGTTGGTTTTTTTCGTTATTGAAAACACCCACCCAACTCTCCTAAGTGATTTTCTAGCACTATTAAAACCGTCCGCTGCCAAAAGCGCCTCTTTTTTTAATGATAGCGAGTCCATTTTGGATACCGCAACTTTAGCTTTTTCAAGCGACAACACAGCCCTCTGAGAACTGAACAAAAAGCTTAGTACCGGAAAAGCTATAAACACAAGTGCCGCAGCAACAATAACGGCAAGCACACTGGGTACATATCCGAAATCTCCTTTTAATCTGTATTTAAAACTTCTTAACTTGTCTTCCAAACCACCGAAGATGTTTTTCTTGCCTATTTGGGTTACTTCATTTTTGACTTCCTTTCTCAACACCTTAATTGGCGACTCTTTGTACTTTCTAAAAAAATTCACAGGTTCTTTCAATTTCTTCTCTGATGCCTTCTCTTTTTCCCGAACTATTCCTTGAAGAGAAGTCACCTTTTCCTTGCTTTCTTTTGTACTTTCTTTGATTTTTTCCTCAACAAGTTTTATCGGTTTAAAAGCATGGGTATTTACTGAGTAACCAAAATCCTCAAGTGTTCTTATAACTCCCTCTTTTAGTCCAACTTTCGACTTCCAACCCAAATCTTTCAGGTTAAATGTATCCGGGGATTTCAACTGCTGTTTAAAATCTGTAATTCCCGGTTTAAACTGAACAGAAAGCTTTGCGTCAGCTAAACTTTTAACCATGTAGGCGATCTCTAAAGCTGAGACCGGGTCTTTTGGTATAAGAGAGTAGATATTTCCTTTTGTTTTCGAATTAAATTGTGCTTTCACTAACCCGGAAACTATATCTGAAACGTAAAGATAGTACTCTTTCTCCGTTCCCTCCCCATATATCTCAATCGAAGATCCATCCAATACATTTTTTATAAATCCACCCAAAAATCCGCTAGATGATAGATCCATTCTTGGACCATAGACTTCCGGGATTCTTACAATCCTCACGTCAGCACCGTGAGTTTTAAAATATTCCCAAACAACCGCCTCTGCAAAACGTTTGGCTTCAATTAAACTAAATTTGTTTTCTTCGCTGGATGTGATCCCAAAGTATTTATCAAGATAAAGTTGGGACATCCTTCCTTGATACACATCAATTGTTGAGACCAAAAGGAATTTTGCAGATGATCTTCTTGCCAAATCCAAAAGATTCTTGGTTCCCAAAGAGTTTGTAAAAAGAGATTCGAGATTTAAATAATCCTTGCTGTACGAATATTCCTCTACTCCGGCAAGGTGAAAAATATAATCCACACTTTCAATTTCTGGCGGGATTCCCTCATTAATATCTACATCGTACAAAGCAAATTTTTTATTGGATAAAAGATCCTTAACGTGTATTTTTTTGCCGGTTTGGAAGTTATCCAAAACGATAACTCTGGCGTTGTTATCAAGTAAAGCCTCTGCCAAATGGGATCCTATAAATCCAGCTCCACCAGAGATAAGTATAGTGGGAACCAGAGCAGATTTTGTTATTACTTGTTTTTTTGGCATTTGGGCAGCTGAGATACAGTCTCTCAGATATGTTTTACTACTTGATTATATTAGATTTTGTAACGCTTTAACACAATAATTTGCTGGTATAATTCATTTTAAATATGGAAATAAAAGATGTATACAAAAAATTAATTAGGTATAGGACGAATTTAATGCTTTCTCTACTTGCCGGAGCACTTTTAGGAATTATTTTCTACTTTCTACCTTCTAAATATGTTGCTTCCGGATCATTTTTTGTTAACAGAAAGATTGGTGCTGAGAGCAGTTTCTTCACATATGAGGGGTATTACGGTCAGCAAACGGCTCTTTCTTACGCAAACTCAATTCTTTCCCTAATGGAAAGTATTGATGTTAAGAAAATGGTTCTGGAATCAAATAAAATGCCGTTAAATAGCAAAAATATGAACATGTTAAACAGAATTGTAAGCGTGAAAAAAACAGGGCCTCAGGTCATATACTTAACTGTTAAAGGCAAAACCTACGAAGAGGCAAAAAGGCTCTGGAACAGCGTTTCCAATGTGACGGTAGCTGTGGCATACGAAATAAACAGAAACGGGGATGAAAACCTGTCGATTTCTCCGGTATCGCCACAACCTCTAGTGGGTCTACCTTATAAATCAATTTATTTATATGGAGTTGTTGGAATACTAATATCTTTTACGTTAGCTTCGTTCTTTATCTGCTTGAAAGAGTATTTTAAAAACTAGTTAATATGAAACTGATTCTTTACACAGACGGCGGGGCCAGGGGAAACCCGGGACCCGGAGCAATAGGGGTGGTTATAAAAAACCTTAAGGGTGAGGTAGTAAAGGAAATTGGAAAAAATATTGGAAAGTCTACAAATAATGAAGCTGAGTACAAAGCGATAATAGCAGGACTTGAATCGTGCCTTGAAAAAGGTGCCTCGGAGTTGGAATGCTACCTGGACAGTCAGCTCGTCGTCAGTCAATTGAAAGGAGAATTTAAAGTCAAAAATGCAAAATTAAAGAATCTATGGGCACAGACAAAAAATATCGAGAAAAATTTTAAAGAAGTTTTATACATCCACATTCCAAGAGAGAAAAATCACCTTGCGGACAAAATTGTAAACGAAGTACTGGATTCAAATAACTATTATGACCTTTGTAAAACTAACCCCCTGTAGAAACGCTGTACTAAAAACCCTTTCCTACAGCGGAGTTTTCAAGTACCCACTTAGTTACTATCAACTATGCAACTATCTCATTTCACCAAACTGGTTCAGCGGAAAACAGATAAGAAAAGAGGTGAGAGATTTAATAAGTGAAAAGGTTATTAACGAAAAGAATGGTAGGTATTTTTTATCATCGATAGAAACAGTAGATGTTGCGAAAAGAATTAGAGAAACCGAACTTTCCTTGAAGAGAAACGGAAAGGTATTTGAAACGTTACAGAAGATACCGTGGATAAAAATGGTTTCTGTCACCGGATCCGCGGCAAATTATAATAACGAAAGAAATTCTGATTTGGACCTTCTTTTCGTAACGGCAAAGAATAGAGTTTGGCTTACGAGGGGTTTTGTATTTTTAGTTTTAAAATTAATGAAAAAGCTTCCACAAAATCCCGCGACAAGAGAGATATGTCCAAATATTTTTATGGACGAAAGTAGTATGTCTTGGACGAAGAAAAAAAGAAATTTGTATGTGGCTCAAAATATAGTCTCAATGCAGCCATTAATAAATAAAGAGGGGATGTATTTTAGATTCATAGACTCAAACAGATGGATAAAGGGCTATTACAACAACTTTAAAATTATCCCTACAAATAAATTAAACGCTTCTCCACTCCTGGGAAGTCCGTTAGTAAATATAGTCGAAGAAATCGCTATGAAAATGCAGATATTTTATATGAAAAATAAAATAACAAATGAAGTGGCAAATAGAAATCTGATTCACTTCAAGAAAAACGACAACAGCAGCTGGATATTAGCAAAATTCAAAAGCATATTTAGAAAATACAGATCAGCTCAGTAACCCAAATCTTCCTGGTGAGATGAGTGTTCGTCTTTTTTCGGAAGTTCGGTAACTAAACACTCCGTAGTCATAATCATTATTGCAGCCGATACTGCATTCTGAAGAGCACTTCTGATAACCTTGGCCGGATCAATTATCCCATCCTCTACCATATCGAAGTAATCCATTTTAATTACGTCAAAGCCGATGTTTTTGTTCTTCTCTTCCTGAGTTTTTTTCTCAATTTCTAGTAAAACTTTCTTCTCATCAAGTCCGGTATTTTTAATCAACAGTTTAATTGGCTGACTCAAAGCTTCAATCAATATTTTTACACCTTTTTCTTCGTCACCTTTAAGTTTTAATCCCTTCAAAGATTCTCTAAGTCTCAAAAACGCAATCTCTCCGCCCGGAACGACACCCTCCTCAACTGCAGCTTTTGTGGCATTAACTGCATCTTCAACTCTTAACTTTAATTCTTTCAACTCAGCCTCAGTTGCAGCTCCAACTTTGATAACGGCAACCCCGCCACTTAGTTTTGCCAACCTTTCTTTGAGTTTATCTTTTTCGTAATCAGAAGTTTCTTTATCTATCTGACTTGCTATCATTTTTGTTCTTTCTCTTATCTTTTTCTCATCCCCCTTACCACCAACTAACGTTGTGCTGTCCTTATCCGAAATCACTCTATCCGCTCTTCCCAAATCTTCAACAACAACTGAATCTAATTTCCTACCCATGTCCTCACTAATAAGGGAAGCTCCCGTCAATACAGATATATCTTCAAGCAGCGCCTTTCTGTTATCGCCAAATCCAGGTGCTTTGACAGCTAAAACATTTAAAACTCCTCTTAGTTTGTTAACAACAATTGTCGCCAATGCTTCGCCGTCAACATCATCACAAATCAAAACTAAATCCTTAGAAACCTTCATTAAGCTTTCAAGGAGGGGAAGTAACGACTGCATATTTGAAACCTTGGTGTCGGTAACTAAAATGTATGGGTTTTCAATAACAGATTCCATTTTTTCCGAGTTGGTAACAAAATATGGAGATAAGTATCCCTTATCAAACTGCATACCTTCCTTATACTCAAGTTCAATGCTATTTCCCTTTGATTCATCAACAGTAATTACTCCCTCGTCTCCAACTTTTTCCATAGCCTCAGAAATTAATTTTCCAATCTCAGAGTTCTGAGCCGAGTTTGTGGCTATCTGAACTTTTTCTTCCGTACTGGAAATTTTCTTGGACATTTTGGAAATTTCTTCTACAATGTACCGGGTGGCTTTTTCCAAACCTCTTTTTAAAATCATAGGATTAGCTCCTGATGAAATGGCTTTAAAACCTTCTTCAACAATTGCCCAGGATAAAATTACCGCGGTGGTTGTTCCGTCTCCCGCAACGTCACTTGTTTTGGAAGCAGCTTCCTTGACGATCTGCGCCCCTATATTTTCAAATTTGTCTTCAAGCTCAATTTCCTTTGCAACGGTAACACCGTCATGAACCACATTTGGGGAACCCCAACTTTTATCCAAAGCAACATTTCCTCCTTTTGGACCAAGTGTCGTTGAAACAGCTTTTGCTAGTTTCTCAACACCCCTTCTTAATTTTTCTCTTGCGTCTTCTCCGTAAATAATATTTTTAGCTGCCATATTTATTCCTCCAATTTAACTTTCAATTATTGCCAAAATATCTTCTTCCTTAACGAGAAGCAGTTCTTTTCCTTCAATTTTTATCTCTGTCCCTCCCCATTTTTTAAACATAACTATATCTCCCGCCTTAACATTCATAGGCACAATATTCCCGCCGTCGTCCCTTCTTCCAGAACCTGTTGCCAAAACTTTTCCTTCCTGTGGTTTTTCTTTTGCAGTGTCGGGAATAACAATTCCTGACGGAAGTTTAGTCTCACTCTGCAGAGGTTCAATTAATAAATAATCAGACAGTGGTTTTATTTTATTTATAGATGCAGTCATAAAAACTCCTCTAAAATAGATAATTTAATATAAATTTCTTGATATATCAAGGCTTGAAATGAGCGTATATTCTCATCTTCCCTTCACCTATTTTTTCCTGTTTGTACACCTCAATTTCTTTCAGTTCTCCGGTATTTTTTGCATGCGGGCCCCCGCAAAACTCCTTACTCACCGCCAAATTTAAGTCCTCCCCAATATAATATACTTTTACTTGATCCGGATATTGTTCTCCGGGAAGATAGTGAGCTCCTGATTTAATAGCATCGTCCTTTGACATTATACTGTAACCAACTGAAAGGTTTTGCTTAATAACATCATTCACAAGACCAACAACCTTTCCAAGTTCTTCTTCGGAGAGTTTGCCTGAGTGCGGAAAATCAAATCTCAAGCGCTCTGATGTAATATTAGACCCTATCTGTTTTACATGATCACCTAAAACTTCTCTCAGGGCCATAACAAGAAGATGGGTTGCGGTGTGATATTTAACGACTAGCTCACTTTGGTCGGCAAGACCTCCTTTAAACCTCTTTTCCGCCCCAGCTCTTGAGGTAGTCTGATGCGAAGTTACTAACTTTGACACATCTTCACAAATCTTATCTGAAAGTTCTTTTGAAATTCCTACTTTCTCATTTAAATCATCAAGAAACATTTCAAGGGGGTACCCATTTGATTGGTACAGATCAAACGCAATCTTTGCACTTTCTAAAACCTCTAACTCACCAACAATTATTTTTTTATCAACGCTTTCCATCCCTTTCTCAATCTTTTTTAAAGCAACTACCTGTCCGTCCGCCAATGCTTTATCATATTTTTCCTCCTCAAGCCTGAGATATTTTTCAATAAAACCTTGGTTTTGAACCAACTCCGGGTAATCTGCTGAGCATTCCTTTACAATAATTTTGGATAGATCAACAAGGAATGGTTTTTCTATATGCAGGAGTTTTCCGTGTCTTATTGCTCTTCTTATCAATCTTCGTAAAACATAGCCCTGGTCTGAGTTTGAGGGAGCGATACATTTTTGGTCTCCCAAGATAAAGGTTGCTGCTCTTACATGATCGACTACTATTCGTAATGATTTCTCATCCTTTTTCTTTGACAATTTTCTGATTTTGTCTGCCAGTACTTTAAGCTCCTTAATGTCAAAAACATTATCCTTTTTGTTTAAAACTGCCGTGGTTCTTTCTACACCCATACCAGTATCAACGTTTTTCTGTTTAAGTTGGATATATTTCCCATCCCTTGTCTTTTCATACTGCATAAAAACGTTGTTCCAAACCTCGACCCAGCTTTCTTTGTTATCGGCCGTAACCAAATCGGGGGGATTTCCCTTTCCTGTCCATACAAACATTTCCGAATCTGGTCCACAAGGTCCTGTTTCACCAACCGGTCCCCACCAATTATCTTTCTTTCCAAGGAAATAAATTTTCTTTTCGTCTATTCCTAAAGATTTCCAGATTTCTGCCGTCTCATTGTCCCTTGGGGCATCACTATCTCCCGCAAAACAACTCACTGCTAGCTTTTTGACAGGAATTTTCAATTCCTTTGTTAAAAATTCAAAACTCCAAGAAATTGATTCTTTTTTCCAGTAATCTCCTAAAGACCAATTACCCAACATCTCAAAAAACGTCAAATGAACATCATCACCAACCTCATCTATGTCATCTGTCCTAATGCATTTTTGAAAACTTACTAGTCTTTCTCCAGAAGGGTGCTTTTCTCCCAGTAAAAATGGGATAAGTGGATGCATACCCGCTGTTGTAAAAAGCACAGTTGGATCATTTTCCGGAACAAGAGAAGAGGAAGGAATCACAATATGTCCCTTATCTTTAAAAAACTTTATGTATTTTTCTTTTAGTTCATGCGTTGTCATTTTATGGAGGCCCGGGCGGGAATCGAACCCGCGTATAAGGGTTTTGCAGACCCTCGCCTTACCACTTGGCTACCAGGCCACATCAACGTTTATCGACGTGACGTGATATTGCTATTTTACCATTATCGTGGTAATTTAGGTATTGAGAAATGGCAGTATCTACTAT
Organism: uncultured Candidatus Saccharibacteria bacterium; assembly: GCA_964559585.1. Classification (GTDB taxonomy): domain Bacteria; phylum Patescibacteriota; class WWE3; order UBA101185; family UBA10185; genus JAAZNV01. The sequence continues at coordinate 20,968 of CAZLHE010000002.1, forward strand.
AAGAACAAACAAAAACTCATTTTCAACTGCCCTTATATACTTTTTAGGTATATTGGGCATCGCTTTGATTGTGTTTTTCGCAGGGGGTTTAATCACCGGGGGTTTTGGGGGAAGGGCTGCTTTATCTGTTCAAGTTACAGACGGCACCGCCCAGGTTCTCCTTAACGGGAAAGTTCTTGGGGATACCCCGCTTGAATCTAAAAATGTTAAGTCCGGAACAAACACAATAATTGTAAAAAGCGACACCCAGCAATATCAAACTTCAATAAAATTTCTTCCAGCTAAAAAAGATGTCAGTTTTGCAGTTGGTATAGTAAGGGACTTGGGGGTATCAGATCTTTTCTCTTCCGGTCAAGAATTTTGGTTTGACAAAGGAAGTCCTCAGGACACTCTAAAAATTATCTCGGAACCATCTGGAGCTACAGTTTATATAGATGGGTCAGAAATTGGAAAAACCCCGTTTTCATCTTCGGCCATCACGACAGGAGACTATGAAATAAAAATCGCATTAGCTGGATATGAGACGCAAATTGCAAGAATAAGTATTCAAAAAGGATACACATTAAACGGGTCGATAAAAATGTTTCCATATCCGATTTCCCCAACTGTAACAGCTTTTGAGGGATCTCCAAATCTTTATGATGGAACTCTTGATAATCTCGACGTAACTTCAGACACCCAATCTTGGGTTAAAGGACTTTTATACTGGAACCAAACGAGAGGAATAAACATCGACAATGTTGGTTTAAATAAAGAAAAGGTTTTTGATTATTACATTGATTACAAAGGAAACATTTTTGATGCCGATGGAACCATTCTTGTAACAGCCCAAACTTTAGAAAAACTAAAAGGAGCGAAAAGAGGTTTGTATCTTGGAAGAACTTCCGACGGAATCGGACTTACAAAAGAAGCAAAAGATGCATTAGAGACCCTCTCCCAAATAGGATTATCTTCCAAAACTGCGACTGTGAAAGATACCGGAACCGGTTGGTTAAGAGTAAGAAGTATTGGGGGTCTTAATGGAACTGAAATTGCAAGGGTAACCTCAGGTGCAACATATCAGGTACTGGAACTGGGCACGGGATGGGTAAAAATAAAAGTATCAGATACCATTGAGGGTTGGGTTTCAGCAGATTACGTTACCTTATCTGAATGATTCATACCAGTCTAAAAGATCTGGTCTTAATTCCATAATTCTTTGAACACTTTCACTGTATTCCTTCACTAGACCTAATTTTCTCTCATATTTTGCAACCGAAGCGATAACTCCGGCATCATTCCAAAATCTTTTCTTGTTGAACTCCAAAAATTCTTTTGTCACTTCAAGATATTTTGGATCTGTATTGTTCTGGAATGTTTCCAAGTTTATATCTCTTAACGCAAGAAGGTAATATAGAGGAAATATGTTTCTGATTGTAACCAAATTGTTCTCATTTAGAGAATAAGCTTTTTCAAGATCGGCCAATATATTTCCTTTAATCTGTGATTTGGTGGATATATCCTTAACATACAAAAACTTTATTAAGTATACTTTTGCCCTTCCTTTATAATAATTCGGTTCGAATGGGTTTTGGCTCACTGCCTTTTCGGAAAGATTTACTGCGGACTCCAAATGATTCTCATCTAGCAGTGCTTGTGATCTTTTGTAATTTATATCTGCAGAAAAAATCCTAATAAAAATCACGCACACCAATATATAAACGGACCATATAAAAATAACTAAGACTTTTTTTGTCATACGTCGCAGTAGGCAACAAAAATCCAAAACAACAACGCCGTTGCCACAACCGGCCAGCCGAAAATATTGGTTACTGCAAATGCAACAAGCGCCGGACAAACAAAATAATGAGAGCTTAGCGCAGACTTAAAAATTAATACGACATAAAGAAAAAGAGCAAAAATTCCACACTCTGACCATATCTCTAAGTAATAATTATGCGGCTTATTAAGAACGAAGTCCCATTCCGAAGAATAATTTAACTCCTTACCTCTAAAAGGCTGGTAAGCATATGGAAAGGTCTCCGGACCTGTACCTATAAGCATATTTTTAGTCGATGATCTAATAAGAAAAAGGGAGGTTCTCCACAATTCTTTTCTTATATATCCGGGATCGGATATTTTGTAGGTTTCCCCCGCTGCGTAAACCCTCTGAACTAAAGAAAACAACCTTTTAACATCAAAAATCGCGTCGGTCACCCTGGATTTGAATATCCCCATATTGGTAGAAATAACGCCAAGGGAAAAAATTAGTATTATCAAAACTCTCAAGAAAACTTTTCTATCAAATACTTCCTTTGCTGCGAAAAACAAAACAAAAGTGACTAGACCTACGGCCAAACCCAAAAAACCAGAAAGGGAATAGGTTAGCCAAAAACAAAAGAATCCTAAACAAAAAATGAAGACCCAAGTCAGGGATATTTTTGTCTTTTCGCAAAGTCCAAAATACAAAGAAATAGGAAGAAGAACAGCAAGGTATTGTGCCAACCAGTTTGGCTGTCCTAAAGTCGAGAAAACTCTTTCAACAGGAATGTGGGGCCAAATAATAGTAATTCCAAATTTTTGAGATATCCCGGCTATAGAAATCGGAATGATTGTCAAAAGAGAGACCTTTAATATCTTTACAAAATCTTCCTTTCTAATCTTGTTTACAGCCACAAAATAAAGACCAAAGTAAACTATGTAAGAAATAAGGCCGTCGTTAAACCTGGTGTAGTAACCAAAGACAGATGTGTATATGTCAGACGACATTATTGTTGAAATTATTACTAACAATAAAAATAAAGCTACTACCAAGGAGATTTTCTTCAGTTTAAAACGATGAATAACTAAGTCAGTAAAAAAGAAAGCAATGATGAAAAACCCAAGTATATAGACGAAAAACATTTTTGGAAATTCATATAGCTCATTTGCTCCGGAAATTGTTATCAGAGGAGTTAAAAACACAAGAATCGAAAACAGTACCAGGTAGATATTTTCCCTCAAAAATGACCAAAGAAAAGATTTTCTCACAGCTTCCTTCATTGACTCTATTAACCCCATGGTAGTAATATTTTATCAGTCCTGCTCAATGTTTGCCTAACTAAAAGCTTATTCATGAAACAAAAAGCAGAGATGTCAAACTAATGTTATCTAAAGTACTGGTCAAACTCATAGATCGAGCAATCGTACCGGCCATTTTGCTTCTTGCCACAAGAGTAGTTTCTATTGTATTGATAAGTAGATATTTAGGCCTCCCCGTAAAAATCTCCAAGTCTGGTTTTGTATTTGAATCCTATGCAGATTTTGTTAAGGTGAACTCCTACTCAACACTGGCAATGATCGTTATTTTGATTTTGGGACTCATTTATATCTTACTAAAGTCCTTGGCATTCCACGATAGCCACATTAAGCCCTCCCTTTCAGCAAAAGTGTTTAGTCTTAAAATTCAGCATTTAATTCAAGGCTCGTTTCACCTTTATTCCGAAGCAGCAATTTGGCTTTCCTATGCTTATCTTTTACTTCTCTTCTCGGGAATAATGCTTGTTTCGAAACTTCTTTATAATTGGGTTTTTTATATGGCTGCCGGGGTGACTTTAGTGTCCACAATTCTTTTCATACTTGATGTAGAAGAGGAGATAAAAATAAAGGAGTCTGATAAAGGCGAAGGTAAATATGAATACGATGGGGATAAAGAGTTATTATGTAAGGAGGAACTTGAATGAAAAACTTTATAAAAATAACCTTCAACTCTTTGCTTCTTGTTATTCTTCTTAGTGTAATATTTTTACCGATCGGAATGATGTCTTTAATAAATTATGATGAAAAACAGGTTGTTCTCTCCGCCAAAGATACGAGGACTTGGGTTCAAGAACCGTTGGATACACTTCCAAGATCTGTGCCCAAAGAGGTGGAGGAGATAATAATGAAACTGGAAAATGCTTATCAGCAAATCACATCTTCGACACAGCCAAAAGAGTAATTAACCTAGATCCGGTATTAAATACATCACACTAAACGCGATTATACCCCACAAAACTACGGATATTAGAAGCGGTATATCGGTCAAAAGTGTTCTTTCCGGAGACTCCCCCTCATTTTTCTCGTAAATTACATACAGGTATCTGGCTATTCCATAAATTACAACCGGGATTGTTAGCATCATTAACTTCGGACTTTTTAAAACCGAAGGTAAAAAGGAGGTCAACTTTCTGCTTACAAGTGAAGGAGAAATCATAAAAGAAAATAGCGAATAACTCAAGATAGTATAAGACGCTGACATTGAAATCATCGAATCCAATAACGCATCGGGGTAGTGTCTTAATGTTTTTCTTGTTCCGGCATCCCCACCTCCAGAAAACGCTGCGAGAATAGTTTTTTCGGATCTTCTTTTTCCAAAGGCAAGCAGCATTGAGATGCCGATAGTCGTTAAAGCTAGCCACGAAGAAACAGAGGTTTTTGAGGCAAAACCACCAGCAAATACTCTTAATACAAAACCCGAGGCAACTATCAAAGAGTCCATTATTATCACATTTCTAAAATAGAAAGAGTATCCAAGCTGCAAGATTACGTAAACAACAAGCATTATAGAAAAATACGAATCTAAATATAGAAAAGAGAAAACTATAGAACCCAGTATCAAAACTATAGAAATCATTGAGGCTAAACCAATCGACAACTTACCTGAAGCTATTGCCCTGTTTTTCTTTATTGGGTGAAATCGGTCACTAGGGGCGTCAACAATATCATTTAAAAAATAGGCGCCGGATGAGACTACACAAAAAACTAAGAAAGCTTTCGTTGTAACTGAAAATGTATCCCCTAAAAACAATCTTCCGGCAAAAATCGGGGCGGCAAAAAGACTAAGGTTTTTCAGCCACTGTCTGGGTCTTGCTGTTCTGATAATGTGGTAAAGAATAGTAATCACTACCTCTGATGATATCTGTTTTTGCTTACTTTCTCAACAATCGATTCTATATCCAAATCCCCTAACCGTGCGAATAAGTTTCTTTCCGACAAGTTTTAAGAATCTCCCCCGCAAACTTTTAATATGAACCTCTACGGTGTTACTAAAAACATAAATCCCTTTTTCCCAAACATGCTCCAGAATTTCTTCTTTCGACACAATTCTTTTTCTATTAATCATTAAGTACTCCAAAAGATCAAACTCCTTTCTTCTTAAACGAAGAACTTTTCCCTTGACTAAAACCTGTTTTTGACGGCAATCAACTTCCAGCCTTCCAACTTTTAGCACACTCCCATCGACCACCGAATTGTTTCGTCTGGTTAAAGCTCTTACTTGAGCTTTAATCTCCAATATATTAATTGGCTTTTGTAAATTCACATCAGCCCCCGCATCCAAACCCATAACTTTACTACTTGGTTCGCAGCTATCATGAAGAAGAATTATAGGAGTTTTTATATCCGCACCCCTAGTTACCCTACAAATCTCAACTCCATCCATATCCGGAAGGGCAGCATCAACCACCATTACATCATAGTCGTTAATCTGAGATAAATATGTACCCTCAACCCCACTGTAAGCCACATCAACAATATAATCCTTCTCCACTTCAGTGAGTACATCCTCAAGCAACTCTTTATCATCTTCTACCAAAAGTATCCGCATCTTTATCTAAAAAATACTACATCTATTGTCTAATTAAATATTAAATGAAAATTAAATTTTAGGAAAGTTACTGGGAGTATTAATTTTTAATGGGCGTGGTAAAACCAGTCTCTTCCTTCTTTTTTCTTACAATGCTCACGTTCAAAAGGATGATTAAAAACATAACTATCCCGGCAATAATGAACATAAGTTTAAAGACGTCTTTTTCAGGAGTCAAAAGGCCGATCAAACCAAACACGGCTGTCGCGCCCCAATAAAAAAGGGCCACTTTACTGGTACTCCATCCCCTATTTAAAAGGATGTGATGCAAGTGACCCCTATCACCTTTAAATGGACTTTTCTTCTGAACTAATCTTCTTAGAACTGTTACAAAGGCGTCTAAGAAAGGAATTAAAATGATAAGTACTGAAACCGCAATTTTAGCTTTAGCAAGAATTGCCAAACTTGCAATAACTAAACCTGCAGATACCGCACCAAACCCCCACATAATTTGGGAGGGGTGCCAATTAAACCTTACAGACCCAAAAGAAGCTCCGGCACTTATTGCAGCTAGTACAGCAATTTGCATGTGAAGTGGCTGCAGGTCGTTAAATCTAAGAGCCAAAATAGCAATTAAAACGGAGGCTACTCCCACAATTCCTGCATACTGGCCGTCAACTCCGTTTGACCAAGACAAAACGTTCATAAGCCAAACAACCCAAACTGCTGTGAGAATAACCGGAACTACCGCCAGTACCCCGGATCCAACTGAAATTTGGAGAACATTTAAATTAACCATTCCGCCAAAAGGATTGCTCACTGTGTTTATAGCCACACCTGAAAAAACAACCGGAAGAACAGATAAGAACAATAAAAATAATCTCAAGGCGGGGTTTTCAAGTGCCCTGTAACTTGATGAGGGATGTGTATTTTGATAATCATCTATAATACCCAAAACCGCAACCATTAATACCGAAAGATAAAAACCCAAAAATTCTTTTGGAAAGCCGATAAATAAAAACGCGGAGAGCAAAAATACAAGTGAATAAACAAACCCGCCCCCTCTTGCTGAGGGTGCCTGCAAAATCATTCCCGGATGATCGTGAATCTGAGGATTGGTGATCAATTTTTTCCTTTGAGCGTAATCTATAAAATAGGGCATTATGAGAAACATCAAAAGGTAGGCAGCAACGGCATAAGGAACAAGTCCAATGTAAAGTGGATTTATGAAAGGCTTAAAAGGAAGCGAGGCCACCTGAATTATTCTGAAAGAAGACGCTGCCAAAACCAAATTACTGGAAAGCACAAACATCCAAACAATGTCTTCAAAAAATTGAATGTAGTACTTGTTTAACAACACAAACAAAAGCCCGACAAAGCTTATCGCCAGCATCATCAGAGGAATAAGAAAAATACTAAATTTGGGCGCAAGCTGATAATCTCCCCAGGTCTTTGTATACCAAAAAGGTATCTCGGAGTTTATATACTTATATCTAAATAAAATATACAAAAAAGAACATATCGAAAGAAAAACAGCCAGGAGAAACCTAGATATAGTTTTATCTTTAAGTTTCACACTTATGTAATCGACAATTTTTTTAATTTTCTTATTTTGTCTCATCTTACTTTGGTCGTGTGATACAATCTCTTAAATTTTTTACCTAACAGCATCATTGTTTGCGCTTGTAACCACGGCAAAAAAGAAAAGGTTAACAGATTAAGCATTATAAGAGGGCTTTCCAAGTATGTGGCCATTCTTCTAAACAGGGACCACTCCCTCGGAGGAGGACTTGAAAACTTTTTCTTGAAAAAAGTACCAGGAATCATAAACACAAGGGTCAAAGTTAGAATTGTACTCATTATCTTCGGAAGACTGTATGCAAAACTTGATTGCTTAACCAAGGGGTTTACAAGTGTAACAATTCCAAAACCGAAGGTTATTAAAAAAACCGAGTTCACAAGAAAAACCCTTTCTTTCAGGTGTCTAATCATCCAGCTAAGTTTTTTAGACGATTTTATTTCTCCATGTTTCAGAAATCCCTTAACGGAAAGTGGGAAATCCACAACTCCCCAACCCCACCTCAAGAGCTGTTTATACAAACTCCTATATGAATCTGAGTAGGACTTTCCTTCGACAGCATCGGCTGAGTACGGGATGTAGTAAGGGATACCGTCAAATTCTCCTTTTCTTACAAAAAATGCTCTCCAGAAAAAAATCGTGTCGTCCGCTCCCAGGGCAACATCAAAGTAATCGGCGTCAACCAAAGTTTTAAGTGAAACTGAAAAAGCGGAGAATGTTTTCCTGACGCTACCTTTTGAAACGGCCCAATCAGAAATAACTCCAACAGTTGTAGAGTTGGCCTCAATCCTCATCATAAAAGGAACTCTCCATAAGTTGTTATCAAAAAGAGGAACCGCGGAGGAATAGAAATGATTGTCCCTTCTATCTGTAGTCAAATAAAGGTGGGTGAATCGTGCGATATACTGCCTGTCCAAAACGTGGTCTGAATCGAAGTTACTGAAAGTATAGTTTCTGATGTTTTCTCCCAGGTTGTTTAGTTCCTCGACAGCATGTGAACATCCCCAGTGTCTATTTGCTCCACCATCCCCTATCGCCTCACCTGGAATTCCTACCGGATGAATAAAAAACATTAACTTACAAAGTCGCTTTTCCCTCTCCCCAATTATCTTTCTTATCCTATCTATAGTATCTACAGCCCACTTTTCTTCGGCCGTAAAAACCAGAACAGTTTGAGTAGTTGGGAATGTTTGGTCGAAAACACTATCAATGCAATCAGTTAAAACAGGGTCCGGCTCATTCACAACCGGAATAACAATTAAATGTCTAACCTCATTTAATGATGGGGGAAGGGTTTCTTTGTCCGGAAGCTCCTCAAAATTAAGTTTCTGACACTGAAGATACCAGTTAGTCGCCATCTCTTCCTTATACTTGCTATACCCAACAAAAAGTCCAATTGAGTGTCTAAATGCAAGATAAGACCAATAAACAGTAAGAAATGTTAAAAGATAAACCATTGCCTGGGGATAAAAAATGCCAAGCCACACCGGGGATGTTAGAAATGCCCAAGTTGTGATACCCAGCAGTATCTCCAAAAATCTGTGCACAAACCTGTCGTTTTTTTCGATAAATGATTTCATCATATTTTAAAAAGTTTGCAGGTGTTTTTATATGAACAGTCGCTTACCTCATCTAAAGTTTTTTGCTTTACCTGTGCGACTTTTTCAGCCACAATTCTAACATATTTTGGGTAATTTATCTCACCTCGAAGGCTTTGTGGAGGTAAATACGGAGCGTCTGTTTCTAAAAGAAACTTATCCATTGGAACATTTTTTACTACTTCCAAAAGCTGTTCCTTTTTTGGATATGTAATTATGTTTGTGAAAGAAATGTGAAAACCAAGATCCAAAATCATTTGGGCGTAGTTCCAATCAGCTGTGAAACAGTGCATTACCCCACTAAGCCCCTTTTCTGAATACTTTTTAAGAAGCGCATATACCTCCTCGTTTCCATTTCTGTTATGAATAATCACGGGAAGTTTATTTTCTAATGCAAGATTGAGATGCATTTCGAGAAGTTCAACTTGTTTATCAAGCGTTCTACCGTTTTCCCATAACGGCATCTCGATCCCAGTTTCACCAATAGCAACTATCCTTTTTGAACTTTTAAGATTTTCTTCAAGGGATTTTTTAAGATCCGAAAGGGAAATTCCCACATCTTCGTGGGGGTAAATACCAACAGAACAAAATATCTTTTCTGATTTTTCAGAAGCTTCTATAGCCTTATTGTTTTCTTCCACTGAAGTTCCCACAGTAATAAATTTCTCAACTCCAAACTTTTTTGCATCTTCAATAATTTCTTCGACGCTTTCCTGGTATTTTTCGTGAACAAGGTGGCAATGAGAATCTATAAGCATGGTAACTTAAATGATATCACGCAAAGAATTCCACAAAAAAAGGTCTACTCGCTGGGATTATCCATACAAATAGACCCTGTGAAACATTAGCTTTAGAACCCGCTGTTGTATTTCTTGATTACTTTAGTAGCAGCTTTCTCTAGCGCAGGTGTTACCGGTGTGCCGAGTGCGGATTGATGCCACGTTTTGCTGCGGTGGTATTCACACATTTCCTCGTGCCTTTGCATTTTTTTGCGAATAGGCTCTGGGAGAGAGACTAAACTTGGGCCTGCAATTACCAGCAACGAGTACTCTTCACAACTTACCCCAATGTCAATTTGCAGTTTGGGTAGATGTTGCAGGTCGCGGTTTCGAAGAGCAGTGGTTAATTTGAACTCGTCGCTAGATCGAAACGCCACTTGCTCATCTAGGGTCAAGTCTCGCATCATTTCCTCATGCGTTTGCCCGCGTTCCTCGGGCGTGTGATCGCAAGACCACCTTCCACATACAGGACATAAAGACATCACTACCTCCTTTTCTGGTTTGATGGGTTGATTGTACAACAAGATTTGCGAGGGTGCAAACACTACAGGTTTATAAGTTATTTTATCAGATCTTTAAACTCATCCCCATCAATTGTCTCTTTTTCAAGTAATTTCTCAGAAATCTTATCCAAAGCGGCTCTTTTTTCATTTAAAATCCTCTTTGCTTCGGCAAAGCAACCACTCATTATTTTTTCTATCTGAGCATCAACTTTTGCGGACATCTCATCACTTAGCGGTGAGCTTTCTCCAAACTCTTTAGCAAGCCACGAAAACTCGCTTTTTGATTCGTAATAAATTGGACCAAGTGAGCTCATTCCATATTCTGCAACCATTTTTCTGGCAAGCTCTGTTGATCTTCTAATATCATCCGAGGCCCCAATAGTCATTTCGTTAAAAACAATTTCTTCAGCAGCTCTTCCCCCAAGCATTGTAGTTATAAACGAAATTATTCGTGTTCTAGTCTCCTGATATCTATCCCTCTCCGGAGGAAGATCTGTATGTCCCAAGGTCTGGCCTCTTGCCACAATGGAAACTCTTTGAACCGGATCCATATCCTTCACATTAGCTGCAACGAGTGCGTGACCTGCCTCATGGTAAGCAGTCATTCTCTTTTCTTCGTCAGATTGAAGTGTCTTTCTTTCCGAACCTATGGTGACCTTAAGTGCAGCCTCTTCAAGATCAGCCTCAGTTAAACTGTCTCTGCCTTCCCTTGCCGTAAGGATCGCTGCCTCATTCAGCATGTTTTCTATATCAGCACCACTAAACCCAACAGTTTTTCTGGCAATCTTTTCAACTGAAACGTCCTTATCAATCGGTTTGCCCTTCATATGTATCTTTATGATCTCTTCCCTGTCTTTGAGGTCCGGAAGGGGAATACTAATTCTTCTATCAAACCTTCCCGGTCTTATCAAAGCTGAATCCAACATGTCAGGTCTGTTGGTTGCAGCAAGAACAATAACGTTGGTTCTGATATCAAACCCGTCCATTTCAATAAGTATCTGATTTAATGTTTGTTCTCTTTCATCATGCCCGCCGCCAATTCCCATTCCTCTTTCTCTTCCAATTGCGTCAATCTCATCAATAAAAATTATGCTTGGCTGGTGTTCTCTTGCCATATTAAACAAATCTCTTGCTCTTGAGGATCCAACCCCAACAAGCATTTCCATAAATTCACTTCCCGCAACACTGAAAAACGGGACTCCTGCCTCACCGGCTATTGCTCTTGCAAGCAAGGTCTTTCCCACACCGGAGGGGCCTACTAACAAAACACCTTTAGGAATTCTTGCCCCAAGCTTTCGGTATTTATCGGGAAACTTCAAGAAATCCACAACCTCCATCATTTCTCTTTTTGCCTCTACGCATCCGGCAACATCCTTGAAAGTTACTTTCTGCTGACCTTTCATAAAAACCTTAGCACGCGATTTTCCAAAAGACATTATTTCCCCACCTTGGCCTCTCATTTGTTTGACCAGGAAAAACAATATTAATAGTGGAAATCCAAACATAAGTATAGGTGAAAGAACATCCATGAAAGCAACTTTGTGAACTATCTCAAGTTTCCCGGCAATCTTGCTTCTGTCCACGCTATTGTTGCTTAATATTTGATCAAAGCTGATGTCACTCTCCTTTTTGGCAAAGACTTTGGTTCCGTCCCTCATTAAAACATCAATTCTATCTCCGTTAACGGTGACATCCTGAACCTTACTCTCATTTATAAGGGCAACGAATTTGTTAATTGGAATTTCCTCACTGGTTAAATTTACATTTCCAAATGAACTGGTAAGAAAATACATTGCTACTGCCAAAAAGACATAAAAGAAAATATTATTTAAAAGATTGGGTTTTTTAACCTGGATAACTATCTTTTTGGGCATTTTAAATCCCATTTTGTTAGGAGTTTTCTTGTCGTTTTTCTTATTTTCTTTTTTATTCTTTTCCTGTGCCATTGCTAAAAGAGTATACCTCAAAAGGGAAAAACTTTCTGGTGCCAACGGGTGGAGTTGGACCACCGGCCTAGCGCTTATGAAACGCCCGCTCTACCGCTGAGCTACGTTGGCAAACAACAATTTCAAGGAGATTATAAAGGAGAATGGGGGATAAATAAAGACACACTAACCTGTAGGAAAAATCGGTGAGGTTTTTGGTTGGGCGTATCGGTCTGGCGCCTTTCCGACTTTCTAGAGCTATTCTATATGATATACTGATTCTATGGAAACAGAAGCCGAGCTAGATTATCGGGAACAGGCGAGTTCCTTCTTAGATGCAGTTAAAGCTATTATCGAAGATGATGGGGAATTAGTTTCAAAGATAACAGAATCCGACAATGATGTGGATAAAAAACTTGTTTCGATAATGATGGGATCAGATGATAAAGGAAAGCTTGAAAACTACCTAATAAGGTTTGACGAAGCTATAGATTCTGTTCATCATGGGGCAACCCGTTGGGGTGGCAATGTAGCTGCGCCCTCTTCCTTATTACCTGGGAGTGACCCTTTAAAAAAATATGCTGCGTTTAGGTCTGTCTTTTTTTGAGTAATGCCCCAGTTCTTCAATAAGAGAACTCAAAGTGCTGATCCACAATTTTTAACCTAGGAAATATCCGATACTTGAAAGGCCAATTGAGGCTTTGTTGTATCCATCAGGCTCATTCTAGCTGAATATATCGGGGTAGAACCCTACGATTCCATATCCTCAGTTGCAATTTCAATCATTACTCTCTTAACTTCCCCTAAAAGTTCGTCATTGTGTATGTTGGGTGTCTTCCACATTTCCCAGCAAGTTAAACCGTTACGATCACCAGCTCCTGATTGGTGGAAACTATCCCATCTTCGTGTAACCCGCTCAGCAGCCGTATTAAAAAGATCATATAGTTCCGGATCTTCTGTGTTGAGTACCAACATAAGATGCTTATCCTCTTCTGGTGGTCTAAGATAAATCCTTCCGCTGGCTTCTTTTTGTACCCACGGCACTCGATCTTTAAGTCTCTCGGTCACTTTTGGATCTGGCGCTTCAAAGGCCAATTCTATTTTATGCAGTAAGGAAGTTGGGTTTTCTTGGGATTCAAATTTTAAATCAGTCATGTTTGGTTGCGGGACCTGGACTCGAACCAGGACCCCCGGATTATGAGCCCGGTGAGGTGCCATTCCTCCATCCCGCGGTATTGCCTTCACATTCTACCAAATTAAAGGAATATTTCAAAATGAATCTTCAAGCAAGGACTAGAAAAAAAGCTTGTACCAAGCGTACCAGTTAGCATCTTTGGAACTGTTTTCCTTCTTTTCGCTCTTGTTCTGCGTACCCAAAACTCCGTCTAAAGATGCATTCTTTCCACTATCCACAACAACATACACCTGCTCTCCCGGTTTTATCATATTCAGATCATTTCTAGCTTTTTCCTCGATATAGGCATCGGTTTTTTTGTATTCTATATCGGCATTTAAATCCCTAGCTTGTTTTTCCATCTCTGCCACCTCTTTTTGAACGTCATCAAGCCTCTCTTTGCTCTTCAAAATATTAAAGGTAGACCTGATAAATCCCACAGATAAAGCAAGAAACAAGGCTGTTAAGAGAATGTATTTAAACTGCTTCAGTTTGGACATTACATTGATAATAGGCAATATATTGACACATTTCAACCTGTTTGATACTCTACCCCATAGAAATTTGCATTTAGCCTTATTTTTGATATAATGGCGCATGAGCAAGGGTTCTCCCCACAAAGGAAAATACTATTATGAAACTAGAACTAACTCATAAAAAATTCGTAGATCAGCTTAAATCCGAAGGAAAATCGGAGGCAACTGTTGTTGCATACAACAAGGATATTGAACAAATTGTTACGTTTGTTGCAAAGGCCGGTGTTTTGGATGTTGAAGATTTAAAAATTGAAAACCTTCAGGCATTCATGGACAGTCTTGTGCAGCAAAACTACACACCAAAATCAATTTCAAGAAAAACAAATGCTGCAAGAACATTCATTAAATACCTAACAAAAGAAGGTTATCTAAAAGTAGATATTTCAGATCAGCTAAAACATCCAAAACTTGATATCAAAGCTCCTAGAATTTTATCCAAACTTGAATACAGAGCGTTGAGAGATTCTGCAAAAGATGACAGCAGAAGTTACGCCATGATTGAAGTCTTGCTTCAAACAGGAGCCACTATCTCAGAACTCGCCGGAATAAAACTTGATAATTTGAATATAGATCGTGAAACAGGAACTTTATTTATTGCAAAGAAAAACAACAGAATTGAAAGAACAGTTCCTCTAAACAAAGCCGTTGTTGAAGCTATTAAAAAATATATTGACAGCGCAAGACCAAAGGTTGAAAAAACAACTCACTTATTCATTACAAAAACCGGAAGGCCCCTTCTTGTTAGAAATATCAGATCAACAATCGACAGGTATTTCAAGATCGCAGGTGTTGAAGGTGCTAAGGTTAATGATTTAAGACATACATTTGTCGCTCATCATTTAAGAAATGGTTTCAACATAATACTTCTTTCAAAGATTGCCGGACACAAGAGGGTTTCGACAACTGAAAGATATCTTCAATACATTGAAAAACCTGAAAAAGCGGATAAGACTGAACTTAGTATTTTGTAACGTAAGCTTAAGAGTTAGAACAAAGCCTAGATTTCACTAAGCAGCTTTTCTTTCTCCCTTTTCACTGCCTCTTCTTGGCCCTTTATAAAAGTATATCGCTTCTCTGTACCCTCACAACCCTTTTTAATGGAGTCTAAGGTTCCATGTTGTCTTACATCTACCGTTGAGATCGCACAGACTGGCTCGTACTGAGTACCAAATCCACACCTTCTCATCTCTGCCATATCGACAAAAGGTTCATTCCCACGAAACGCGGTCAATCTGCGATCGTTAAAGGTGATGTTTTTCTTTTCTTCAGCTGAACGATGCCAATCATCTTTTTCCATTCTAACTTCATCTGCTATTCCCTTGAGCAGTGCCTTCCCCCCACTATTCAAAGCGCTCTCCGGCACTACAGTACCAAAATGAGCAGCATATATAGCGTCTGGGGTAAGAACCCAATAAGAAGCATCGGCAACAACATCTGTTCTTTTATTCAATCCGGTATCCATGGGCACAATCAAGCAAGGCCTCTTTTCGTACTCAACTTGGAGAACACTTGGATATCTAGTATGAAGTGCCTCAATTAATTGGCGGTTATAACTCTGATCCTCCGTATCTATACCTTCAGTTTGTTCCTTATAAAACTTGCCCCTAACCTCCTCCTCAATCTTCCCTATGTCTGTATCTTTGGAACTTTCTTGCTTGCGTCTTTTTAACTCCTCTTCCGTTCTGTTTAGAATCTCATGCCTGTCCGCAAATTCACGAGCTTCTTCGACGGTTAAACTTTTTCCCTCTTCCTTATAAATAACATCAGGGTCTTCCATTGGGCTTGTCATGTCTTAAATTCTAAATGAATCAAAGGCTGTGTCAATAGCTAACAACGAAGAAATAAGGGTGGCGGGTGGTCCAGAACTCAAACCTGGAACCGAGCGTGTATAAGACACATACTTGTTCCGCTAAATAATCTCGTACCGCAAGAGAGTCTCAACAACTGAAAGATATCTTCAATACGTCGAAAAACCTGAAAAAACGGATAAGACTGAACTTTCTATCTTATAACTTTAAGCTAAAATTTACATTGACAGTAGGTAATGTGTGATGTACTGTTTCATTAATATGGACTATGCTACATTAACTAATCAAAACCAAATAACTATCCCGAT
>CAZLHE010000003.1:0-35476 GCA_964559585.1 uncultured Candidatus Saccharibacteria bacterium
AGATGCGGAATAACCCATCCTATAAAAATTGTTGGAAGACAATACAAAATTAAAAACATCCCTCCCCATTTACTTTCAACTCTTAGCTTTTCGGCGTACAAAACCCCAGTTGTCCAGAAAGTTACATCCAAAAGAGTAATCGCGAAGCTAAAAATAACCAGTGCCCATATTCTTTTTGTTAAAACCTTGATAATACTCAGTTCCTTCCAAAAACTTCGTGGTTTTTCATCAGCACTTTGATTTCCATAATCTTTTTTCTTGTAAAAACTCGTAAAGACGAAAAATACAAGCATTGTTATAGCAGTAATTATTAAAGATGCGTAAAGTGGAAGGTTAGTTTGTTTGCTCACAAGAAATACTGTTATTGCAGGGCCAAGCATGTAAGAGGTTGATTGAAATATGGTCATGACGGACCACGCCAGGGTGTTTTTTTCGGTCGGTAAAAATCGATGTACAAAATCGTATTTGGAGTAATTTCTCATCTCGTAATAAACGGACCATATAATCATTGCAAATATAAATGGCAAAAGATCTCTGGGTAAAAATAAAAAAGCCAAGGGCAGTCCCAGCGCAAACAGCAGAGTCCCTCCCATAAAGAAGGTATAGTCTTTAAGTGAGAAAAACTGGGCAATAATGAAATTCAAAAACATTCCGAAAAACGCAGACACTGATAAAACTGCACCTACTAAAAATGTGTTGTTGAGCCTGTCTTGAATTATGACCGGAGCCATGTAAGACATGATCCCGTCATGCAGTGAAATCAGAAAGATAATGAATGAAAACACAATGAGAGGAATGTATAACTTAAGCCTTTGCTTTCTTCGGGCAGAAAAACTCATATTTATAATATTAACAGGTTAGGGAAACGTTGTAATTAGAGTCTTTGGAGCGACGGACCGGGGTCGAACCGGCGACCTTCTCCTTGGAAGGGAGACGTTCTACCAACTGAACTACCGTCGCCTATCTTGACACCCTTTATTCTATACCATCGCCAAGCAGCTGATCAAACGGAGACGGCTCGTCATTTTCAAGTTCCGCAATGTAATCAACTTCGTGTATTTTCTTTTTGGGGCGTTTCTTTACAATTCCCAGCGCTTCTTGTACATCTTCAGGCAAATCCTCGTGTTCTGGTATAACTTGGTCTTTATCTTCCTCCTTAACTATAACTTTTTTGATCTGTTTTTTAGTTTCCTTTATTTTTTTAGGCATGTCTTTCATTGATAAATTTGTAAAATATTTTTAAATTGTACATAAGTGTAATACAATATTTCCATGACAAGTTCAAGTACAGTTTTTGATGTAATCATAATAGGGAGCGGTCCGGCGGGTTCAACGGGAGCTTTATATACCTCCAGAGCATCATTAAAGACGTTAGTTATAGGGGGTAACCCACCAGGAGGGCAACTTGTAAATACGACTTTGGTGGAAAATTTTCCGGGCTTCCCAAATGGGATTTTAGGTCCGGAGTTAGTTTCAAATATTAGAAAGCAGATGGAAAACTATGGATCAACTGTTGTTAACGAGAATGTTGTTAACGTTTCTGGTTCGTTTAAAGATGGATTTACCGTAGAGACTGATTTAAATAATAAATATATTGGAAAAACTATTCTTGTGGCTTCCGGATCTTCAGCCAAATGGCTTGGAATTGAAAGCGAACAAAGATTAAAAGGATATGGGGTTTCCGCCTGTGCGGTTTGTGACGGACCATTGTACAAAGGAAAGATCGTAGCGATCGTTGGCGGCGGTGACGCCTCTATGGAAGAGTCGTTGTACCTTACAAGATTCGTGCAAAAAGTTTATGTGCTTGTGAGATCTGCTAAGGGGAAAATGAGGGCTAGCAAAATAATGCAGAAAAGAGCCTTTTCTAATCCAAAGCTTGAATTTTTATTTAATACAGAAGTAAAAGAGATATTGGGAGAAAAATTTGTTGAGGGATTAAGAATTTTCAACAACAAAACCAATGAAGAAAGCGAGCTTAAGGATATTAAAGGTGTGTTTATTGCGGTAGGACACCAACCTAACACAGAGTTTGTAAGAGGGTTTGTTGAGTTGGACGAAAAAGGTTACATTAAGACATTCGGGAAACATATGACATCCGTGGAAGGTGTTTTTGTGGCTGGGGATGTTCATGATTATAACTATAGACAGGCCGTAACGGCTTCGGGATATGGTTGTATGGCCGCCACCGAATTAATAAGGTTTTTAACAGAAGAGAGGTAAATTACAGCTATTTATTTTCTTTAGACACATTCTTAGGATTATTCAGAAGAAGCCGGGCATTGTATGCTGATAGGTATCGGCATCCTCTTTTGGTTCTTCTGGAGTCTCTTCGAAAAGAGGCCATCCGGGATCATCAATTGCTGGTACGTTATAAAGTTCGTTCCACTTGTAGTACTTTCCCCTACTCGTTTGTTTTGTTACAGAGAAATATTTCGGTAATAGTCTATTTACTTCTTTTTCCTTAAGTTTCGATTTATAAACGATTTGCCTTTTTGTAAGTTCTGATATCCAATCCTGGTGTAAGGTCGCCCACATGGCCCTTGCACTTTTTCGGTCCTTTTCACTGACTAGTAAAGAGCCTACTTTTATTTCCGACTCCTCTTTAGCTGGAGTGGGGGTTTTAGTTTCTTCTTTTCCCTCCTTCATCATTGAATTAATTGTTTCGGCATTCTCATCTTCTTCTTTTGAAGTTTCCAAATCTTCTCCCATAATAAAATTCTACAACATTATGTAGAATATACGTATGAAAAAGCTTTTGCCTTTTTTAAAAATTGGATTTATTTTAGGAATTTTTTTGGCATCGACCTACTTAAAATATAGAGTTTTAGATGAGGCGGGTGGGGATCTGACGATTTTTAGACGGGCAGTTACAGAGTTTATGAGCGGTAAAAACCCATATTCCTATACTGTAGCCTCCTTTAAAAAGAATGATCCGGGTTTAGATCACGGGTACGCTTATTTTCCAACAATGCTTTATATTTATACCCCGCTTTATAATTTTCATTTAACCTCGAAAATCCCACTTCAAAGAGTTTGGAAAGCTTCTGTGTTTATAGCGGAGATAGGTGTTGCCTTGATGCTTATCAAAATTCTTTATAAGAAAGATTATCTTGTGTGTTTAGCTGGACTTGCAATGTGGTTTTTAAATCCTTTTTTGATAGCAAGAAATTCTTTTGTTTATACGGAGCCTTTTGGGATTTTGTTTATGTTGTTGGCCTTGTACTATCTTGAGAAAAATGATCTTTGGTCAGGAGTATTTTTTGCAATCTCATTCTCTTTTAAAGCTTTTCCCATTATTCTTTTCCCCGTATTTCTACTGAAATCCGAAAAGAGATTAAAATTTATTCTGGGAGGAGCGGTTTACATGTTTGTAATGAGCATTCCCTTTATGGGAAATTGGGAAAACTTTTGGACCTACATTCAAGGTTCCCTGCTTGTACACGGGATGAGAGACCCTCAAGGAAGGCCTCTTTTATTCTTTATTAGTAATTATTTAGGATTCCCGCCCTACTCTTTAAAACTTGCATCTTTTTATAAGTACCTGTCTATATTACTTGGATGGGTAGTTACTTCTTACCTGTTACTAAAGAAAAAAGTAGTCGATAAATACGTTCTATCGGTAATTTCATTTGCGGTTTTCTATATATTTACCCCCGTACTAACCAGAACATATATGCTTTGGTTTATACCAATTTATGCAATTGGCATGTATAAGGTTTTCGAAAAAAAGAACAAAGTTTGGTACTATCTTTCGCTTGTGGCCTTTTATGCCTTCTACGCAGGATACCTTGCTATTTGGACAAGGGGTATAAGAATTACGGATGGAATTATTAGCTTGTAAATAGTGTGATTTTAGGTTCCTGGGATATTATTTCTAATGCGGACTCGACTATATTTTTCATATCGCATTTTTTTATAGCTTTAAGTTCATAAAGGTGGTTTTGGCTTTCGTTACCGTGAAGCAAAAGATCTGAATAAAACTCGGCAATCTGGGAAGTTTTTTCAAATCTAAATTTGAAATCAGCAATAATTCTTTTTTTCACGTGTTCGATATTTCTAACGCTTGCGATTTTTTGGATGTTGTTTAATGCGGCAAAAACTACTTTTATAACTTCTTGAACTTTTTCTTTTTCACAGGATAAGGAGATACTAAAAAGTCCATAGGTTCCTGTTGAAAAAGAATTACAGGATATACCATAAACGTACCCAAGCTTTTCCCGAATTAGGTTTTTAAGAAAAGTATCCAACACCAAAGCTAGTATTGCTGACGAGTACTTCCTATCCTCGTTTGTTTTGTATCCGTAGAAGTCTATCTTAATGTAGTTTTGTTTGATTCCATTCATCTTTATTCTTTGGGTTTCCCTTTTTTCATTTCTTTTGTGTTTCACGTGGTTGGACCTTTTACCTTTCAGTATGCGACAAAAAAAGTTCTCAATATAGGGGAAAATACTATTTTGACTAACATTCCCGCAAAGAACAAGAACAAAATTGTTTGGTGTGTAGCGTCTCTCCTGAAAGAAATTTATGTTTTTAGTACTAAGTTCCCTAATGTTGTTTTCATAACCCGTGTTTTTTATAGATAGTCTGTCATTTGGGAACAAAATTTTATAAGACATTGAGTTAATAAGTCTTTCAGGTATATTTTGGGATCTTTTTATTTCCTGAATAACTACTTTTTTCTGAATCAATATGTCCTCACTTGAAAAGTCGTTTTTATCAAAAATGTGAGAAAGAAACTCAAGTCCATCCAAAACGTCTTCTTTTAGTACTTTGACCATGTACAAGACGTCATCTCTGCTTGTCACACCCAGAATCTTCCCACCGTTTATAAGAATTTTATTTTTGTTTCCTTTCAAGAGGTTTAAGTGCTCAAGCAGATGAGCCGCGCCTATTTGACTTGCGTTTTCATAACTACTTCCCGCAAAACCTTTTAGGTGGATAGTAACAGAATCTACATTTGCGCGAGGAATTACGCAAATCCTCAGCCCGTTTTTTAATTTCTTGACTTTAGGTACACGCATTTTTTAACTAACATATTGACTTTAGCTTAGCCTGGATTTAATCTTAGTGTAATTATGCTTCCCGAATATAAAAAATACATTAAATTTTTCACTGTTGCACTTTTCCTTGTTTTTACCTTTGAATCAACGTTTGCAGCTACTTTGACACTCACAAAAATTGGAGTTTTGGATCTTGGAGGCAAAACTTATAATGAATGGTGGTATACGGGAACCAACCCAACCTTTTACGGTACAGCCGCGAAAGATTCTACTGTTAGTTTAAAGATTGCAGAAACGACTTTTACGACGACAGCGGATGTCGCGGGTAATTGGTCTTACCTCGCTAGTATGGCAAAAGGAGACTATGCGATTGAGATTTCGTCAGGGACGGAGAAACTCTCTTTCACTCTGCACCTCGGACAAACAATGCCCGACTCTACTTCACAAACCAGTCCCTCAGCCCCCGGCACATTATCCACAGGATTTAACCAATTTATCGGGATAACATTCGGGATCGGGGTAATACTACTGGCTACGTATCTATACTTTTCTACAGATAACAAAAGAAAAACTATTTTTGAGAATAGAATGTTGAAGGAAGATTAAACCCCCACTTTATTTTGTAATTTTCAAAGCTAACTCGTGGAGTTCCTTGTGTGTTGGGGTATAGCCTTTGGCATCTAAAACCATTTTCAAAGACTCGCCTTTTCTTAGTGGATAAAGTTTCAAGTGTAGATGATCAATTTCGATTCCTTCAAAAACAGCGGAAACCCTTTCTATACTTAGAGTTTTTTCTAACAGTACCGAAACCTTTTTGGCAGCACTTATTAGGTTGTGGACATCCTTATCCTCGTTATCAAAAACGTTTGAGCCTAAATGTTGTTTTGGTATTATTAAAGTCATTCCTTCTGTCGTAGGGTGTATATCTAAAAAAGCAAGAAAATCTTTGTCCTCCCAAATCTTTTCACATGGAATTTCTCCTTTTGCAATTCTACAAAATATACAATTGTCCATGACTAAATATTACCAAAAACTAAATAGGTATTTTTATTGTCAGCTTTTGTGTTATTTAGTTCTCTTAAGCAACATCTAGAATTGTATATCGCTTGGAAGTACAAACTTTGAGTTATCAGTAGTCCAACGTATACACCCATTGCCTGTCTCGTTTACCGTTGATTCAAGCTCTGGATTGAAGCTTGTATCACTTTGAGTCGACGCGGCAGTAATTTGTGTTTTTGTGCCTTTAGATTGTCCTGTGACCCATGAGTACATCCACTCACCGTCAGAAATGTTGTTGACTTCTAACGTCACACCATCGGCGTTTTTAATATTTGTAACTGAGTTAGATTTGTTTCCAGAGATGTAAACGGTTCCTGAAACAGTTCCCTTTTCGTCGGTCGTTGAGAAAGTACACTTTCGACCTTGGTCAGTGTCTGCAGTGTTAATGGGGGTTGTCTTCGCGGCCTCCTCCTTACTAGTAGTGGTCCCTGGCGTAGTACTGGTTTTTATTGCAGTAGTGCCCTTTTTAACGAATAAGAACACCAAAATTGATACACAAAGTAAAGCTAAAATAATAACGATTTTCTTTTTCATATTTCCCCTCCAATAATTAAAATACTATACCTGCATAAATTATACATATTTTTTGATCATATGTGTACAATGATTTTTCTTTTTCTGCTTATACATGTTTTGATCAGCTTCCTTAAGCACAAGTTCCATTTCCTTTTTATCTTCAGCTACTCCATAACCCATCGAAACCTTGATAAGCCTTTTGGATTTTTTGTTGTGAGTTTCAAGTTCTTTCTGAATTTTACCTATAATTCTTGATGCGACTTTATCATCAGTCTCCGGAACTAATATTACGAATTCGTCTCCCCCTACTCTTGCCGCAATATCATTTTTTCTAATGGACTTCTTTAAAATTTCTGCAGTTTTAATAATTACAGTATCTCCGACAGTGTGTCCATACTTGTCGTTAATTGCCTTAAGTTTGTCTATATCTAGGAAAATAAGAGAAACAGGAAAGTCTCTTCCGTTTTTGAATCTTTCAAATTCAGTTTCAAAAAACCATCTGTTATAAAGACCTGTCATGGAGTCGTGGGTAGCAAGATAAGCGTAGTCATTTTTATCTGGCGTTTCTCGGGCAAGAATTATACAACCGTCCCTCATCTTTTTTAATGGTTTTACATTAAGGTTGAAGTCCGGAAAATTGTCCACCAAAATAGTTTTTCCCATGTTTAGCTTTTGGAAGTTTTTTGATGAGATATTTAAATCCTTGAATTTTTTTGGGAAAATATCTGGGGATATCCTACCGGCGTTCTTATTGGAATATATCAGATCCCCGTTTCCATCATAAAATGCAAAACCAAGGGGAAGTAATTCTAGGATTTTTTTATATTCCTTTATATTCATTCTTCTATTATATCAATCGAGGTTATACTGACAGGCGAAACCGGCTTTGACATCTCACCATTTCCACTATCTACAACTGCAGATTCTGCAATTTTATCCACCGTTTCCATCCCATTTATAACAGTTCCAAATATCACATAGTTTTTTAGCAGGTCCGTTCTGTCTTTTTGCATTATAAAAAACTGGCTTCCATTTGTGTTGGGGCCGGCATTTGCCATCGCGACAGTTCCTCTGGTGTATTCTCCATCAAAAGGTTCGTCATTAAAATGGTATCCCGGGCCGCCGCTTCCCGTTCCGGTTGGATCGCCGCCTTGGATCATGAAATCCCTTACGACTCTGTGAAATATAGTGTTGTCGTAAAATCCCGATCTTGCGAGATAAATGAAGTTCGTAGCGGTTATCGTTGTGTCCAACGTATTAATTTGGATAGTTATATCACCGTAGGTGGTGTGTAGGACAGCTTTATAATCTTTTGTTATATCAACTTTAGTCTGTGGCGGCCGAACCTGATTTTTATTTACAATGCTTGGTGCGATCTCAGCGGCCTGCTTAGGTGCCGAGTTAAATGATTTGTCGTTACCAAAAATCACAACTATGATTATCAGAAGCGGAATCCCTGCAAGTATAGCAATTTGTTTTATATTCATAAACTATTTTCCTAACTTTTCTTTAAAATATATTATAGTTTTCTTAAGTCCCGTTTCTAAGTCTATTGTAGGTTCCCACTTCAAGACCTTTTTTGCAATAGAAATATCGAACCTTCTTCTTAATGGATCATCTTGAGGCAACTGCAATAACTTTATCGCCCCCTTGAAGTAATTTTTCGCAAAGCTGACTTCCCAAAAAACCTGACACCTCCGGTTACAAGTATGTTTTTCATATTGATATCTTACACGATTGTCGTAAACTTTTAATTAGAAGCTTTAGTGAATCTTTGCTAATATTAAATAGGTATGTATCTATCAATTGATTTAGGCAGATCTACAACAAGGGTAGCCTCAACAACAGATCTTCAAAAGATCCATAAGATAGTTAAATTTCCAACCGACACAAACTTTGAAAAACAGGTAAAACATATAACTACTGCCATATATGATGTTTCAGATAATGACCACATTCACTCTGTTGCCTTAGGTGTTCCTGGGATATTAGATAAAAATTCAAAGAAGTTTGTTTCAAGTGCAAACTACCCTGTTTTAGCAGGACTTTCATTTAATTCACTCCTTCCGGACAGTTTAAGAAACGCAAAATTGATTGTGGAAAATGACGCATTGCTTGGTGGGCTTGGGGAAGCTTACTTTGGGGCCGGAGTAGAATTTAACACCCTTGCCTATTTAACTTTGAGTACTGGGGTTGGTGGGACAAGAATAGAAAAAAACAAAGAAGGTAGTTATACATTTATTGAATCGGAGCCCGGACACCATATTATTTGTGAGACTGATAAGGTGGCTGATAAGACAGGGATATTTGGAACGTTTGAATCTTTTTGCTCAGGTTCATATTTTGAGATGAGATACGGTGAAAAACCTACCAATATTAAAAACGATAAAGTGTGGGAGGGTTACGCCAAACATCTATCAAGCGGAATTATTAATATCGTTTCTTTATGGAAACCACAGGTTATAGTTCTTGGAGGCGGAGTGTCCAACAACTTCGACTGCTTCTATCCGTATTTGAAAGAATATTTATCAAAGCAGACCTTTTTCACAATTCCAGATATTGTAAAGTCTCAACTTGGAGATGAGTCCGGGATCTATGGTGGGTTTGTTTTACTTCGGGAGTAAAAAATGAAATTTTGCATAATATATAAATATCAAACGACTAAAGATAAATCTCAGCTTGGAAAGGAGCTTGAGCAGCTCTCCTCTCTTATCTCTGACCTTGGCGACAACGAAACCTTTATATTTGATAGAGATGTAAAAAACTGGAGTGATGTTGACATACCGCGTGAGGAATCTTCTAAAATGATGTTTTCCAGAATAAAGCAGTCTGATGGAGTTATTGCATATGTTAGCCACAACGAACCTAGCGAAGGCATGGCAATGGAATCCGGATATGCTAAAGCTTTAGGTAAAAAAATAATATTGGCTTGCAAGAAAGGAAGTTCCGCTCCAAGGGTTAGAAGTATCTGTGACGCTTATATTGAGTTTGAAGATATGGAGGATTTAAAAATCCAAATGTCAGATTACTTAAAAAGTGCCTTTGCCGTATCCCAATAATAGGAATTTCCATTAAGTTTCTGAAAATACCACCATTCTGCTCCCCACAGATAGAGATTTTTAAAGCCTGATTTCTGGGCGTAGCTTATCGTAGATATGAAATCAGCACGGGACATGGTTTTATCCGTCTCGTTTTGTGAGAGTTCTGAGTTAATGCCGGGTCCCCAAGGTTCCCCTTGGAGTTCAGTAATATAAATCTTATTGACCGGAACCCCAACTAGATTAGCCTTGATTTTATATGTCCAGTAGCTAAGTGGGTATTGGAAATATATGAATCTGCCGCCAAAAACGTGCCAAAAGTCATACCAGATCTTTCTATACATCGATATTCCAAGATAGTCTCCAAGTTCATAGGTAGGCCTCCAAAACCCCCCCTCTCCGCTATCCTGAACAAGAATCGGTCTTTTATCCATGCTTCTTACCAACCCTATTTCTTTTATCACCAGTTCCCTTTTGATTTCAGGTTTGCTGCATGTTCCAAAAGGCCAGAAAGGCTCGTTTTCCACCTGCCACATCTTTATTGATGAGAAGTCTTTAAATTCTTTTATGGTAGCTTTTATGTAGTTAAGCAAGGCTTGTTCTCTTAAGGCATCGCTTGGTAACTCCTTCCACCAAGGTGGCTCGAAGCATTCCGGATATCTTGGTACTTTTCTTCCGATAGCTAAAATCACGTTTAGATTTCTTTTTTGTGTTTCCTGCATCTGCCATTTAAGGTTTGAGAAGTCATAAACATCCGGATTTTTCTCTATCTCATCCCAATAGGCAACCAACCTTACGTTTTTTGCCTTCAGATCATCAAGGATATTTAAGTAGGTTTCTCTCCAATTAAGCCCCATTTGTTCGGAGTATCTGTTAGAAAAAGTGATTCCGTAATTAATTTCCTTTTGAACTTTAGGTCTTAGAGCAAAAAAAAGAATTACCGGGGAAATTAAAAGAAGAATCGAAAAAACTAGAATTATTTGGATTATTTTAAGGGAAAATAACCTACGAAGCAGCCTCCCTGCTTTTTCAAATTGTCTTTTCAGGGCAGATTTGTGGGTAAACATCCTATTCTCCTAATGAATTATTATGGCAGATTTCACCATAGTAATAAAAGGACTTTCTTGGTTTTCTGGCTAAAGTTTTTCTGTCTATTGCAACAAGACCAAATTTTGGCCAGTAACCTTCGTGCCATTCAAAATTATCAATCAACGACCAATAGAAATACCCTTCCAATTGAACTCCCATTTGCATGGATTCGTAACAAGCAATAAGCATAGCCTTAATAAATACTTTTCTAAGTTTATCCTCGGTATCTGCAAGACCGTTTTCTGTTATGTAGATTGGTACCTTATACCTTTTCATATGTAAAAGTACTTTCTTTAAACCTTCTGGGTTAATCCACCAATTTAGGTTACTTACCATCCCAGCAGGATGCATGGGTCTTAGATTCTTAATTTGGTTGGTGAGGTAGTAATTTAGACCGATTACGTCAACATGTTTTAAAATTGGGTGGATAAAAAAGTTAGAATTAAGGTAAAACAGGAACTTTGCTACAAACTTATCTAAAAAGAAAGGCTTTAGATCAAAAGTTTCATACCAAACAATGTGTTTGACGATGCCTACTGTGTAGTTACCAACTGATTTTATAGCCTTCGCGGCCTGATTATGCGTTTTCATTAAGATTAGTTGACATACAAGAGACAGTATCGGGCTTCTTTTGTGCGGCGGCCATATACCGAGTAGATAGCCCATCAAGGTTAAAACTTGCGGTTCGTTAATCGTAAAAAACACATTAGTTGAAGGTCCCAGTTCTTGAGCGCACTTTTTAGCGTATCTGGCAAAGTACCAAGGAGCTTTTAGATTTGTCCAACCGTGTTTTTTGGCAAACCAGATTGGGTTTGTAAAGTGATGAAGGGTTACATAAGTTTTTAAGCCTTTATCTCGGGCTGCTTTCAGGACTTTCTTATAATGATCTAATTCTTTTTGATCAAACACTCCCTCCTTAGGTTCTATTCTTGCCCATTCCACGGAAAGTCTTATTCCGTTGTTGTGCATTTGTTTTGCAAGTTCAAAGTCTTCTTCGTATCGGTTATAGGAGTCACAGGCAAGTCCTGATGATTCTAGGGGGTATTTTTGGCCGCGTTTTTTGTTGTGTTCCCACAACCACCAGTCGGTGTTATTGTTGTTACCTTCAGTTTGATAGGCTGACACTGCCGTGCCCCAAATAAAGTCTGCTGGAAATTTCATATTTTATCTTGACTGCCAAAGATTTTTATTTTGTATTCAACAACTTTTTGCATTTCTTCAATCGGTTTTTGCATATATTTATAGGCGGCTATTTCCTTTGTGTTTTTGAGTTCCTGTTCGAGAGTCATTTTGAAAGCAATTCTTAATTCCGAATTTACATTTATTTTCACAACCCCACATTTAATTGCCTCTTTTATATCTTCTTCTATAATTCCTGACCCACCATGCAAAGAAAGAAAAGTATTTGGATTTTCTTCATGGATTTGTTTCAGAAGATCCAGATTGAGATGTTTGTTTTCCGAATATATCCCGTGAAGGTTTCCAACAAAACTAGCAAACACATCTATGCCAGTTTTTTCTATAAATTCTTTAGCTTTTATAGGGTTTGTATAAAGATTTTTGTTTACATTAGGTTTCTCACTCGTATGGTCGGAAGAACTTCCTTCGATGTGGTCTATTTCCCCTTCAATAACCACCCCATTTTTGTGTGCATAGTCTGTAAGTTCTTTACCTATTTTTACAGCCTCTTCAAAAGGAAGTTTTCCTCCGTCAAAATGTACATAATCAAAGCCTGAGTCTATCGCCTCTTTAATCTTTTCTGGGTCAGTCCCATGATCAAGATTCAAAATTATAGGGATGTGAAGTTGTTCCTCAAAAGTTCTTGCTAATGAAACCATTTGAGAAACACCAACGTGTTCAATTTCACCCGGAGAACATTCAATAAGTATCGGTGAGTGAAGGTTTTTTGCGGCGTTTGTAATTGCCTTTAGAGTTTCAATATTTGCACAATTAAAAGCGCCAATTGCAAATTTCTCTTTCCTTGCTTTTTTAAGATATTTTAGTGCATTCATTTTAGGCAGCTTTCAAAAACTTCTCTTATATATATTCTATAGATACTGAGTGTGTTTTCAAACGACTTTGATTAGAAGACTCAAAACACTTATAATTTGACGATATGTATTTCACCCACAGTTTAGTCGGAGCAGTAGCTCAAAGATTTGTAATCGATAAAGTTGATAAAAAATTCACCGAAAAAGAAAAAAGGGTTTTATGGATAGTTGGGATTACAGCATCGGTGCTTCCCGATTTTGATCTTGTCTACTCAGCGCTAAACCAAATGACTAATCATCGAGATTTTATCACTCACGGCATTTTTATCTATCTAGTGATAAGTCTTTTGTTATATTTTTTAAGTCTTACCAAAGATAAGAAGGAGTTTGGAAGGGAGTTTTTCAAAACACTGGCACTGTGTTTTTCCATTGGAATAATGACGCATTTCTTGATGGATTTTATAGTTGGAGGAATTGTTTTTCTTGCCCCCTTTAGTTACAAAGTTTATGGTCCGGAGATGTCGTTTGAAAGATACAACGGGAATTGGCTTTTAAGGTACTTGAAGTCTAAATATATGTTTTTAGAATTGTTTAACTTAAGCTATTTCTTAATCGTTTTAAAAAATAATAAATATTTCTTCGGAAAGATTATAGCTTTTGGATACTTATTAATGGCAATCTTTGCTTTCGTTTTTATAAATATGATATTCTTCACGTAATATTGACGAAATTGATTTTAACTATATAATTTTTCTTATATGGACCGCAGATTAGTTGTAAAAATCTACAGAGGTTGGCATAACGCTTAAGTTGAAGCGGGCTAACTTTGGTGATGTCAAAAAACTAATCGAATACAAATTAACCCGCGAAAGCGGGATTTTTTGTACAAATTTCTAAATAATGAGAGATAAAAAGATGAATAAAAACTTAATTAATAAATTTAAAGAGAATTTAGGGGGTATTATAAAATATAAAAGTATCTCTACCGATAGGGCGTACAAGCAAGAGATGAAAAAGACAGTCGAAGCGTTAGAAACCCTTTTTAAGAGAAATGGATTTAAAACGCAGGTATTGAAAGGAAAAACAACAAATCCATATGTTTATGCAAGTCTAAACGTAGATAAAAACAAGAAAACCATACTTATATATGGTCACTACGATGAGATGCCGGTAGGAGATACTAATAAGTGGATAGGAGACCCTTTTAAACTTACTGAAAAAAATGGAAGACTATATGGCCGCGGGGTTATCGATAATAAAGGACAGTTCTTAGTTCACTTTACCGCAGTTACAGAACTAGCTAAGAATAATAATTTAAAATACAACGTTAAGTTCTTACTAGAGGGGAATGAGGAAACAGGAAATACGGAGATTGCAGAAGTGATAAGAGTCAATAGAAAACTTTTATCTTGCAACTTTGTTTTGATTTCTGATGGGGAGACGACAGATAATCGTCCAACCATCGAGGCAGGTTTTAGAGGAGGGTCCAATGTCACACTTGGTTTTAGAACCGCAGGAGGAGATGTTCACTCCGGTCTTTACGGCGGAGCAATACCAAATGCCGCTCACGAACTTAGCATCCTGATATCAAAGTTTTATGATAAAAACAATAAAGTTGCGATCCCGGGATTCTACGAGGGTCTGGACAAACCCACTAAATCGGAGCTTTTAAATAACAAAAGTCTTAAATTTAGTTCACTTAAATTGAAGGAGCTGACAGGAATAAAATCACTTAAATGTGAAAAAGGGATAGATTTTTTTACCCAAACAGGTTTAAGACCGATGCTTACAGTGTCGGGAATGAAATCCGGATACACCGACGAAGGCTACAACAATATAGTCCCCTGCTACGCTGAGGCTAAAATAAATTTTAGATTTGCGGCATCCCAAGACCCTAGGAAAATACTTTCGGACTTTAAAAAGTTTGTAATGAGAAACAAACCAAGCTATGTATCCTGCGAAATAAATGTTTCAAGTTCTTGGCCGGCATTAAAAATGGCTACCAAAACAAAACTAGTGGAAAATATTAAAAAGACTCTAGAGGAAGTTTATAAGGAAAAGGTCGCATTTAGATTTGTTGGGGGAAGCATTCCCGTAATAGGTTTTTTTAAAAGCATACTAAAAACGCAGGTTGTTTCTATCCCACTTGCAAATGAGGACTGTAACATGCACGGTACAAATGAGAATTTTAAGCTTAAATTAGTAGAGAAAGCTTTAGAATTCTCAACAAGCTTCTTTGCCCGTTAGTATGAAGATTGTTATACTGACAAAGTAAGTGTTTACCGGCGTAGCTCAGTGGCAGAGTAGCGGTCTCCAAAACCGTTGACGAAGGTTCGATTCCTCCCGCCGGTGCCAAAATCTGTTTATAATAAAAGTATGAGTGAAAACATGAAAAGAGTTTTAACAGGAATAAGGCCTACAGGTCCTTTGCATTTGGGACACTATGTTGGGGCTTTGAAACAATGGGTTTTACTTCAGGATGAATATGAGTGCTTTTTTATGATCGCTGATGTTCAAGCTCTAACCACACATGCCGGTAACCCCAAGGTAATTGAAGAATCGGTTAGGGACGTTTTACTAGATTTTTTGGCAGTTGGACTGGATCCGACAAAACCTAATGTTCATTTTATACTTCAAAGTGCAATTCCGGAGCTTACTGAGCTTACGGTTTATCTTTCAATGGTAACCCCTTTTACATGGATGCAAAGCAATCCTACAATTCAGCAAGAAAGCAAAGCCTTGGGTAAAGGAATATCCACAGGTTTTATGTGCTACCCTGTAAGCCAGGCAGCTGATATTTTGTTTGTTTCCCCTGATCCGGCTGAGTCAAGGGAAGAAATATTAGTCCCAGTTGGTGAAGATCAAGTGCCGCATCTAAGAGATACAAACAGCATTGTCTCCGCCTTTAATCGCATCTACTCACCAACTTTTAATGAATGCAAACCCTTATTGGGAGATTATCCAAGACTTGTTGGTACAGATGGACAATCGAAGATGTCAAAATCATTGGATAACTGTATAAACCTAGGCGACGATGAAAAGACAGTTGAGAAAATGATAAAGGGAATGTTTACTGACCCAAACAGAATTCATCCAAACGACCCGGGGACAGTTGAGGGGAATCCTGTCTTTATATACCACGATATTTTTAATCCCAATAAGAAAGAAGTTGAGGATTTAAAGAAAAGATACAAGGAAGGAACGGTTGGGGATGTTGAAGTTAAAGAAAAACTTAACGTAGCCATTCAGTCTTTCTTGAAACCAATAAGAGAAAGAAGAAATCATGCTGAGAAGGTGGATATCAAGAAGTTTTTGGAAGACGGAACAGATTTTGCAAGAGGTCTTGCAGTTAAAACTTTGAGTAGAACTAGAAAAGCCATGCATTTGGATTATCCAAGTTTAAAGTAACTCCATTTGACCCCTCCCTTTTTAACGTGTTATATTGTTTTTCTGTTATTGAATTCCGAACGATTGTCGGTTCAAATGCGGGGGTAGCTCAGCCCGGTTAGAGCGCTACGTTTGATGCGTAGAGGTCGCGCGTTCAAGTCGCGTCCCCCGCTTTTAGAGAGTACAAGTAGGCGTAGCTCAATGGTAGAGCGTCTCCTGGATCTACTGATGATTAGGCTTTTATCGGTCCCTTGTGCCGAGCTTTATCCATCCACTGCCTAACATCTTTTATTAGGAGAAGGTTGCTGGTTCAAGTCCGGTCGCCTACATCTGAATTGAGGAACGATGTTTTGCTCATAAGCACTCGTTCCTCTTTGTTTATCCTATTAATTTCTTATATTTTAATTGGCGTTGGCCAAGGATTTTATAGGCTCAAGCTTTTTGAAAAACCTGCCTATAAAGACTTGAGAAATAATTGCTGCTGTGGCGAGAAAAGCCACTAATCCCCTAGCTCCGATAAGCTCTGTTACTGATGCTGAAAGAGTTAACGGGATGATCGTAGCTAAAGTTACTAAAAACCAAATATTTCCAAATATTCGCCCTAACATATCCTTTGAGGTTGATTCCTGAATAAATGTTTGTGTTGGAACCTCGGCTCCAATAAAGGCTGCTCCAAAGCACAGAGATATTATCGGAATCACAATCAATCTTGCTATAGACGGCAGATATCCGACAAACATTAAAGATATCAAGCACACGAAAGCAACTAGTAAAGAGTATTTTATAAATACTATTTTTCGAATTCCTTTTTTAATAAGTTTTGGTAATTGAGTTACTGCTATTATTGTGCCCAAAAGTGCCGGAGTTATGACAAGTATAGCGGCATCTTCAACTTTTAAATAAAAAAGCTGATGGGCCATTACGGGGATATTTAAAGCAATTATTGTAGCTGTGATCTCAATGCCGGCAACAAAAACAAGCGGGTAAAGAATTGATTTATTAGCGCTTACGTATTTATAACCATTTATGACTTCTTTTAGAAATCCCAAGAGTTGGTTTTCTACATTTATCTTTCTTATAGGTTTCGTTGAGGGTAATCTAAGAACACTTGCAAATGCTATAAAACCTAAAATCCCACAAAAAATTAAACTGATATTAAAACCTAAAAATTTAAATAAAAATCCCGCTAACGCGTAAGCAGTAAAAGTAGCCACCTGTTTAGTTAAGTAAAATGTTCCGTTCACTTGAGGCAGGTCTTCCCGTTTAAAAAGTGTGGGAATAAATGCGGATTCTGAAGGTAGATAGAATTGATTAAGGAAGGAATAGATAAAAGCAATAGTATACATCAACATAAACTTATGGCTTACAGGAATGTAAAGAAGAATGGTGAAGGCTTGAAGAAGATTTGTAACTATAAGAAGTGTTCTTTTATTTACAAGGTCAACAAGGGTTGAAGCAAAGGGTCCTACAACTAAAACAGGAATGCTGTAGGCAAGCCACAGGAGTGTTACTGAGTAGGACGATCCGGTCTCCTGGAATATTTTGAGAACGAGTAGATAATTGACAATACAAACCGAAAGTATCGAACTTATTTGTGATGCGAGGAGACATCTAAAGGCTTTGTTTTTGAGTGCGGCCTTTGAAAACATAATTGAAGTTAATTTTATCACTAGCTAGACTTTGTTTAAACCTGATTTTTATAATATCATTAATGGTAATGCCCGAAGCCCCCTATATTAAAAAACTTGAGGTGTTTGAAGACTTTGATGTTTGGGAGGTAGATGGCGAGCATGTTCGAAATAAGATAAACCGGGAGTTCACGAACTTTGGACAGCATTTTAGATTTGATTTTATCCCTACAAAAGAATTTTGGATTGATAAACAACATGGGTCAGACGAGAAGGATTATTTCATAAATCATATGATCGTTGAATGGAATATGATGAAAAACGGAGTTCCTTATGACAAAGCATTGGAAGCAGCGGATTCGCTTGAAAAAAGAGAACGTTCTAAGTCTGATTTGATGAAGAAACTTGAAAAGAAAGTAAGCAGTATTAGTTCTGACATTCCAAAAGAAATATATAAGGAAAAACTTGATAAGTACAAGGGTGTGGTTGAAGTGTGTGTTGTAAGCGGAGAGGCCGTAAGGGGACTTTACTTTAACGATTTTACCGAGGGTGGGCATCATTTTGTGTATGACTTTATTCCTTTAAATGAGGTTTGGATTGACGATGATCTGCCTCCCGGAGAAAGAGGTTTTGTGATACTTCATGAGTTACACGAAAGATACCTTATGTCAGGTGGAATGGATTATGTTCACGCCCACAGGTCTTCCAGCATCATTGAATACAGATGTAGAAATGACGAAAAACTTTTAAAGGAGGCAATTGACGCGGAAATCGAGAAAAATAAACAGATTCTGGAAACAATAGTTTAATTGCTATAATTTCTCCGTGATAAAGTTTCTTAAATTTTTAAGTTTGCTGCTTTTTGTCGGAATATTCCTGGGTGTGAGACTTCCAAGACTAGGCACCGAAAGTTTCAACAGTGACGAGGTGTATTGGCATGACAGGTCAGAGGACTTTTTAAACGCGCTAAGCACTAAAAATTACGCTAAAACTTTTCAGAAATACCATCCCGGTGTTCCCATAATGTGGGAATTTACGATTACGTCTCTTATTACGAGCAAGTTACAAAATACTTCTGTGGGAAATATTTTTGCTAATGACGAAAAACTTCACATGGACGTAATGCTTGGTCTTGATATCTGGCTTTGTGTTCTTGCAGTTTGCATTTTACTTGTATTGAGCAAGGCTTTGAAAAACTGGTGGTTGGCTCTACTTTGCATGATAGTTTTGGTGGTAGAGCCGTTTTATCTTGGTAATTCAAGGCTTATTCATCACGATGCGCAGATATCTTTGTATGTGATTTTAGCTTTGGCGATAATTTATTTAAATATAAAGAAATTTAATTTTTTCCAGGTCGTGTTAGCTTCTTTGTTATTGTCACTAGCCGCCTTGTCAAAAACTTTGTTTATTGGAGCTTTTGTCTTTAGTTTGCTCGCGGGAGGTTCATTAACACTTCTAAATCAGGGCTTCAAAAAAACCATTTATTTTATGTTGACCCTTTTAGTTTTTTCGGTTGGTTTTTACTTTGCCTTATTTCCAGCACTTTGGGTGGAACCTAGTCAAACGTTAAACAAGATATTTATTCAAAGCCGAAAGGTTGGTGAGGATGATGGTCATGGCCAGATTTTCTTCGGGGTTCCAACTAAAAACCCGGGACCGTTCTTTTACCCGATACTTTTTCTCATTAAGAATTCCTTATTTTTAATGATCGGCTTTGTGATTTTTGTAAGTAGTGTAATTTTTAGATTAGTAAAGCGGATATTTAGAAAAAGTTCAGGAAAACTTAAAGAAATTTCTTTTGAGATATTTATGGGAATTTTTTACCTCGGTTATTTTTGTATACTTCAATATTTCAGTAAGAAGGTTGATAGGTACATAGTCCCCCTGTATCCATTTTTCGCCATCGGGTCTGTTTTGGGCTGGGCAGAGTTTCTTAAAAAGAGATTTTATCTTGCAGTTATTCCATTGTTTTTGTTTGTCTACTCTGTCGCTATTCCTCTTTATAAATTATTTCCTTATTACTTACTTTACAACTGCCCTATTTATGGAGATGCTTCGGTGGGGAACGAAATTATCGGGCAGAAACTATTCGGGGTTGGTGTGTTTGAACTTCGAGACAAAATCATTTCCAGATTTGGGGAAAGAGCTAAAATAGGCGCGAGCGATTTTGAATCGCTAGCATCTATATATAAGGGCGGGTATGTCGATAATGTTTTAGTTGCGCACCCGAACAGTTACAATGTAATGGTGCTTGGCCCAAATAAACCATTTCCACCAAGCATGAAAAACGAACCTACCATTAAGTTTTATAAGGTTGATTCTGTTTATATTAATGGTTTGGAGTTTTGGAGGATTTATCACAAAAGAGTCCTTCACTAACTATGAATAAAGTTGTTTCAAAAGTAAGATACGCCAGTGAACTTATGCCACAAAATCTTAGGAAAAAAGCAATGGAAAAGTAATTTCTAACAAGACACTTTGGAATAATCTTTTTATTGAGAATTGAGTTCTTTTGAACTACACTTAAAACAACTACCTAGGAACCTTAAAAAACGAATAGGAGAATAAAATGACACCCCATACGAGTGCAGCAGCGCTGTCAGACTATCTGACCTGTCCGGCTTTGTACTACTTTAAGCACGTACTAAAGCTGAAGGGAATGATTAGTTACCCAATGTTATGTGGAAAGGCGGTTCATGAGTTTATCGCCGGCATGTATCGACAAAGACCGAAAGGCCGGAAGTTTTTCTATAAATCTCTTGAATCGGCATCAGGGGCGTGGCATTACAAATGGTCAACAATGCTTAAGGAAAACGAAGAGTCATTGATGGAGCCCGATAAAGCAACTGCTGGGAAATACCGCAACATCGGGCTTAGATGTATTTCAAACTATTGGAATGCTAATGAGTGTAAACCCGATCCAGTCGAAATTGAGCAAAGAAGAAGAATTAAGGTTTTTGGAGTGGATCTAGTTACTGTGTCTGATCAGGTTAGGGCTGTTAGCAATGAAGTAGTTGCTAGATATAGACCCGATCTTATTTCAGATGGGCAGTTAAATTCCGGCTACTCCCCGCAAGTAATAATTGACATAAAAACGTCTCTGAGTGATTGGGACAGGGGGAAAGATACATCTGAACTTGCAAAAGCAGGCAATCAGCACCACCTGGCGAGTAGTATTCAAGCCACGGCTTATACCAGAGCCTATAAATACTATAACGGTGTGTGGCCAATTGGGTTTTTCTTTTACGCTCTTTACCACAACAAATTTTATTTTGTGTCGGTAGAAGATGAGGAGAGCCAAAAAAGATTAGATGAAGTCATCCTTCATTTAGTCAGGAATTTGAATTGCGAGTCTTTTCCGAAACACCCTACCCTAAACTGCAGAAATTGTGTGTGTCTACAACACTGCTTGGGAGAAAAAGGGATTCAGATATCTATAAATACAGACTCTCTAAGCGGTCCTGACATAAGACACATCTTCAAAAGAGAATGGAAAAGTAACCAACCAAAACAATTGAGATTTAAATTTCCTAGGTAAAATGACCTAAAGCCATAAATTCGAAGTTTATGGCTTTCTTGTTTTGTTATGGAAAGAAAGTATTAAAACAGTTAGTATTTATAATATGGGTTTTCCTAAATATACCGCCCTATCCGTCGAGGAAACTATAAATGATCTTGAGACGTCTTCAGAGTTTGGTTTAACGAATAAATCTGTTCGTGAAAGGCTTTTGAAATACGGCAGTAACGAATCCAGGTCTCATGAAGTTAGCATATGGGAAATTTTTTTGAGGCAGTTTAAATCTGCATTTATTTACCTTTTACTTATAGCTTCCGTTCTAACCTTTGTTTTAAAGGAATACATAGATTGTTCCATGATATTGGCCTTCGTTTTGATAAATGTTTTTTTGGGGTTTGTTCAGGAATACAAATCAGAAAAAACGGCAAAATATTTGAAAAAATTTACTGATCGAAAAGCCGCGGTTTTAAGAGAAGGTAAAGAAATACTAATAAGTTCTTCAGAATTAGTTCCGGGAGACATTGTTCAAATTGAAACCGGTGATATAGTCTCAGCTGATTTAAGACTAATTAAGGCTAATAACCTGGTGATTGACGAATCAACACTAACCGGTGAGTCAGTACAAATCAGGAAACACATAGAAAAACTGGATTCTGAAAAAACGGATCTATATAAGGCTACAAATATTATATTTTCCGGTACTACGGTTGTCGAAGGCAAAGGGTATGCAGTTGTGGTGGCAACCGGAAAGGATACTGTATTTGGAAAAATAGCAAAAATAACAACTGAAACTAAAGAAGTCAGTGCGTTTGAAAAACAAATTACTAAATTCAGCAAGTTTATACTATTTTTAACCTTAATTACCCTTGCGCTTGTTTTTGTAGTTCACCTTGTGTTTAAAAGGACGGTGTCATTTGTTGATTTAACGGTGTTTTCTGTGGCACTGGCGGTAGGGGTAATTCCAGAGGCAATGCCTCTTGTATCTACTTTTTCCTTGTCTCTTGGAGCTGCGATGCTTGCCAAGAAGCATGTTATCGTAAAGAGACTTTCCTCAATCGAAGATCTTGGAGGAATACAAATTTTATGTTCCGACAAAACAGGCACTATAACTGAAAATAAGCTTACAGTTGCAGATATTTTTTCTGAAAATAAGGAAGAAACCATAAAGTACTGTCTTTTAGCGTCTTCAGTTACAAACGGCGATATAACCCCTAATAATGCCTTTGATTTGGCCATTCACTTACAAGCGAGTAATAAAGAGAAAAGATTATTCTCTAGCGAAAAAAAGATATATGAAATACCTTTCAACCCAGCAAGAAAAAGAAACAGCGTGCTTGTAAAAGATGAAAATCTTAATACCTTGATAGTTAGAGGTGCGCCAGAAGCAATAGTACCCTTTGTTAAAAATTTATCGGAGTCTATGGGGGATAAAGTTATAAAGTGGATTTTGCACGAGGGAAGACTGGGTAGAAGAACCATAGCAATTGCAAAGAAAACTGTTGTAGACGAAACGTATGAAATAAGTGATGAGGAAAATAACCTTGAACTTATTGGTTTAATTTCCTTTGAAGATCCAATAAAAAAGAGTACTACTGCCGCTGTATCTAAAGCAAAAAGTTATGGGGTGACGGTAAAAATAATTACCGGAGATAGCCCTGAGGTGGCTGGTGCAGTTGGGTATAAAGTTGGTATTGCGAATAGGTTTTCGGATGTAATAACCGGAGAGGAATTTGCAAAACTTAAAAGAGATGAACAAAAGGAAGTTTTGAAATCAATTAATGTGTTTGCAAGAGTGTCTCCCGAACAGAAATATCAAATTATCAAACTTTTACAGGAGGATTTTGAGGTTGGTTATTTGGGAGAAGGAATTAATGATGCTCCGGCTTTAAAGGCAGCGGGAGTTGCGATAGTAGTAGACAGCGCTGCGGATGTTTCCAGAGAAGTTGCCGATATAATTTTGCTTAAACGCAACTTACAGGTAATTGTAGATGGAATAGAACTTGGTAGAAAAACTTTCGTGAATGTAACAAACTACATAAAGGCGACCTTGGCCTCCAATTTTGGAAACTTCTACGCGATGGTATTTGCTACCTTAATGATAGATTACTTACCGATGCTTCCGGTACAAATCCTTCTTGTTAATTTACTCTCTGATTTTCCTATGATCTCAATTGCAACTGACAGGCCGGTAAAAAGTGAGCTTAGAGAGCAGAAAAACTACTCTATTAAGGATATACTTCTTCTCGCAACGTTGCTTGGACTTGTAAGCACTGCCTTTGACTTTATGATGTTTGGCATGTTTGTTAAAAAAGGTCCCGGCGTTCTTAGAACCAACTGGTTTATCGGAAGTATTTTAACGGAGTTAGTCCTAATTTATTCTATCAGGACTAGAAAGTTCATCTTTAATTTGAAAAAAATGCCTTCCATCCAAATAATTGTTTTAACTTTAGTGGCTGCCTTTTTTACTGTGTATATACCCCTTACCAAATTTGGGGCGGAAGTCTTTCAATTTGTTAAGCCCACATCAAACTATTTATGGCTACTCCTAGCTATAGTGATAGCTTACTTTTTAAGCACAGAAACTGTTAAAAGACTTTACTATAAACATATAAATTCTATTAAATGAAACTTGCATCAGTTTCTTTTGTGTATATAAATATCCGAAGGAGTTGACGCAAATTTAATATACAATTAGCTTATGTTTAAAATATTAAAAACTGTTTTTATGTTAATAACGATTCTGGTCGGTTTAGTTATTATTTTTGCGTCCTACCATCTATACAAGGGTTTTAAGTCAGGTGATATTACATCCTATCTTATGAAGTACGCGGTAAGGTCCGCTGTAGACAGAAGTAAATTATCTCCTACACAGGTGGAGTATTTGGATGCTGGGGATTTTGAAGGTTTAGTGAAAGATATAGAACAAAACATTACTCAGGAGCAAATCGATTGTTTCACTAGTATTGTTGGGGATGAGCGAGCAAAAGAGTTGGTAATTGACAAAAATCCCACACCGCAGGAAATATTAAAGCTTTCTAAGTGTCTTTAACTGTAAAAATGGATTTCTTTTCTGGTGGGAAGGGTGGGGTTCGAACCCACGAAGGCGTGAGCCAACGGTTTTACAGACCGCTCCATTTGACCACTTTGGTACCTTCCCATAATTAAAAGACTGAAAGGATGATAGCACAAAAAAAACTACCGGAGAATGTGCTTGTTCTGCGACCCTGGAAATATAACGTGTTTAATCGAAGAAAAAAAAGACATAAAATGTTGTGTACATTATAACTGATTTTTACTTAGAGCTTAATTATGTTATTTTCTTACTAGAAGGATAGAATTCTCAAAATGAAAAAAGCTAAGGCAAGGATACTTATTCTATACGCATCGGTAGGAAATGGGCATCGGGTTGCTGCTACTGCGGTAGAAGAGACGCTTAAATCAATAGATAAAGATATCGTGGTTGCTAAAAAGGATCTGTTTGATTTCTCTAAGGCAAAAATCGCGGCTCCAATATCAAAGCTTCACACAAAATCTAAAATAACCGGAGCAATTTACGATTTTCTTTGGAAAAGTGAAAATTTAAACAAGATTGGAGAAAAAATTCTACCCATAATTTTTGACAACTTTTCCCCGCTAAGAAAATATGTATTAACCTCCAAACCAAATGTCGTTATATGTACACATGCTCTGGCAGCTCAACTAATTTCAGACATAAGACAGAAAAGTAAGTTAAATTTTAAACATGTAGTTATAATTACGGACTTTCGACCCCATTCTTATTGGTCAGTGCCTCAAGTGGATCTATACTGTGCTCCAGATGTAGCGGCAAAGCTTGATTTAATAAAACTAGGAGTAGCTGGTAACAAAATAATGGTGACAGGAATACCTCTACGGAAGCAGTTTTTAGAATCTAAAAAAAATCATGGGGGCTTTATAGATAGAAAATTCAAAGGAGTCATAATTATCACAGGAGATATACAAAAAGATAAGGGTCTGTCCATCACCAAAGGTGCTAACCAATTAATTGGTTCTTTGAAGAAATTAGGTATACATACAACTGTAGTGTGCGGACGCAATATAAAGCTTAGAAGAGCCTTGACTAAATACTACAAAAAATATGTACAAGCTGGCAGACTGAGAATATTTGGCTACGTAGATAAAATTGCTGATTTAATTAAACAACACAGTGTATTAATTACTAAACCCGGTGGGTTAATATGCGCAGAAGCATTGGCATTAAACATACCTACTGTCTTAATTAGGTCGGATTATGGAGGACAAGAAGATGCGAATTCCCAATACCTTGTTGATAATGGTTTTGCTGTAGCAGTAAAAACTATGTCTGCGATACCAAGTATTATTCTCGAGTTATCAACCGGGTCTGTTTTATCAGAGATAAGGGAAAAAATTAGACTTCTGCCTAAGAGAAATTCCCCAAAGATAATTAGTGATGAGGTTTTAAAGATTTCTTAATTTTAAAACTCGGCGATTTTAGATTTATGGTGTGATCAGTGTACCTACTTTTTTCCCCTTGATCACGCGACTAACATTATTAAAATCTCGAACATCAAAAACCACAACCGGGATATGCTGGGACTGGCAAAGAGCAAAAGCTGTGTTGTCCATCACCATCAAACCTCTAACCAACGCTTCCTGCAACGTAAGCTGTGGAAACTTTTTGGCATTTGTATTTGTCTTGGGGTCACTATCGTAAACCCCATCTACATTAGTCCCTTTCAACAAAATATCAGCGTTTATTTCTGCCGCCTTCAGTGCGGCTGCGGAGTCTGTGGTGAAAAAAGGGCTGCCGGTACCTCCCGCCAGTATTAGAACGTAGCCTTTTTCCAAGTGGTGTATGGCTCGCAAACGAATAAAGGGTTCGCAAGCCTGATCCAGCCTTAAAGATGACATCACCCTTGAGGCAACCCCCAGAACGTTTAATTCTTGTTGTAATGCCAAAGCGTTCATGATCGTTCCAAGCATACCAATATAATCCAGCTGCGCCGGATCAACAGTTCCCTCCTGATGATCCCGTCCCCTAAAGAGATTGCCGCCACCGTTAACTATCGCTAGCTGAACACCAGTCTCCTCAATAAGTTTTTTGATTCCTGAGGCAATTAATCCTATCGCTTTGAAATCCAAACCCACTTTTTTTTCTCCACCAAACACTTCCCCGCTAAGTTTTAAAAGAACGCGTTTGTATCCTGACATTGTTTTGAATTATAGACCCTTTAGACATGTTCTCCAAAACCTTTAGATTTTTCTGGACAGCGGATAAATTTTTAATAGGGAAAAGTTACAGATTTGACATCTCAGTGAACTTATATATTTAGTGCGCCTAATATTGCTATGATAACGAAAGACCTGGCTGGCCGCGTGGGAATTTGTTGGAACTGTTTGTTGCTATAGCAGGAAAAGTCATTAGATAATAAAACTAAAAATAATCCTCGGTAACCTTACCTTAAACTCCTCTGTCCTGTAGAATGATTTAAGAGAAAAAGTATGAACAATAAGATAAATTTCTACACATTAGGGCGGGATTTATCCATAAAGAAAAAATTTCCCTCAAAAAGGTTGTTTTCGCTGTTTAAATCAAATGAAGAATTAGATTACAAGAGCCTATTTATTGGAATAAACGATCTATACACCTATTTGGTTGTGGAATACGAAAAAAATCCCGAGATAGTGCCATTGTCCGCCTCTTGGATTTTAGACAATTATTATTTAATCAGTCAGCAGTCTGTAATTTTTAAGGATACATTCAAACCAAAAATACTCAAGAAGCTTCCTTTAGTGGAATACGAAAATATATATTTTCAAGTTCATTATATTGCTAAAAAGTATCTTGAAATTACGAGCTGCGAATTTTCACAAGAGAGCCTCATACCGTTTCTTAAGGGGTATCAGAAAATTTACCCGTTATCTAGTGTGGAGTTGTGGATTTTACCTACTGTGATAAGATACGAACTCCTCCGCTCCTTATTAATTAGAGGTCAGGAGATAAAGGAAAAGATACAGAACGGTAAGTTTGCTAATCGAGTTGTGGAAGAAATT
The DNA here is from genome assembly GCA_964559585.1 of uncultured Candidatus Saccharibacteria bacterium. GTDB lineage: Bacteria > Patescibacteriota > WWE3 > UBA101185 > UBA10185 > JAAZNV01. Next base: position 27,280 of record CAZLHE010000003.1, read on the forward strand.
TCATTAAATCTAAGTAAGGGAAAAAATCCAATTAAGAGGGTGAGAAAAATTTTGCATGTAGCAGACATAAATCCACACGTTTTGTTATCAGTATTAGAAGATATTCGAGAATTGGACTATCGCGTAGAGGATACCTTGGAACTTATTGAAGGGAAAATTCACGAAGATGACCTTAACTTAGAGGAATTTACCCGTGCAAGTGTCTTGAGAGATCTAGACTTAAAACAAAATCTAAATAATACGGTTACCTCCATAAAAAACTTTTCGTACATTAATTGGAATAAGCTTTTCAACAGAGTAAGTATCGTGGAAAGTACCCTGATGAACGATCCCGCAAATGTTTATCCTTTGATGGATGAGATTAGTAAAGATAGGTATCGACATGTTATTGAAGATATGAGTGTTAATAGCAATTTTAGTGAATCCGAGATTGCAAGAAAGGTGGTTGAGACTGCAGAGGCTTCTAATATTGATATACAACGCCACGTGGGTTTTCACTTAATTGATAACGGTTATTTTGAATTTTCCAACAAAGTGGGGTTTAAGCCGTCCTTAAAGGGAAAGATCAAAGACCTAATGAAAAAGCATCCCTATATTAGCTACATAGGAAGTATTGTTTTTTTAACCTTTTTATTTTCTGCTATTTCCTTTTTAGTTTTTGTCAGCATTACGCACCATACAAGTTTTGTAGTCTTGGCCTTGATATCACAACTAATACCTGTTTCTAATATTTCTATTTTCTTCGTCAATAAAATATTTATACTTTTTCTACCTCCGGCACTTCCACCTAAAATTGACTTAGTTGATCGGGTACCTGAAGATTGTAAAACTCTGATTGTCGTTCCGTGTTTATTACCCAGTAACGAAAAAATTGATAGTTTAGTCAGTGACCTGGAAAAAAGGTTTTTGTCAAATAAATACAACAATCTTTATTTTGCTTTGCTTAGTGACTACAAAGACTCAAATGAAATAGAGTCGGAGGAAGATAAGAAACCGCTTTTATATTTGAGGAGGAAGATTAGGAAGTTGAATCTCAAGCACCGTGCGGCGGGATTTGATGTATTTTATCTATTTCATAGGAATCGTTTGTTTAATGAAAAGGAAAATGTGTGGATGGGTTGGGAGAGAAAAAGAGGAAAACTTCTGGAGCTGGTAGACTGGTTAACCCGGAAAAAAGATAGCATTGCTACCACTTTCTCGGTTATAGACGGTAACATAGATAAATTACAAAATATAAAATACGTTATAACGCTTGATGAAGATACTATGCTACCGGCGGACATCTCGCTTAAACTCATCGGTGCAATGACTCATCCGCTTAATGTACCTGTTCTGGACCACGGAAAAAAAATTGTTGTACGTGGTTACGGCTTTATACAACCCAAAATTATAATAGAGCCTGAGGCGGAAAACCTGTCCCCTTTCACCAAGATATTTGTCGCAGAAAGTGGCTACGATTCCTACTCCACCGCTGTTTCAGATATTTACCAAGATTTATTTAATAGATCTAACTTTATGGGTAAAGGAATTTTTGACGTTTGGGCGATCAAAGAAAGTTTGGGAGAAAGATTTCCTGAAAATAAGCTTCTAAGTCACGATTTAATAGAGAGTTGTTTTGCAAAAGCCGGGTTTTTATCCGACACGAGTTTAATGGAAGAATTTCCTTCCGCCTTCCGCAGTTACTTATCAAGAGATAATCGTTGGGTACGAGGAGACTGGCAACTCTTACCCTGGTTGTTACCACATATTGTTACAACTGATGGTAGGAAGATTAAAAACCCATTAGATCTACTATCTTATTGGATGATAGTAGATAATCTTAGAAGAAGTTTGGTTTTGCCGGCCTACTTACTTTTGTTTGTGTTAGGGTGGCTATTTATACCATCTGCCCTTTTGACTTTCTATATTGCGGTTTTGTTTTTCGCCCCTCTTTTTATTGATATTTTTAGTATTAAAAAATTTATTGTTCACAAAATACCCTTTGTAGAAAAGCTAAAACTTTCCTTAATTTTTATGATCGGAAAAACCACTTTCATATTTACGTCTTTCGTCCTTCTGTGGTCATTAGCTTTTAATAAAGTTAACGCCGTCATCACGACGCTTTATCGCTTAAGTCTTAACAGGCGCCTACTGGAGTGGACCACGCATAGAGACGTGGAACAGCTAAAGAGTAAACAAAACAGTGTTTGGGACTTACTAATTTCAAAGTTCACTTTTTTCAATTTGGTTATTCTAGCTGCGCTATTTTTATTAAATAGATTTTCTTTTCTTAATATTTCTATTATAGTTCTCTGGGCTCTTTCACCTTTATATATTTTTTATATAAGTAAGCTCTACCCAAAACCTAAATTTTCAGACCAGATAAAAGACAAAGAAAAAATGCTTTTTTACGCTAAAAAGATATGGTCATTTTTTGAAGAGTACACGAATGAAGAAAGTAACTACCTTCCACCGGATAACTTACAACTATCTCCTGTAAAAAAAGTTACATACAGGACTTCTCCCACCAATATAGGGTTCTACCTTTTGTCTCTTTTATCTTCCTATGATCTCAATATTATAGATTTAGACAATTTATTGGATAAACTAGAAAAAACCTTGGGCACTTTGTATAAACTGCCTAAATATAGGGGCCATATCTACAACTGGTATGACCTAAAAACTTTGGAACCTCTGAATCCTTACATTTCTACAGCAGACAGCGGTAACTTTGTAGTCTCCTTGATGTTACTGGAGTCTTCGTGTTTATCTTTATCCCAAGATATAAAAAAGGAAAGTGTAGAACAATCTAAAAGATTACTGAAGCTTTCACACCTAATTAAGAGATTGTATACAAAAACTGACTTTACCTTTTTGTACGACAAAGATCTGTCTATATTTTCTATAGGATTTAACACTCTCACGAAGAAAAAAGACGGCAGTTATTACGATCTCTTAGCGTCTGAGGCGCGTATTGTAAGTTACGTTGCCATAGCCTTAGATCAAGTGGAACTTAAGCATTGGTTTAAACTAGGGCGTCCTCTTAGAGTAAGAAATGGAAAATTTTATCTAATGTCCTGGGGAGGTACTATATTTGAGTATCTTTTACCGACTCTGCTTTTTAACGAAAAAAATAACACAATTTTAAGTCAGACGAGTAGAGAGATTTATTACTTTCAAAAAAAATATGCCGCAGATAATGGAATTCCCTTTGGTGTGTCTGAATCAAACTTTGATGCTTTTGATTTTGACTATAATTATCAATATAAAATGATGGGCGTTCCTGGTTTGGCGCTAAAAAGATACGATACCAAAGATTTGGTAGTTTCTCCGTATTCTACTTTTTTGTCATTGATGATAAACCCAACCGAAGCTGAAGAAAATCTACATTTACTTGAAAATGAAGGAGTTTTTGGAGCATATGGATTTTTTGAATCTGTAGATTTTAATAGATCGGTGGAAAATCCTAAGAAAGGGGAAAATGTAAAAATTTACACAGCGCACCACCAAGGTATGAGTTTGGTAGCTATAAATAATGTCCTTAATGAGAAAATAATGATAGATAGATTGCAAAAAAATGATTACATAAAATCTTGTGAGGTGTTGTTAGATGAGAAAATACCTGAAGTCTCAAATGTTGTAGAGCCAAATCAATACACTCTTGATAGAAGACTCACGTTAGTTAGGAAATTTGAAAAAGAGAGGGTTCGATATTCTAATACTCCAAATACTTTATTCCCATTGGCACAAATATACGGAAATGGGAGCTACATGCTTATGATCACAAATTCTGGGGCGAGTTACAGCAAATTTAAAGACACCTACATTAATAGATTTAACGAGGACTTTACTTTGGATAGTTCTGGAAGCCATATCTATATTAAGGATGTGGATCTTAATTACGCGTGGTCCGCTACGTATCAGCCTACATTAACAAATCCCGATGAATATGAGGTGAAGTTTTATGCTGAGTACGCCCAATTTCATAGAATAGACAAGAAAACAGAAACTGAACTAAATATTTTCGTACCGCCGGAAAAGAACTTTGAAATAAGGGAATTAACTTTATCTAATAAATCAAGTATGTCCAAATCTTATGAGATAACTACTTATACAGAAATAATGTTAGATGAATATAAATCAGGAATTAACCACCCTGCGTTTAATAAGCTGTTTATAGAAACCGACTATGAAAATGGCATGTTAACCGCCAGAAGAAAAAAAAGGTATTTCCATGACATAGAAAAATATGCTTTTCATTTTGCATTTTCTGAAGATGGCGACTTGTCTGTGGATTCATATGACACAAGCAGACCAAACTTTGTCGGTAGGTTAAAATCTGTACAAAATCCCGCTGCCTTAAATTCTGCACTTACCAATAGTGTGGGTACGGTTCTCGATCCTATTTTTAGTCTACGTTATAAAGTTAATGTTAAGCCCGGAGAGACAAGGAAAATACATTTTGTGTATGGGTACGCTGCCAACTTACATGAGGTTAGAGCAACAAAGGATTTACTTTTTTCGAAAGAGGAAATACAGGAATTACGTTATTTGAATAGCCATTATATTGAAGCTAAGAGGACTCATTTAGGAATTGACGTGAGACAGGAGCTTAGTTTCCAAAAGGTTGCTTCGAGATTAGTTTATTCAGACCATCGTTTGAAAGAACAAATTAATATTGATTACACCAAAGAAAAAAGAATTTTATACAGATTTGGTATTTCGGGAGAAAACAAATTACTAGTGTTAAAAGTAAATAGTAAAAACATTGAATTAGTAAGAAATATGGCTCTCTTACACGAATACTTCAGACTTTTAAGATTTCGGTTTGACCTTGTATTTATAATTGACGAAACACAGAGTTACGAGGAGAACCTAGAACGCGGTGTTTACGAAGTTATCGAAACTTCTCTACCCCATCCTTATAAAGATTCGGGGGTTTATACACTAAATGTAAATAACATGTCCCTTGAGGAGAGATTTACATTACTGTCTTTGGCAAGAATCGTTTTTGACACGTCTTTAGGTTCTTTAGACGAACAGATCAACTTTGCTTCAAGCTCTGGCACACCCGACACGGTTGCCTTTAAAGAAGCAGCACAACAGGAATTAATTGGGAGTATCAGTTTAGTAAAAAATGTTAGTGAGGATCTAATTTATTACAATGGGTTAGGAGGTTTTACGTCTGAAGGAAAAAGTTATGTTATTAAGTTTTCTCCGGAAAACCCAACTCCCCTACCGTGGTCAAATGTGATCTCAAACGAAAAATTTGGCACATTGGTTACAGAATCGGGTTTGGGTTATACATGGAACATTAATAGCCAAATAAATAAAATTACTCCTTGGTCAAATGACTTTGTAAGCGATCCGCAAGGTGAAGTTTTGTATCTTAAGGATTTGGATTCGGGGAGTATTTTTAGTGCCACACCATTGCCTAATAAGAGCGGCGAGTTTAAAGTAACACACTCCCAGGGCTACTCTGAATTTATAGGTAAAAATGGAAATATAGAGCACACATTAAAGGTATTTGTAGATAAACAGGATCCTGTGAAGATATTAAAGCTAACTTTAGCAAATAATAGTAATTATAGTAAGAAGATAGAGTGTTCCCATTACGTTGAATTTGTTTTAGGGGAGCATGGGAATTTAACTCAAGAAAACCTAAATATTAAATTTGAATCTGTAAGGCAAAGCATAATTGCTAGAAATCTTTTTAACGATTCCTTTACAAATCAGTTAGCTTTTATGGCTACAAGCAGACCAATAATTGCGGCAACTTCGGACAGGAAGAAATTTTTTGGCAGAGGTAGCTCTAGAAAAACACCGTTGTGGGTGTTGAATAATAAGAAAGGTGTTACAGGGTTCAAGTCCGTTTCTGATAAATGCGGGGTTTTAACTACTGAAGTGGAAATTCCAAGTAACTCCCAAGTAAGTTTAGTATTTTTATTAGGACAAACTGATGAAATTGACAATGTAGGTTCATTAATTGATAAGTACACTAGTTTAGACCGGGTAGATAAAAGTTTTGAAGAAGTAAAGGAATTATGGAACAAGCTTCAGTCTACTATTACGGTTAAAACCCCAGATAGTAAATTTGATTACCTGGTGAATAACTGGCTCCTTTACCAAGTGTTGTCCTGCCGTTTATATGGGCGAACATCTTTCTATCAAGCAGCAGGAGCTTTTGGTTTTAGAGATCAGTTGCAGGATGTTATGGCTCTGGTTTATGCCGACCCTAAGAAATTAAGGAATCATATAATTTTATGCTGTGGCCACCAATTTAAAGAAGGAGATGTGCAACACTGGTGGCACTATCCGTCAAATGCGGGTGTTAGAACAAAAATCAGTGACGATTTGTTGTGGCTTCCTTATGTAGTGAGTTACTACATTGAAAAAACCGGAGACACCGGTATCTTAAATGAAGAAGTTTCCTATTTAGAAATGCAGGCTTTAGAACAGCACGAAGAAAGTGTATATGGTATTCCTAGCGTTTCGGGGGAACGAGGTAATGTGCTTGATCACTGTTTGAGGGCCATAAATAAATCCCTAAATTTTGGAGCTCACGGACTGCCTTTAATTGGTTCCGGTGACTGGAACGATAGTTTAAATAGCGTAGGAGACGAGGGAAAAGGAGAAAGTGTCTGGTTAGGGATGTTTCTATTTGCTGTGTTAGATAACTTTACGGAAGTTTTAGAAAATACTGACCATAAAGAAGAATTATCCAGATATATGTCAGTTTCCGAAGAACTTAAGAAAAATCTAGATGTAAGTGGTTGGGATGGGGATTGGTATATAAGAGCTTTTTACGATGATGGTACTCCTTTGGGTTCCCATATTAATAACGAATGTATCATTGACTCTATCTCGCAATCGTGGAGTGTAATTTCTAAAGTAGCAGCTCCTGAAAAGGCAATAAAAGCTATGGAAAGTCATGAAAAATATCTTGAAAATAAGGATAGGAAGCTAATTAACTTACTCACACCACCTTTTAAGGACTCAGCACCTTTCCCGGGGTATATACAAGGTTATCCTGAGGGAATAAGGGAAAACGGGGGGCAGTATACGCACGGAGCGCTTTGGGCCGTGAGAGCCTACGCGATGCAAAAAAGAGGAGATAAAGCCTATGAATTGTTCGATATGCTAAACCCAATTAGTCGTTCGCTTGACAAAAAGAGCGTAGCAGAATACAAATCTGAACCTTACGTAATGGTAGCGGATGTCTACTCTAATCCACAACATTTGGGAAGGGGCGGTTGGAGTTGGTACACAGGATCAGCGGGTTTGATTTATCGTATTGGTATAGAAGATATATTGGGTTTTAAGAAGTATCCTGATTTCTTCACTTTGGATCCGGTTATTCCAGGAGTTTGGGATGCCTTTGAGATGAAGTACACTTATGGAAAGACTACCTATAATATAAATGTTAAAAGAGGTGAGAACACGGGTTTGTACATAGGTGGCAAAAAGTCTGATGAAAATAAAGTATTTTTAAAGGATGATATCGGGGATATAGAGGTTTCTTTAGTTATCTAATAAACCATCCCCTTCTCTTTCAATAATGATACTATTTTATAGATACTCATTTTATGAAAAAAGAAATTCTCGACTCAATATTTAGAGCTTACGATATCAGAGGCAAGTATCCCTCGCAGTTGAATAAAGAATTCTACGAGTGTCTTGGAAAAGCTTATGTGACCTTTTTTAAACCAAGAAAGGTGGTTATAGGTTATGATATGAGACCGGAAAGTGTTGAGTTAAAAGGAGCTCTGATAGATGGTGTGCGCCAAATGGGTTGTGATGTTGTAGATTTGGGAGAAATTGCCACCGAGATGCTATATTTTGCCGTTGGGGAGAACCATAATACATTTAACGGAGGTATTGTAATCACCGCTTCTCACAATGGAGTCGGTTGGAATGGCTGTAAGCTGGTAACTAAGAAAGCGAAACCAGTTAGCGGTATAACCGGTCTAATGGATTTAAAAAGAATAATTTTGGAGGATAGATACGAAAAGGTTTCAGAAGAAGTGGGTACTTTAGAAGAGTTAGACATATATCCAGCATATAGAGATAAGGTTTTATCCTTTATAACTTCCAAAAACAGGTGTCCTTTAAATATAGTTGTTGATGCCGGCAACGGTATGGGCGGAAAAGTCTTTGATTATGTTTTTGATAAATTGGATATAGATGTAGAGAGGATGTATTTCAATCCGGATGGAAC
>CAZLHE010000004.1:0-9212 GCA_964559585.1 uncultured Candidatus Saccharibacteria bacterium
TGTGGCTGGAAGAGTTTTGACTTGTGACATTGGAAAAATGCCACACCTTTTGATTGCCGGAACTACTGGTTCTGGTAAATCAATATTTATTCATAATCTTTTGTTCTCAATTTTATTTAGAGCAACTCCGCAGGAGGTGAAGTTTATTTTGGTAGATCCAAAAAGAGTTGAGCTAATACACTACGAAGGGATACCACACCTTCTTACCCCCGTAGTTACTGATATGGATAAAGCCCCGTCGGTTTTTAGATGGTTGGTTGATGAAATGGAAAAAAGATACAAGCTGTTTGAGCAAGCAAGAGTGAAAAATATTGAGTCTTATAACGAGAAGTCAGGTATTCAGGTGATGCCTTACATTGTTTTAGTTGTTGATGAGCTCGGAGATATCATGATAAGGGATCCTGCCGGAATTGAGAAAAGCATTATTAGAATTGCCCAGCTTGCAAGGGCTACTGGTATCCATCTTGTTTTAGCGGTTCAAAGACCATCTACCGATATTATTACAGGTTTAATAAAAGCCAATATTCCCTGCAGAATAGCCTTCCAAGTTCTAAGCCAAATAGACTCGAGAGTTATTATTGACCAACCCGGGGCTGAAAAGCTTCTTGGTAGGGGAGACATGCTTTTCGTACCCCCGGAGGTTATGAAGCCAATAAGGCTTCAGGGGGCATACATATCCGAAAAAGAGACCAGTGATTTAGTTGAGTTTTTAAAGTCTCAGGGAATGGAACCTGATTACAGAGAAGAAGTTTTAGCCACACCAACTGATTCCATGAAAAAGGGCGGGGGTGGTGTAGACAGGGAGGGTGATGAGTTGTATGAAAAGGCGCTTGATATTGTTAAATCAGCGGGAAAAGCTTCCGCGTCGCTTCTTCAGAGAAAACTTGCGATAGGTTATAACAGAGCAGCTAGGATTATTGATATGATGGAAGAAAATGGGTTGATAGGAGCGGAGGTTACTGGAAGTAGGGGAAGGGAAGTACTTCAAAACGATTTTCAGGCTAAACCTATGAGCGATGGTTTTGATTCGGATTTGGATTTTGATCCCGAAGATTTTACTGGTGAGAATTTTCCTCAGAAAAACAATCCATCTTAGATTTAAAGTTTGATTTCAGCTTCAACAAATTTGTCTAAATCTCCGTCTAATACCACCTCTGGATTTGCACTTTCCACATCTGTTCTTAAATCTTTGACTAATTTATACGGGTGTAAAATATAGTTTCTTATTTGGTTCCCCCAGCCGGGGGTTTTGTATTCCCCCTTTAGTTTTTTCTTTTCAGCGTCAGCTTTTACTTCTTCAATTAGGGCTAATTTTGATCTCAAAATTTTCAAGGCTTTCTCTCTGTTTTTACCTTGATATCTTTCTTCTTGGCATTCAACGATAATTCCAGAAGGTTTGTGTTTTAATCTAACCGCGGTTGATACTTTATTTACGTTTTGTCCACCCTTGCCCCCGGATCTGAAAAATTCCCATTCTACATCTTCCTCTTTAACTACAATGTCAGTGTCGTTTTCTTCAATTTCCGGAATTACCTCTATTAAAGCAAAAGAAGTCTGTCTTAGTTGATCAGCATTATAAGGGGACAGCCTTACCAATCTATGAACTCCGGACTCCATTTTCAAAAATCCATAAGCATATTCACCTGAGATTTCGATTACACCTGTTTTTATCCCTGCTTCTTCCCCGGGGGTTTGTGAAATTACCTCGGATTTCCAACCCTTTCTCTCTGCGTATCTTAAGTACATTCTGAAAAGCATTTCTGACCAATCATTTGCTTCGGTACCCCCCTGTCCAGCATGAATAGATACCAGTGCGTTTTTCTTATCATGTTTACCTGAGAGGTATGTTTTGAACTCAAGTTTTTTTATTTCCTCATCAAACTCATCAAGTTCTCCGGTTTCAAGGTAAAGCTCAAGCATTCCGTAATCTTCGACCTCATTTTCGAGCGATGATAGTTCTTTAGATAACTCTTGCCCGTCTTCCCAGTTGCTCCAGATTTTTTCATCTTTAAGCTGTTCCTTTATTTCAGATAGTCGTTTCCTTTTTTCGTCAATCTGCAAAGTTATTTTTAACTGTTCCAATCTATTTTTTTGTTCTTCCATGGTGTGATTATATATTAAAAATCCCTTAGTATCCTTAAAAACCGCCTATTTATTTAAATGTCTCGTTTTATGTTTTCCAAGTAAAGTTCCAAACAAAAGCCCTGCGGGAATGTAGAAAGTTATAGGTAAAAGTTTTGGTGAAGAAACAAGTAAGAAGAACTTTCCGGCAAGAGGCAATGTGAATACAACCTTGCCGATAATATCCTCTGGTTTTATTGCAACTTGATCGACATTTGCGTTTCCGTCTCCTTTTGTGAATATTAGGTATTTTCCTTGTGATTGTTCTATTTTTACAATCCGATGAGTCACAGTGCCTGTTCCTTCTATATTTTTAAAGGTGACTAAATCGTTTGTTTTGTATGTTGAAGTTTTTTTAACGATGACGACCGATCCATTTTTAATAATTGGTTCCATTGACCCCGAAACTACGGTGAATACCCTATATTTAGACATAGAAATAATCAAAATCAGTATTAGACATGTTGCTACGATAAATTTCATTTAACAAAACCTGCCCAGCAGGGAGAGCAGGTTGACCTTTATTACATTTGTATCGACTTAAACTCAAAATCAAATATTCCGGTTGCGCCTTGTTGTGTATCCGTTAAGGTGGGGGCAGTGAATCTTAATATTATCGGTATTATCTGTCCGGCTTCTAATTCTCCTAGGCTAAACCCCTCCGTTTTCCATTTTGTTATAGTTTTCTTTCCCAAACTTAGGGTTTCTTCACCAGAATCTATTTCCCCGTCTTTATCAAGATCGTCCCATTTTAGTATCTCAACTAGGATGTCACTTCTTAAATCTTTAGGATCTTTTGCAGTTTCGTAAGCAGAGTTGGTCGTAATGGCTAGCTTTGAGGTCCCACGGTTTATTAGTTTGAGTGTGTAGTTTTCTTGCCAAATAGGACTTACGTTTTGGAAATTTGGCCCTGGAAGCTCATCTACATAGGTGGTGGGGTCGGTCTCGTTTGCAAGATTACTCAAAAACTTTAGGTCTGCACTTCCTACCGTAAAGGTTGCCCCAAGAACATTGGACTTGTCGGAAAAGGCTGCGTAAGTGACTCCTACAACTACGCCCGAGAAGATAATAAGGGACCCATACAATGTGAGAAGCCCTTTGTTTCTTAGAATTTTACTGAGTATTTTTTTAATCATTTTTTTCACCTCCCTTCGTTTTTAATTAAGTAGATTTTGTGCTTTCATGCTGGTAAATTCGGTTTTAGTAACTACAAGATGGTCCATTAATGGAATTCCTATTTCGATTCCTGTTTTTGCGATTCTTTTTGTCACCTTAACATCTTCAAGGCTGGGGCAAGACTCTTCTGATGGATGATTGTGCACGAGAATTATCGAGGATGCGTTTTTCGTTAACGCTTTTTTAAATATTTCTCTTGGGTGTATTAAAGTCTCCGTTAAAGTACCTTTTGAGATCAAGTCCTTTGAAAGAATTTTGTTTTTTCTATCTAGGGAGATTAGATAAAGATGCTCTTCCTGTTTTCCTGAAAACTCCTTTTTTACTGAATCAAAAACGTCCTGAGGTTTTTTAATGACACTTCCTTTAATATTATTTTCTATGGTCAGTCTCTTTGCTAGTTCACCCAACGCCAGTATTCCGGTAGCCTTGGCAATTCCGATATTTGGTATATCCATAAGTTGAGTAATATCTGTATAAACAAGCTTATCCAAACCTGAAAACTTATTTATTAAATTTCGTGCTAAGTCAGTTGATGTGCAATCTACTCCCCCGGACCTTAAAATTATTGATAGAAGTTCGGTATTAGTGAGGGCCTCCGGACCTTTATCTATCAGCTTCTCTCTTGGTTTTTCTTCTTTTTGTAAATCTTTAATCTTCATATCATATTCACTGAGTATGATATTAGTTAGTTTCAAGTTAAGAGCAATGTAGGTTGTTCTATTTAATTTAGAATATGAATAATATAGTAGATATTGGAAAAAGGATTAGGGGTATAAGGGAACAAAAAAACCTGTCGCAAGATAGGTTTGGTAAAAAAATTGGAAAAACCGGTAAAACAATATGTGCCTACGAAAGAGGGAGATGTGTTCCTCCCCTGAGGGTTCTTGAAGAGATTTCTCAAGTTTATGACGCTACTTTTATGAGTGTAAAACAAAGTAGGGTATTGGATCTGGGAAAGAAAATACAGGAACTCAAAGACATATTGATAGATTTTGAAAATATAATTCTTAAGTGAAAGATTATCTCTTTGAGTACTGAGGTCTTTTTCTTGCCTTGTGAAGGTATGGTTTCTTTCTTTCAACCATTCTTGAGTCTCTAGTTAATAAACCTTGCTTTCTTAAGGCTTTATCAAATTCCGGATCTATTTTGCACAATGCTTTAGCTATAGCCAAAACAATGGCATCCATCTGAGATGGTTTACCGGAACCCGAAACTTTAATGCTTGCTGAATATTTTGAATCCGGATGAGAGACACCTATTATGTGGAATGGTCTGACCCATTTGGACTGATCTATTATGGACGGAAAATACTTTTCGATCTTAAGACCATTAACCGTGAAATCGCCTTTTTCTTCCCATAAAAACACTCTTGCTGTTGCAGTTTTTCTTCTTCCATTTCCGGCAATAAAGTTTTTCTTTAATGGTTTTACTTTCTTTACTTCCTCTTTTGTCTCTTCAACTACAGGAGTTTCTACTTTTACTTCCTCAACAACCACCTCTTTTACAGGTTGTTTTTTCTTAACTTCTTTTTTAACAACCTTTTTAATAGGAGTTTTTACCTTCTTTGTTACTTTTTCTCTCTCTTTTTTTGTTGTGTCTTTCTTTGTTTGCGGCATGTTATTTTACAAGTTGGGCCTGGTGAGGATGTTTATCTCCTACATAAATATATAAATTGGCCATTCTTTCTTTTCTAAGTTTATTTTTTGGAAGCATTCCATAAACTGCTTTTTTCAAAACTTCCTCTGGTTTTCTTTTAAGTAATGTTTGTAAATTTTCACTCCTTAATCCTTTTGGGAATAATGTGTTGTGGTAATAGATCTTATCTGTCATTTTTTTCCCGGTCACATCTATTTGCTCTGCATTTATAACAACAACTTTATCTCCCCAGTTTTGATTTGGAAGATACTCGGCTTTGTCCTTTCCCACTAAAACATCTGTTATCTTAACAGCAATCTTTCCCAATATCTGATCTTTAGCATCTATCAAATGCCAGTTAGTTTCTTTTTTCTGAAGGTTTAAAACAGTTGTTTTATTTGGTGTTCTTTTCATCTTTCTTTCCTTCTTTTACAATTTTCTTTTTGGTAGTTTTTTTCTCGGTTTTTGCTTCTACTTTTGCTGACGTATTTTCAACAAATTCTATTCTGGCTAGAGATGCATTGTCCCCATCTCTGTTTCCTATTTTTATAATTCTTGTGTATCCTCCGGTTCTGTTTTCGAATTTAGGTGCCACGTCAACTAAAAGTTTTCTTATTGCAAGCTCGGATCGAAGGCGTTTTCTGATAAGCTTTAAGGTGTTGAACTTTACGATTTTATCATTGGATTTACTGGCTTTTACTGCTTTGGTGACAAGTTTTTCAACGTACGGTCTTATGACTTTTGCTTTGGCAAGTGTTGTGTTTATCTTTCCGTTTTGAATCAAATCAGCCGCCATCCCCGTAAATAAGGCTCTTCTTTGATCGTACGTTCTGTTTAGTGTTTTCTTGTTAACTCGGTGTCTCATGATACCTTTTAGTTTCTTACTTTCTGAAACCTTCCTTTACCAGTAAGTCCTTTATTTCCTGTAATGATTTCTCACCGATATTTTTGATATCTTCAAGCTCCTCATTGGTTTTTTTAGCCAATTCATGAAGAGTTATTATCTTGCTTTTTCTTAAAGCGTTGATAGTTCTTGTCTGAAGGGGAAGCTCCTCAACCGAAACATCCTCGGCAAGTTTTGTGCTTTTCTTAACTTCTTCTGGTTCTGAAGTTTCGATTTTCCATTCTTCGAAGGTCATATAGTAGTCTCTGAGGATTTTTGAGGCTTCAACCAATGCTTCCTTTGGAGAAATACTGCCGTCTGTTTCGATTGTGAAGATTATTTTATCTAAATCTGTTCTTCCACCAAATCTAGCGGGTTCAATTTCATAGTTGGCACTGACAATAGGGGAGAACAAAGCATCAAGAACTATAACTCCTATTTTTGAAGTTTGTCTTTCTTCCATCGGTGAATATCCTGTTCCCGGTTCGACTGTTAATTCCATTTCAAGTTTTGATTTTGCATCGGCAAGAGTTGCTATGTGTTGATCTTTATTCATAACTTCAACATCAGATGATGTTTCGATATCTTTTCCGGTAACCTTTCCGGCACCTTTTTTACTTATGGTTACGATTACTGGCTGGTCAGTGAAAACTTTGAATCTTAGTCTCTTCAAATTAAGTGTTATTTCAACAATATCCTCTTTTACTCCCGGGATTGTTGTGAATTGATGAGTTGCCCCGGAAACTTTTACCTGAGTTACAGCAGCGCCTGCTATCGAGGTCATTAAGACCCTTCTTAAAGCATTGGCCAGTGTATAGCCAAAGCCGGTAGGGAGCGGCTCAAATGAGAAAACACCAAGATTTCCCTCTTCTTTTACGGTGTTTATCTTTAAATTTTCTTTCGTAACTATCATAAGTTTCCTCCTTTTAAAAAATTACCTAGAATAAAATTCAATAATTGACTGGACATTTATAACTTCCTGAAGGTCATCCACAGACGGAAATCTAACGTACTTTACGCATTTTTCTTTTAAATCAGCTGAAAGCCATTCCGGCATTACAAAACCTTCTCTTAAATGTATCTTTTCAAAGCCGACGGGCTTGATTATATCACCAATTTTGACTTGCATTGCCGGAATCGTTGCAATCTTATCGTTTATCATATAAAGATTCCTTCTGACATTCTGTCTTGCCTGTGCGCGCGAAACGGCAAAGCCACTTCTATAAACGATATTATCAAGTCTTGATTCAAGTTTTTGAATTAAAATATTTCCTGAAACGCCTTTTGTTTTCAAAGACTCTTTGACATAATTGCTAAATTGTCTTTCCAATATCCCATAGATTCTTTTTGCTTTTTGCTTTTCTCTTAATTGCCTTCCGTATTGCGAGAGGGGTTTTCTGCTTAATCCATGTTGACCCGGAGCTTGGGGCCTTTTATTAAAAGGACATTTGTCTCCATCGCATTTAATACCTTTAAGATTAAGTTTTACTCCCTCTCTTCTGCACAATCTGCATTTTGCATCAGTATACCTAGCCATTATTAGATCCTTCTTTTATTCTTCGGTCGACATCCGTTGTGGGGGATGGGAGTTTGATCCGAAATTGATACAACATTAAGTCCTGCGGATCTTAGGGCTTTAATTGAGGATATTCTTCCCATTCCAGGTCCTTTAACAAATACTGCAACTTCTCTTACCCCTGCGGCGTAAGCTTGAATTCCCGCCTGTTCGGCTGCCTTTGTAGCCGCATAAGGTGTTGATTTTCTAGAACCTTTGAACCCTGATTTACCGGAGCTGCCTGAAAAAAGAGCGTTACCTTTATCATCAGTTATAGTAATGATGGTGTTATTCATACCGGCAGTTACGAAGGCCTTTCCGCTTTGTGTAATAATTTTTTCTTTCTTTTTCTTTGGCATAGATTATTTATTATTTCTTCTCTAACTTTTTCTTCATACCGCCAACTGTCTTTCTTTTTCCTTTTCTTGTTCTGGCGTTTGTTCTTGTTCTTTGTCCTCTGGTAGGTAGTCCGTGGTAGTGTCTTAAGCCTCTGTAGCTTTTAATTTCTTTTAGTCTTCTTATGTTTGAGGCAACAATTCTTCTAAGTTCTCCCTCAATTGGTATTCCAACTTCAGATACAGCAGTGTTTATATGGGCGATGTTTTCATCAGTCAAGTCTTTTGCTCTGGTATCGGGGTTTATTTTTGCCAGTTCCAATATCTTTTTTGACTGTGTTAAACCTATACCTTCAATATAGGTTAAGGCAATTTCTATTCTTTTTTCGTTTGGTATATCAACACCCTTAATTCTTGGCATAGATTATCCCTGTCTTTGCTTGTGTTT
Organism: uncultured Candidatus Saccharibacteria bacterium; assembly: GCA_964559585.1. GTDB lineage: Bacteria > Patescibacteriota > WWE3 > UBA101185 > UBA10185 > JAAZNV01. The sequence goes on from CAZLHE010000004.1 coordinate 8,154, forward strand.
GGGGTTTCTTTTACAAATAACCCTAACAACTCCCTGCCTTTTTACTATTTTGCATTCTCTGCAAATTGGTTTTACTGACGATCTTACTTTCATATTTTATTTATTTAAGTCGGAAAGTAATTCTTCCTCTGGTCAGATCGTGAGGAGAAAATTCCACTCTCACGCTATCTCCAACCAAAACCCTTATGTGTTGTTTTCTCATTTTGCCGGAAATCATAGCCAAAGCTGTCGTTTCGTCAGCAAATTGAATCTTAAACATACCGCTCATGAGGGTCTCTATTACTTTTCCTTCTTTTGTTATTACTTCTTTTGTACCCATCGTTTAAACGACGCGCTTGATTGTATCAGAGCAAAGCTACAAGGTCAATAAGTCCCATTTGGCAGTAAAAACCCGAACTCACAAAAAATATGTCCGGGAGATTTATTCCTGGAACTTTATCCCAAAACCTTGGTAATACAGCCAATTCCTTGGAAATATATGGATTTATATTACCATCACTTGTTGAAAAAGCAATAAAAACACGCTTTAATGAATAGGATGCTGGACATAAACTATATTAAACAAAACAAGGACGAAGTAAAAAAAGTGATCGTAAGCAGGAAGGCTAAAGGTGTTGATGTCGAGAAGTTACTGGAGATTCACGAGAAATACATCGATGTTTTAAAGAAGGTTGAGACTTTAAGAAATCTTCGAAATAATATATCCTTGGATATTTCAAAGGCTAAAGAATCCGAAAAAAGGGGACTGATTTCCAAAGCTACAGAGATGAAAACGGAACTTTCCGATCTGGAAAAAGAGCTGGATGAACTAAGAAAAGAAATTGATGAAATGTTGCCTCTTATTCCTAACGTTGTTTCAAAAGAAATGCCCGTTGGAAAAGACGAACACGATAACCTTATCGTTAAGGTTTGGAATCCAAAAAAGGGCTATCTGAAAATGAAAAGTCCGCTGCCATATGATGATGTGTCTTATGCACCCGGGGAGGAGTTTCCTTATAAAGATCACATAGAGATAGGCGAAAGCTTAAATATTATTGATGTTGAGCAAAGCGGGAAAGT
>CAZLHE010000004.1:9312-34777 GCA_964559585.1 uncultured Candidatus Saccharibacteria bacterium
CCTTATAGAGTTGTTAACAAATGTACTGGGGACTGCGGTTATAACGCATCATACTTTCAGTACGATGTTGAGGCTTGGAGACCTAAAGAAAAGGAATATATGGAAGTCGGAACAGATACAATGACAACTGACTACCAAGCGAGGAGGCTAAATATTAAGTATAAAGATGGTAACGGGACAAAACTTGCAAGAACCGTCAATGATACAGGAGCCGCATTTGGCAGGACAATTATTGCGATTTTGGAAAACCATCAACAAAAAGACGGATCTGTTAATATTCCTAAAGCTTTGCAGAAATATACCGGGTTTAAGAGGATACTTCCGAAAAAGTAATTATGTTAGGATTTAGGCAATGAGCGTATTTGATAGCTTAAAATACCCAAAAGTTATATATGAGGTTGACTCAAAATTAAATGGAAAAATTAGAGTTATAGAAGTTGGAAAGACGAGAAAACTTATAGCCAATAATGTTTTGCAGTCGGTAAACGAGGCTTCTCCAAGTTGCCCAAAGATATTTTCGGGAAAAGCGGCGGAACTTATTGTGAGAGAGGCCCCAAATGCAAAAAGAATTTTAATGCTGGGTCTTGGCGGCGGGACTGTGGCAAGCATCCTTTCCAAAAAACTCCCAGAGGCGCAGATAGTAAGCGTTGAGTTTGACCCCGTGATGGTTGATGTGGCGAAGAAGTATTTTGGGTTGGATTCAATAAATAACCACAGAGTCATTGAGGCAGATGCCTTAAGAGTTGTGGTTGAACCGGAAGAGTTTGATTTGGCCCAAGGTAGTTTTGATGTGTTGTTTGTTGATATTTTTGTTGGAGATCAGTATCCAGACCTTGGTCGGACTGGAAATTTTATAGCCGCCTTAAAAAGGTTAGTAACTTCCGGTGGGCTTATTGTTTTCAACAGAATTTATACCGAAGAACACCAGGAGGACGTGAACAATTTTGTTAATCAGGTTGAGGAGTTTTTAGGCGATACTAAATCCGAGGTTGTTGCCGGGTACACAAACTCCGATAACATCTTAGTTTATGGAAGGGTTTAAAAATGCATCCTTTCCAGGCATTAATTCTAGGAATAATTCAGGGTATTACTGAATTTCTTCCAATTTCATCGTCCGGTCATTTGATAGTTGTTCCTAAGATTTTGGGTTGGCAAGACCAACCTTTGGTTTTTGATACAACCATGCATCTGGCAACGGCCTTGGCGCTACTCGTATGTTTTTGGAAAGATATCGTTAATATAACAAAGATGTTTTTTAAAGATGTCCTTTCTTCTCATAAGTTTTCCTTAAAAGGGTATTCTTCGAATGGGGTTTTAGGCCTAGCAATATTAATTGGATCAATACCTGTTGGAGTAATCGGTTACCTTTGGGGAGATAAAATAGAAAATCTTACCGGAACTTTAATGTGGGTTGCTGCAGCACTTATTTTTGGAAGCATCCTTATGTTTATAGGCGAAAGGGGATTTGGCAAACACCTTATTGTAAAAGATGAGGTTTCAGTCAAAAAAGGTTTGGGGGTTGGTCTGTTTCAGGTTCTTTCTTTACTACCGGGTGTTTCAAGATCCGGTTCTACAATATCAGGAGGAATGATATTTGGTTTAAGCAGAAAAGATGCCACGAGATTTTCATTTCTTCTTTCCATACCGGCTGTTTTGGCGGCAGGTCTTTTCAGCTTGCTTGAGTCATACAAATTGCTTTTTGCTTCAGGAACAACCTCTTTACTAATAGGATTTATATCTGCTTTTTTGGTCGGGATAGTTGCGATAAAATTCTTAATGAGATTTGTAAAAACAAATACCTTATACCCCTTCATAATTTATAGAGCTTTACTTGCTTTGGCTTTAATATTTTTTTATTTCAAATAAGTAAGATTTTTCAAGCTGTCCCTTAAACTGCTAGTTTTTTGTTTGTGTTAAAATCGAGCTATTATGTTCGGCAAACTTTTTGATACAAATGAAAAACAGCTTAAGAAAATAATCCCAATTGTTTATCAGATAAATAATCTTGAAGAACAGGTTAAAAAGCTGTCCGCGCAAGAAATAAAAGCCAAGACAAACTACTTCAGATCGGAACTTAAAAAATTAAGCGATGGCGATAAAGAGAGGTATCTTAACGAAATTCTCCCCGAAGTTTTCGCATTGGGCCGTGAGTCAGCTGTGAGATCCTTGGGTCAGAGGCATTTTGATGTCCAGCTTATGGCTGGTATTGTCCTTCATCAGGGAAAGATTGCAGAGCAAAAAACAGGTGAGGGAAAAACCCTAACCGCAACCCTTCCTTTATATTTAAATTCTCTTACTGGAAAAGGAGTTACACTTATTACACCCAATGATTATCTTGCAAGGCACGGTGCGGGTTGGATGGGTCCAGTTTACGGTTACTTAGGTGTGTCTGTTGGAGTAATAATGCAGGAAAGAGCCTTTGTTTTTGATCCGACGTACAACGGCACCGAATTTGAGGATGCCTACGCAGTTCATCTGAGAGAAGTTCCGAGACAAGAAGCTTACAAGTGCGATGTAATTTATGGAACTAATCATGAGTTTGGATTTGATTATCTAAGAGATAACATGGTTGCCAGGTTGGATGATATGGTCCAGACAAATCCTAATGGAGATTGGGGAGTTCATAATTATGCGATAGTTGACGAAGTCGACTCTATATTAATAGATGTTGCCAGGACCCCACTTATTATTTCCGCTGCGGACGCTAAACCAAGTGAAAGATACCATCAATCGAATGCCATTATAAAATCCCTGATAAAAGACACTGACTTTGAGATGGAGGAGAAGTTTAAGAATGTAACGTTAACCGATTTGGGCATACGAAGAGTTGAAAGGCTTTTGGGAATAGACAATTTGTATGAACAGGATTTTGAAATGGTACACCTTATCGAACAAGCTTTGGCCGCAAACACTTTGTATGAGAAAGACAGAGATTATGTTGTAAAAAATGGGGCCGTTGTTATTGTTGATCAGTTCACCGGAAGACTTTTAACTAACAATAGATTTTCATATGGTCTTCACCAAGCAATCGAAGCCAAAGAGGGTGTAACAATCCAGCAGGAATCAAAAACTCTAGCTGAAATTTCCTACCAAAACTATTTTAGAATGTACAAGAAACTTTCTGGTATGACCGGCACTGCCGTTACCGAATCGGAAGAGTTTTTCAAGATCTATAAATTAGATGTAGTTGCAATTCCGCCAAATAACACATGTATAAGAAAAGATGAGAACGATGTCGTTTATAAAACAGAGGCAGGAAAGTTTAAGGCCGTGGCTGATGAAATAGCAGCAAGTTACAAAATTATGCAGCCCGTACTTGTTGGAACCACGTCTGTTGATAAGAGTGAGTTACTTCATAACTTCTTGCAAAGAAGGGGAATTCAGCACGAAATTTTAAATGCAAAAAATCATGAAAGAGAGGCTTTGATTATAGCTCAGGCAGGAAGACCGGGAGCAGTAACTATTTCCACAAACATGGCGGGACGAGGAGTAGACATTCTTCTTGGAGGGGATCCCCAAAATCCCGAGGATCAAAAAAAAGTTTTGGAGTCCGGAGGTCTTTACGTAATTGGTACTGAAAGGCATGAATCAAGAAGAATCGATAACCAATTAAGAGGAAGATCCGGTCGTCAGGGAGATCCCGGAAGATCAAAATTCTTTGTATCTTTGCAGGATGATCTTATGCGAATCTTTGGTGGAGATAGGGTCTCTGGCATTATGGAAAAATTTGGTCTGGATGAGAGCGTGCCTCTTGAGGCCGGCGTTGTTTCAAAAGCAATAGAAAATGCCCAAAAAAGGGTTGAGGGTTTTAACTTTGACAGAAGAAAACAGCTTGTTGAGATGGACGATATTATGAATACCCATCGGGAGGTTATTTATAAACTAAGAAGAAGAATTCTTGAAATGGGGGAGGGGAACGAGGAAAACAAGCAGTGGCTGATTGAACAACTGGGTAACTTTTCTGATTTTAGTTTTGAAACATGGGGGAAAAAAGAAAAAGAATTTGGAAAAGAAATCTGGCTTCAAATTGTAAGTGCATTTAGCAGACCGGTTATAGATTACCTTTGGATGGATCACCTGGTTGACATGGACCAGGTAAGAGAAGGGATAGGTCTTAGAGGCTACGCTCAAAGAGATCCAATGGTTGAATACAAAAGAGAAGGCCACGAAAGGTTTGGAATTTTAATTTCTAAAGTTTACTCAATGGTTGGCGAAAGATTACTTGCGGTAAGTAGTGAGGCTGTAGGTATGAGGGAGGAGAAAAAAACACGTGAGAAGAGGTTATCTTATAAACATGGGGAACTTGAGACCGGGGTTTCGGAAGAAGGACAGGAAATGTCCCAACAGAAATTAGTGGATGAAACCGGAAGGGAAATAAAAATAGAGAAAGTCGAATCGGGGAAAGAGAAGGTTGGAAGAAATGACCCGTGTCCTTGCGGAAGTGGGAAAAAATACAAGAATTGTCATGGAAAGAGCATCTGAATACTTTAGACAAAGTAGTTTTCACAATATAAGATAATATAACAATGCATTTTAATGTTCCTCTGATATTATCTATCACCCCCTTTATATTGTTTCTGGTACTTTTGTTAGCGGCAAAACTGCCTCTTTTAAATGTTTCTATCATAACGGTAGGTTTGACTCTGGCTTTGAAAATATGTTATTGGAAAATACTACCCTTGTTTGTTTTAAATTCGTTTATTAAGGGGACTTTAGTTGCGTTCGATATTTTTGTAATTATCTTTGGAGCAATTTTCTTTCTGGAGGTTTTGAGCAATCTTAAGATAATAGAAAATGTAAGTTATTATCTCGAATCGCTGCTTAAGGATTACAGGGTGCAAGTAATCCTTCTTGCTTGGATGTTTGAGAGTTTCATTGAAGGAACCGCCGGATTTGGAACTCCGGCCAGTATTGTTGTTCCACTTCTGGTTAGTATTGGTCTTTCTCCACTTACAGCGGTGACGATTGGTATGTTAGGTAACAGCACAGCAGGAGCCTTTGGGGCAGTGGGAACTCCGGTAAGGGTTGGATTTGCAGGGCTTGACGTTTCTGAAGTTACGAAATATGGAACTATCTTTAACTTCGCAGGGTTTTTAATTCCTGTTTTTATGTTGTGGATCTTAGCCTCACTCCAAAAAGACAGGTGGAAGAATTTTTGGGAAGCTGTTCCTTTTGCTATTTGGGCAGGGGTGGCGTTTGTGGTGTCATCATACCTCGTTTCAAAACTAGGACCCGAGTTCCCATCAATATTAGGATCCTTAATTGGAATGGTTTTAATATTAATAACAATAAAGCTTGGTTTGTTTGTGCCGAAAAATAAAAGACTCTTGGGAGAGGCAAAAGTGATGGAGGTTAAATTACCTGCTTACAAGGTAATAATCCCATACATTTTGTTACTAGGTTTATTGATTGTCGGGAAATTTGTTTTGGGAAGCATTAGTTTAGAATTTCCTTGGGGTTTTGCTTACAAACTGAACCTATTCAATCCGGGTTTAGCGTTTTTAGTAGCCGGGTTGCCCATTGCTTTATTATGGGGAAAAGGAAATTTGGTATTTAAAAGTTCAGGGTCAGCTCTGAAAAGAAGCATCAACCCTTTCTTGGTTGTTGTTTCTATGTCTGCAATGGTTCAACTGATGATAAACTCCGGAAACAATCTATCGGGACTTCCATCATCACTAACGACTATTTCAAAGGCGTTTGAAATTAAAGCTCTTCCTTTTGTGGCTCCCTTTATCGGAGCTTTTGGCGGTTTTATTACGGGCAGCGTCACGGTTTCTAACATAATGTTTGGTAGTTTTTTAAATTCGGCGAGTTTGGCACTTAATTATTATCCGGCAATTATTTTGTCTTTAGGTTTAATTGGGGGAGCTGCGGGGAATATGATTGCTCTTGCTGATGTTATTTCAGCGGAAGCAGTGGTTAACTTAAAAAACCAGACAAGATTCGTTTTGAAGGGGTTAATAATACCGTGTCTTATCTATCTAACCTTAGTTGGGATAATGGGTTTAATTTTTGTTGGTGTTTAGTATCCTAGAGTTTTAAGTTCTGCCATTACTTGCTGAACTGCTTTATCATTAGGATTTAGTTCGAAAGCTTTCGATATGTATTTTTGTGCTTCTTGGTAATTTTTTTCAGCCATGAATATTCTTGCCATCTTGTACCAAGATTGATGCAACCTTGGGTTTATATCTATCGACTGTTGGAGATATTTTTTTGCTTTAGCAACATCGCCTATTTGGAGATACGTAAAGCCGATATTGTGGACAGCGTCTGCATAATCAGGTTTTAAAGCTACAGATCTTTTAAATGCTTCGATAGCAAGTTCATAATTTCCTTCATTTGAGTAAACGTCTCCCAGGTTGTTATATACCCGGTAGCTGTAGGGAGAGACTTTTTTGGTTGCAAGCCACAGATTTTTGCTATTTTTGAAGTCAAAACTTCTTGTGAATGTTCTTATGGAGTATAAAAGACACAAAACTATGGTTATTACGGTTGCGAATTCCTTCCACTTCTTTTTCTCCTCTATTCTTAAGATTAGTATTGCCAAACCCATTGAGAAAAAAGCTGATCCTATATAGAGATATCTTTCCGCTGCCGTCCAGGCGATGATTATGGGGCTATACGATGGAAGAATAGAGAAAGGAATAGTGAGCAAAAGACCTGCAATTACTCTGTCTTTTTTCCAAAGGTATACTATTCCAAAAATAATAGCAATGGTTATGGCTATCATAAAGGCATAGCCGGCGCCTGTTATAATCTCACCTTCATGATAGACAGTAAGAGTAAGTGGGAACGCGATAAGTTTATAGGCCATGTAGGTTGTATATGGGATTCTATTTATCAAAGGGGTGGCGGATTCTGTGTCGACATAGTATAAGGTATTCAAATCTATGATTCTTTGTTTGAAAAGCCCAGGTACAAGCATCCCCACAAATATTAGAGATATAACTATATAGGGTGTGTAGTACTTAATGTTTTTAAGTTCTATTTTTTTCTCTATTAAAAACTGGTCGACAATTACTAAAAGGACAGGAGCAATGAACATCCAACCTCCTCCTCTAACAGTAATTTGACCTACTAGGTAAATAACCGAAGAGACAATCAAGTACCATATATTTTTATTTTTTCTATACAAAACGTAAAAGATCAGAATAAGTAAATACACCACTGTTTTAAATGGATACCCCATTCCGGACAACCATCCAATAGCCTCAGTATTTACTGGTTGTGTGGCAAAAAGAAACGTAGTTATTAAAGACACCTTTTTTCCAAATAGCAGGTAAGTTAAGATAAAAACCAGAGTAGTGCAGATAATGTGCAGGAGTATGGAGAAAACATGCAGAGCAGTAGAATTCATACCGAACAGATTTACTATTATTGAGGTTGCCATTGCTGGAGCATCTAGGAACTTTAAAGTTTCGGTTAACGAATAAAGTGGCTTGTTCAAGACGAGACCGTTTTGATCATCAAGGTTTAGAAACCGGCCATTTACTAAGGGGGCGTAAATAAGAAAGATTAAACCTGCCAAGATAAAAAGAATAACAAGATTTGATCTAATAAACTCCCACGTCTCTTTTATTCCATAAGCTTCTGGTGCGTCTCCCTTTATGATATTTTTTGTATTTCCTTGTTTCTTTGATCTATTTCCGTTCATCTATATATGCTGATATTATATTACAGCCATGAAGTTTAAAGAATTAATTTTAGAACTTTCGGAAGCCCTCATATCCTCAATGGTAATTGTGTTGGCATTGTACATTTTTATTGCATCTGTGGAAATAGTTTGGGGGCCAAGTATGGAACCTTCTTTTCATTCTGGGGAAAGAATTCTTGTGGATAGAATTAGCGGAATATTTATTCCGCTAAAAAGAGGGGAGATTGTGGTGTTTCTTCCCCCGGGAGATAACGAAAGGCATTTCATAAAAAGAGTTATTGGTATTCCTGGGGATATATTTAAAATAATCGATTGTGGGGTTGTGGTCTCAAAAGATGGCCAAAAATACCAGTTAGAAGAGGAATATCTTGATAAGGATACATGCACGGTGGGGGGAAGTGCAATAAAAGAGGGTAGGGCACTAAGACTTGGACCGCAACAATATGCCTTTTTGGGTGACAACCGCGGGGAATCTTTGGATTCCAGGTACATAGGACTTGTTGATAAAAACAGAATTATAGGTCGTGTGATATTTAGATTTTGGCCTTTAAACAAGATAGGTTTTATAAATTAGAATAGGTTAAAAAGTACCAGCGTTTTCCCCAATGAGATATCGGACTATAAACGTGTTGACACAGCTTCATATTTGTGTTAGCTTTCGCTCTGTCCCAAACTTGTTTATTTCAATCAAAGCTTAGTTAACCCTTATTTGTGGGGACCTTTTTTCAAGAGGGAAGTTTGGCTATTACACAACTGAATATTTTGTAGTAAAATTCTTTATCAGTCTTTTTTGAAAATATTAATGCGTGAGACCTTTTTAAAACGTAAAATAGCCCTGCCCCTACCTAATCTTGTTGGTGTCCAGCTTGAATCATTCGATTGGCTCAAAAAGGACGGTCTAAAAGAAATCCTTGATGAATTGGGAACAATTGAGGATACGTCCGGAAGAGGCTGGGTACTAACACTTTCAAAACCACGAGTAGAGAAGGAAAACATTACTATCGAGGAAGCAATGAGGACAGGAAGAACTTATGATGCTCCTTGGTATGTTGAAGCAACAATCAGAGATCCAATTGCTAAAAAAGAAAAATCCCAAGAAATATACATGGGTGACATCCCGCTTATGACTCAACAGGGAATCTTTATTATTAACGGTGTTGACAGAATAATCATTTCCCAGCTTATAAGATCGGAAGGAGTTTTATTTGGCGGTGAAAATTCTCCTGTCACAGGACAATTCCTTGGAGGTGCTAAGGTACTTCCGAGAAGCGGTGTCTGGCTTGAATTTGAAACATCAAGAACGGGAGTCATTACTTTAAGAATTGATAGAAAAAGAAAAATATCCGCAACTACACTGCTTCGAATATTCGGCCTGGAAACAGACGATGATATCAGAAAAGCATTTGAGGGTGTTGAGACAAACCCAGAAATTAACTACACAGAGTCAACATTGGCAAAAGATCCGGCAGCCAGTTTTGAAGAAGCCTGTCTTGAGATCTACAAAAAAATGAGACCGGGCGAGCCTTTGATATTGGAAAATGCAAAAGCTTTGGTTCATGCAATGTTTTTTAATAGGAGAAGGTACAGCTTAGGAGCGGTAGGAAGATTTAAATTAAATCAAGTTTTAGGTTTAGACTTTCCTAATGATCCTCAGCATAGACTTTTACAGCTTCAGGATTTAATAAAGATATTTTCAAGAATAATTGAACTTAATAATGGAGTTGCTTACCCAAGTGATGTTGATTTTTTGGGTAACAGAAGAGTTAAGAGTATGGGTGAGTTGCTGCAGTGGCAAATGAGAGTGGGATTTTTAAGAATGGAAAAAAATATAAAAGAAAGAATGAGTTTGGCACCAAGAGAAACATTACCAGTACCATCAACATTAATCTCGCCAAGAGCAATTGCCGCAGCTGTTCACTCATTTTTCGCAACGGGGCAGCTTTCTCAGCTTCACGATCAGCAAAATCCGTTAACTGCTCTTGATCACTTAAGACGACTTTCAGTTATGGGTCCGGGCGGACTCACGAAAGAAAGAGCAAGTTTCTCAGTAAGAGACGTCCACAACTCATATTTTGGAAGAATTTGCCCGGTCAGAACTCCTGAAGGTCCAAATGTCGGACTTATCAACTATATGTCCATGTACGCAAGAGTAAATGAGTATGGATTTTTGGAAACGCCTTATGTCAGACTTGAAAAAGATTCTAAAGGGAAAGTAAGAATAACGGACGATGTGATTTACCTTGCAGCTTACGACGAAGAGAAAGTCTACATCACTGACCAGTCTGTGGAAACAGACGATAACGGGTACATTCTTGATTCTCAGGTACCTCTGAGAAAAGGCGGGGAATTTATATTGGGCGACGTTGCTTTAGCCGAGTATATCGAGGTGGTTCCGGCTCAGGTTTTAGGCGTCGTCGCAGGTCTTGTTCCTTTTGTTCAAAACAATGATGTTGTCCGTATAACTATGGGAACTCAGCAAATGTCCCAAGCAGTTCCTCTTATTAGACCCCAAAGACCGATAGTTGGAACGGGTATTGAGGGGGAAGTCGCAAGAAACACAAACGCTCTGACAACGGCAGAAGACAACGGCACTATTGAGTATGCAGACGCAGATAAAGTTGTTGTTAAATACAACGGAAAAAATAGGAAGACGGAATATAAGGCAAAGAAATTTTTACAAACAAACAGTGAAACCTGCTACAACCAATATGTAAGAGTAGTCTCAGGACAGAAAGTTAAAAAAGGTGAAACCCTCATTGAGGGACCGTCCATCGATAATGGAGAAATAGCAATAGGTACTAATATCAAGGTTGCCTATATGATATATAGAGGACTTGAGTTTGAAGACGGTGTAATCATTTCCGACAGACTCGTTAAAGAGGACGTTTTAACCTCCATTCATATATCAGATCACGTAACCCAGATTCAGGAAACAAAACTAGGTTCGGAAGAAATAACCAGGGACATACCCAACGTGTCCGAAGAAACTTTAAAGAATCTTGACGAAAGTGGGATTGTAGCAATAGGGTCCAAGGTAAAATCAGGAGATGTTTTGGTCGGAAAAGTTGCTCCGAAAGGAGAAGTCGACCTTACAGCTGAAGAAAGACTTTTAAGGGCAATCTTCGGTGAAAAAGCAAAAGATGTCAGAGATACGTCTCTCAGAATGCCCCACGGTGAGCACGGGATTGTTATTGGAATAAAAAGAGTAGCTAAGAAAGAAAACGAACACTTGCCCGCGGGAACAATAGAAGAAATAACAGTTTATGTAGCTCAACAGAAAAAGATTGAAATAGGAGACAAGCTTGCCGGAAGACACGGTAACAAAGGTGTTATATCAGCAGTCATTCCGTCAATCGATATGCCGGTACTGCCAGACGGTTCGCATGTAGATATTATATTCTCCTCAGAGGCTGTTTTGAAAAGAATGAACGTTGGCCAGATTTTGGAAGCTTCGCTTGGATCTGCAGGTAGAAAACTTGGAAAATTTTACGAAATCCCATCCCTTCAAAGAATACCCGAAGCTAAAATAGCAGAAGAATTTAGGAAAGCCGATTATCCCGTGACGGGAAAAATGAAATTAATAGACGGAAGAACAGGGGAGGCTTACCACAACGAGATTGTTGTAGGAGATGCCTATATTTTGAAACTAGTTCACATGTCAGAGGACAAAATGCACGCAAGATCAACAGGATCTTACTCTTTGATTACGCAGCAACCCCTTGGAGGAAAAGCTCAATTCGGCGGTCAGAGATTTGGGGAAATGGAAGTTTGGGCTTTAGAGGCATACGGGGCTGCTCACATGCTTCAGGAAATGTTAACTATAAAATCAGACGATATGTTGGGCAGAGTTCAGTCCTTTAGTGCTCTAATTCAAGGAAATCAGATTCCGGAACCAACAGTGCCTGAAACATTTAAGCTTCTTGTGAGAAAACTTAACGGTTTGGGATTGGGACTTGAAGCTTATTCAACAGAAGTTCATGAAGAAGAAAAAGAAACCGAAACAGCAGCAGAAGAAGGTTTGGAATCAGAGAAAACTGATAAGATAAGCTCCAAAGATTTACCTCAAAAAGCTGTTTTGGAAGAGAAGGATCTTAAGAAAGCTGGCGTAGAAATTTCCGAAGGTGAAAGTTCTAAGGAATAAATTATGAGAGATATAAGCAAATTAAAAGACTTTGACGCATTAAGAATTTACCTTGCTTCCGGCGAGGAAATATTAGGTTGGTCTTATGGAGAAGTTACAAAGCCGGAGACCATAAACTACAGAACTTTCAAAGCTGAAAGAGATGGTTTATTTGACGAAAGGATATTTGGACCCTCCAAAAACTACGAGTGTTACTGCGGAAAATACAAAGGTATTAGATACAAAAATGTAGTCTGCGATAAGTGTGGTGTTGAAGTTACACACAACAGGGTGAGAAGAGAAAGAATGGGGCATTTGAAACTAGCCTCCCCGGTCGCACACGTTTGGTTTTTTAAAGGAATTCCATCAAAGATGGCACTTTTACTTGATTTGACGCCAAGAAACGTCGAATCAGTTGTATACTTTGCGTCTTTTATTGTTACCGAAATAGATAACAAAAACAAAGCAAAGGCAATTTCTCAGGTTGGAAAGGATTTGGAAATTACCAAAGCATCTCTTCAGAAAGAACTTGATGGGGAAATGAAGATTGTAGAAAAGGAGCTTGCCGGTACCTCAAAAATAAAAGATGAGATGAGATCCAAAGAGGAAGAATTAAAGGTAAGACAAAAAATTCAAAAAGTAAAAACGGCTTACGACAAAAAATTAGAAGAGCAGGAAAAGAAATTTAAACTTATTCAAAAGAAAGTCGAAAGTGTAGGAATTTATTCAGTAATTTCTGAAAATGAATACATCTCGCTTATCTCTTACCTTGAAAAATTCTGTAAACTTGAAATCGGAGCCGACGCTTTCAAAGGAATACTTAACCGATTGAATTTAAATGTTTTGGCAGAGCAGTTGAAAATCGATCTGGAAAAAGCAAAAGGCCAAAAAGCACAGAAAATTGCTAAGAGATTTGTTGTCGTTGATCAATTCAGAAGAGCAAATATCGGCCCGGACAGGATGGTAATGGATATTATTCCGGTAATTCCGCCGGATCTTAGGCCCATGGTGCAACTTGACGGCGGTAGGTTTGCAACATCAGATCTAAACGATCTTTACAGAAGACTTATAAACAGAAACAACAGACTTAAAAGACTTTTGGACTTGGGGGCTCCTGAAATTATTGTAAGAAACGAAAAAAGAATGCTTCAAGAATCAGTTGATGCACTGTTTGACTCTTCAAAAAGAAGAAAGAAGGCAAGAACTACAACAAGAGGTAAAGAGTTAAGATCCTTAGCCGATATGATAAAGGGCAAGCAGGGAATATTTAGACTTAACCTTCTTGGAAAAAGAGTCGACTACTCAGGTAGGGGTGTTATCATCAATGGACCGGAGCTTAAACTCAATGAATGTGGTATCCCCAAGGAGATGGCCTTGGAATTATTCAAACCGATGGTTTTAAGAGAAATATTAGGAAGGGGTTATGCTCCGAACGTAAAAAGCGCTAAATTCTATCTTGAGACAAGGGTCCCGGAAGTATGGGATATTCTTGAAGAAGTTGTTAAGGGCTACCCCGTACTATTAAATAGGGCTCCTACACTTTGGAGACTTGGAATTCAGGCATTTTACCCACGACTTGTTGAAGGGAATGCTATCAAACTTCATCTTTGCGTGTGCACAGGTTTCAATGCAGACTTTGACGGAGACCAAATGGCTGTCCATGTTCCTCTTTCAAAGGATTCGATTCAGGAGGCAAAAGATTTAATGATTTCCTCAGTTAACTTACTAAGTCCTTCCAGCGGAACACCTATATCTATTCCATCGAAAATAATGTTATTTGGTGTTTATTACATAACATCCATTGATGAATCTCTTCCGGTGTTGGACAAGGTATACGCAGATGAGTCTGAAATGATGTACGCAATGGAAATAAATAATGAAATTGACTTGAGACAGTTGGCAAAAGTCAGACTCAGTGGGCAGATATTTGATACGACTCCCGGAAGGGTGATTTTCAATAAAGTTGTCCCGGAAAAATACTGGTTTATAAACGAAGCAATGGATAAAAAGAGAGTCAATATTCTTATGACCAAAGTTCTTAAGGAAGATCCCAACGAAGTTGCGGTTAAATTAATTGATGATATTAAGGATATCGGACTTAAGTACGGGACTATATGTGGTCAATCGGTGTCACTTGCGGACATTGCTATCCCGGAAAACAGAAACAAGATTTTAGAGGAAGGTAAAAAATCCGTAATTGAAATAGACAACTACTTCAAAAGAGGACTTATAACGAAGGCAGAAGCAAGAAAGCAAAAGGAGGATGTTTGGAACAAAGTTACTGCAGATTTAGATTCGGCTGTTTGGGAGAATTTGAGGGATGACAACCCGGTTAAAATTCTTGTTAAATCAGGTTCTACGAAAGCATCCAGGGATCAAGTCAAACAGCTTGCAGGTATGAAGGGACTTGTTGTTGATCCTACAGGTAAAACAGTTGAAATTCCAATCTTTGGTAATTACAAACAGGGACTTTCTGCACTTGAGTACTTCGTAAGCTCAAGAGGCGCAAGAAAGGGACTTGTTGACAAAGGTTTAAAGACTGCTGATGCAGGTTATCTAACAAGAAGACTTGTTGATGTGTGTCAGGACGTAATAGTAAGAGAAGATGATTGCGGTACTACAGATGGAAGAGGAATGATTGTTGGAAAAGGGACACTCCTTCAAACATTTGCAGATAGGGTGGTTGGAAGATTATTGGCCAAAGATGTAAAAGTAGGTAATAAGGTAATTGTAAAGGCAGGAATTACATTAACAGACGGTATTGTTGCAGAAATAGAAAAAGCTGGAATTAAAAGTATAATAATCAGATCCCCTATGCACTGCGAAACAAGAAGAGGAATTTGCGCGGCTTGCTACGGCTTTGATCTTATGACGGGAAAGCTTGTCAGAATGGGAACCGCAGTCGGAGTTGCAGCAGCTCAATCAATAGGTGAACCGGGAACTCAGTTAACAATGAAAACATTCCATGCAGGCGGTATTACCGGAAAAGACATCACCCAAGGACTTCCAAGAGTTGAAGAGCTTGTTGAAGCAAGAGCCCCCAAATTCTTATCAGTAATGAGTGAAGCTTCGGGAACCGCTAAGGTTGAGAAAAACGGAGATGAGAGAAAAATAATTGTGATACCTTCGGATTCAAGCGAAGAATTAGTCGAATACATGATCGATCCGGTCGAAGAGATCTTAATCAAAGACGGAGAGATTGTAGGGAGAGGGCAAAAACTTACAAGCGGAAACTTAAACCTAAGTGACCTTTACAGAACTGTTGGAGTTGATGAGACCAAAAAGTATATTATTGAAGAAGTTCAAGGAGTTTACGCCTCTCAGGGAGTTGCCTTAAATGATAAACACTTGGAAACGGTTGTTAAGCAGATGTTTAACCATGTAAGAATCGAAGAGGCTGGAGACACGGTGTTCATGTCCGGAGAACTAATAACAAGGGCCAGATTTGATGAGGAAACAGAAAGAGTTTTAGCCAGCGGCGGAACCCCGGCAACAGGCAAACTTATTATGCTTGGTATTACAAAAGCAGCACTAAACACTGATAGTTGGATGTCAGCAGCCTCGTTTATTCATACGAGTGGTGTGTTGACCGACGCAGCCTGCTCTGGTAAGGTAGATTACCTTGTTGGGTTAAAAGAAAATGTAATTATCGGAAAGCTTATTCCGACAGGAGAAAGAGCAAGAATCGAATAATATGCCGACTATAAATCAACTGCTAAGAATAGGCAGAAAAAAGAAAATAAAAAAAACAAAAACACCAGCTCTTAAAGAAGGCTTTAACACTAAGAAAAGGACTGTTGTTAAGCACCCAAGTCCCTTAAAGAGGGGAGTTGTTTTATTGGTTAAAACCCAAACTCCGAAAAAACCAAATTCAGCATTAAGGAAAGTTGCAAGAGTAAGGCTTTCGAATCGAAGAGAAGTTACAGCCTATATTCCTGGTGAGGGTCATAACCTTCAGGAACACTCAGTTGTTCTTGTAAAAGGCGGCAAGGTTCAGGATTTGCCGGGTATAAAATATGAAATTGTGAGAGGCACCAACGACCTTGCGGGAGTTGAAGGCAGAAAAACCTCAAGATCAATCTATGGTGCAAGAAAGCTTAAGGAGAAATAAATATGAGAGGTAAAAAAGCAAAAAAAAGAATAACTACTCCGGATCCAATTTATAAATCAAGAATAGTTTCAAAAATGATAGTTTCTGTTATGATGGGAGGTAAAAAAAGCACGGCAAGAGACATTGTTTATGGAGTTTTGAAAAAACTAAACGAGGATGAGAAAGAGGCCTTAAAAATATTCGAGCAGGCAGTCAAAAATGTAATGCCCCAGCAAGAAGTAAGATCAAAAAGAGTTGGTGGTGCAACGTATCAAGTTCCGATCCCACTTAAGCATGATAGATCCGAAGCTTTAGCGGCAAGATGGATAATAACTGCCGCAAGATCCAAAAAAGGTAAACCAATGGTTGAAAAGCTCTACTTAGTAATGTCGGATTCTTATAATAACACCGGAGACGCGATCAAAAAGAGGGATGACACTCACAGAATGGCAGAGGCAAATAGAGCGTTTGCGCATTTTGCCAGATTCTAATTATTTCCCAAGTGTCTTTTAATAGGTTAAAATAAAAAGCTATGGCTGAAACTATGAACAAAAAGTATCCTTTAGAAAAGATCCGAAACATCGGTATTATTGCTCATATTGATGCGGGAAAGACCACTACCACAGAAAGAATTCTTTTTTATACAGGCAAGTCCCACAAAATAGGAGACATTGACCTTGGAAACACTCAGATGGATTGGATGGCTCAGGAGAGAGAAAGAGGAATTACCATTACATCCGCTGCAACCACGTGTTTTTGGAAAGATTGCAGGATAAATATTATTGATACCCCGGGACACGTAGATTTCACGGCAGAAGTTGAAAGGTCCCTAAGAGTGTTAGATGGAGGAGTGATTGTCCTTGATGGCTCCCAAGGTGTTGAACCACAATCGGAAACTGTTTACAGACAGGCTCAGAAGTATGATGTCCCACTTTTGTTTTTTGTTAACAAACTGGACAAGGTCGGAGGAGATTTTTTCATGTCGGTTAAATCTGTAGATGAAAAACTGACAAAAAAAGGAGTTGCGGTTCAAATTCCAATAGGTTTTGAGAACACATTTGAGGGGGTTGTCGATCTCATAACAATGAAGGCCTACAAATTTGAAGGTGAGGGTGGGGCAAAGGTCGTTGAATTTGAGATCCCCGCAGATTTAGTTGAGGACGCTCAAAAATACAGATCTATAATGGTTGAAAAAGTGGCGGAGGCTGATGACAAGTTAATAGAAAAATACCTAGCAGGGGAAGAACTAACAAGCGAAGAAATAAAGCAGGGTTTACGGGAACTTACAATAAAAGTAGCTATATATCCAATATATTGTGGGGCATCCTTATCAGACAAGGGAGTTCAGAAAGTGCTTGATGGGGTAGTTGATTACCTGCCCTCCCCAAAAGATAAACCGGATATTGAAGGAATAAAGATAAATAGTGACGAGAAGATGCTGCTTAAAGCTGACGATAACGGACCATTTGTTGCTTTAGCCTTCAAAATTCAGGCCGACCCTTACGTTGGTAGACTCACCTATTTTAGAGTCTACTCCGGAAAAGTCTCCGCGGGCTCTTACGTTCATAACTCAACATCAGATAAAAAGGAAAGATTGGGCAGAATTCTTCTGATGCACGCAAATCACAGAGAGGAAATAAAGGAAGTCTCCGCAGGAGAAATTGCAGCGGGTGTTGGTCTTGAGGCAATAACCGGGGACACACTTTGTTCCGAGGACAATAAACTAATTCTTGATAAAATCAGCTTTGCCGAACCAGTCATCGGTATTGTTGTTGAGCCAAAAACCAAGGCCGACCGAGATAAAATGGGCCAGGTTATAAAAAGATTTCTTGAAGAAGATCCAACCCTTGCCATAAAAACCAATGTTGAAACCGGGCAGACGCTTTTATATGGGATGGGTGAGCTTCATTTGGAAATTATTGTGGACAGAATGAAAAGAGAATTCAATCTTGAGGTAAATACTGGAAAACCAATGGTCGCATACAGAGAAACGATACGGGGAAAGACGGAGGTAGTAGGAAAATATATCAGACAAAGTGGTGGTAGAGGCCAATATGGACACGTGGTTATCATACTTGAGCCTCTCGCAAGAGGAGAGGGGTTTAAATTTGTTGATAAGGTTGTTGGAGGAGCCATTCCAAGGGAATACATTCCGGCCGTTGAAAAAGGAGTTAAGGAAGCTGCAGAAAGCGGAATTATTGCAGGCTACCCATTTGTTGATTTTCAGGTTACTCTAATAGACGGTTCGTACCATGAAGTTGACTCTTCTGAAATGGCATTTAAGATGGCAACAATAGAGGCCATGAGGGAGGGCCAACAAAAAGCTGATACTTTCCTTCTTGAACCTATCATGCGAGTTGAAGTAATAGTTCCCGAAGATTTCATGGGTGATGTTATTGGAGATATCTCATCCAAAAGAGGAAAAATTGAGTCAACCGAGCAAAGAGGAAACGCCAGAATAATAGAGGCAAAAGTGCCACTAGCTGAGATGTTTGGATATGCTACAGAGCTTAGAGGTATGACTCAAGGAAGAGGCTCTTTTACCATGGAACCAAGCCATTATGAAGAGGTTCCAAGTAGCATCGCCGAGGGATTAGCTAAAAACAACATCAGGCGCTAATTTTCCATATTTTAAATAAATTGGTAATGTTAGGGAAAAGTCTTGATTTTTAGCCTTTAATTTGGTTAACTATCACTTGCTTTAGTAAATGTTTTAAGGTTAAGATAACGCCATTTCGGACGGGAGCGAGCGTTCTTTATGTAAGAAAGTTCGCAGCACGTACAGAATGGGTAGTTATAATACCTTAATGGTAATTAATTTTACCGAAAGGAAGGTTTAAAATGACCGAATTCGTTAGAAACAAAGAACATGTAAATATTGGTACTATTGGGCACGTTGACCATGGTAAAACAACGTTGACATCGGCTATAACAAAAGTTTTGGCTGAGAGAGGTATGGCTTCCTACAGAGCTTTCGATACCATCGATAATGCTCCGGAGGAAAAAGAGAGAGGTATTACAATTAACATTACTCATGTTGAGTATGAGACGGAAAAGAGACACTATGCTCACATCGATGCTCCAGGACATAAAGACTACATCAAAAACATGATCACCGGCGCCGCACAAATGGATGGGGCTATACTTGTCGTTTCTGCTCCGGACGGACCAATGCCTCAGACACGAGAGCACATACTTCTGGCCAAGCAAGTTAACGTTCCGGCGATAGTTGTCTTCTTAAACAAGTGCGATATGGTTCAGGATAAAGAAATATTGGATCTTGTTGAGCTTGAAGTTAGAGAGCTCTTAACAAAATATGGATTTCCGGGAGACAAAACCCCAATTATCAAAGGATCTGCTTTGAAAGCATTGGAAGGTGATGCAGAAGCTATTAAATCAATTGATGAGCTTATGAAGGCAGTAGATGACTATATCCCGACCCCGGTAAGAGATCTGGATAAACAGTTTTTGATGCCTATTGAAGATGTGTTCACAATTTCAGGAAGAGGAACAGTTGTTACGGGAAGAATCGAAAGAGGAATTGTTAATATTAACGATGAGGTGGAAATAGTCGGTATCAAAGACACTAGAAAGACGGTTGTAACGGGTGTTGAAATGTTTAAGAAATCTCTTAAGCAAGGCCAGGCTGGAGACAATGTCGGAATACTTTTAAGAGGAATTGAAAGAACTGATGTTGAAAGAGGACAAGTTCTTGCCAAACCAGGTTCAGTCAAACCTCATACTGAGTATGAAGCCGAAGTTATCATCCTTTCCAAAGAGGAAGGCGGCAGACACAAACCATTTTTCTCTGGTTATAGGCCCCAGTTTTACATTGGAACAACCGACGTTACTGGTGAAGTTGCACTTCCACAGGGAGTTGAGATGGTAATGCCAGGAGACAACGTAAAAATGACAGTCAAACTTATTACTCCGGTAGCAATTGAAGAAGGGAAAAGATTTGCTATTAGAGAAGGTGGAAACACAGTAGGTGCTGGAGTTGTAAGCAAGATTATTAAGTAAGAAATTAAGTTAGAAAAAGCCCCCTCACAAAAGGGGGCTTTTTATCTTAAGATGCCAAGAGCAAAGACACAAAAAGAAACAAAGATAAGAATTAAGCTAAAATCCTACGATAGTAGGATTATTGATCTAAGCTGTTCCAAGATTGTTGATACAGCAATAAGAACAGGTGCTCAGGTGGTGGGTCCCGTTCCTCTCCCGACTAAAATCGAAAGATTTACAGTCATTAGAGGTCCCCATATCGATAAAAGATCAAGAGAGCAGTTTGAGCTTAGGACTCACAAAAGGGTAATTGATGTTTTGAATTCAACCCCATCAACAATTGAAACGTTATCGAAGCTTAGTTTACCGGCCGGTGTTGGCATTTCGATCAAGATGTAGTAAGATGCTTTAGTTTTTTAGCAAAAGGCAGTTTAGCTAAAAATTGATGATAAAAACAAGAACATAATAAAGAATTAACAAGGGGTTAGTTTAAGGCAGGCGCCCTTTGAGGCGCTAATTTTTTGGAAAAATGGAAAAAATAACAGGAAAAAAACTAAATATGACGCAAATCTTTGGGGAAAACGGAAGAGTTGTCCCTGTTACCATAGTTGCTTGTGATTCCGATGTAACTTTAGAATTAGAAAACAAAGAAGTTGCTGTTGTTGGTAAGTCAAAAGGAAAAGGATTTACAGGCGTTATGAAAAGGTGGGACTTTCATGGAGGACCTGCAACAAGAGGTCAGGGAATAAGGCAAAGAGCCCCGGGGTCTATTGGTTCTCAAACACCGGGAAGAGTTTTGAAAGGCAAGCATATGGCCGGAAGAATGGGGAACGCCAGAGTTACAATCAAAGGTTTAAAAATAATGAAAGTTTTATCTGATCTAAAGCAGGTTATGGTTTCAGGTCCGGTTCCGGGAGCCAGAAATTCGAAAATCGAACTTAAAATTGTTGATACAGTAAAAAGTGGAGAAAACAAATAATGAAAATAAATGTAATTGATCTAAAAGGTGAAAAGTTAGAAGAATTAAATCTTAGCGACAAGGTTTTTGGAATTGAACCTAATAAAGAAATTGTAAAGCAGTACGTCAGAGTCTACAGATCAAATCAAAGACAAGGAACTTCTTCTACGAAAACAAGAGCTGAAGTTTCAGGTGGTGGGAAAAAACCCTGGGCGCAAAAACATACCGGAAGAGCAAGATCGGGATCAAACAGAAGCCCTATATGGGTTCATGGTGGTGTAGCTTTTGGGCCAAAGCCTAAAAGCTGGCGACTTGATCTTCCAAAGTCAGCTAATAAGCTGGCTATGAAATCAGCTTTATCTCAGAAAGCAACAGAAAAAAAGATTACTATTTTGGATAAAGTTAATTTCAAAAAACCAAGTACTAAAGAATTTGTAAAAGGACTTGAGAAGATAAAGATTGCAGGAAAAATACTTTTCGTCTGGAAGGATAAAGATGAGAATTTGGTAAGAAGCATCAGAAACATTCCAAGAATCGTTGTAGCTTTTTCTGGAAGTTTGAGTGCTTATGATGTTTTGGATGCAAAGAATATTATTTTTATGAAAAATGCAGTATTAAGTGTTGAGGAGAAACTTAAATGAAATTAGGTAAGGCAGTGTTAAAACCAATAGTAACCGAGAAAACCTATGCTTTGGCAAGTGAGGGAAAGTATGTTTTCAAGGTAACAATGCTTGCCACGAAAGGCTCTATATGTGAGGAGTTGAAAAGGCTTTATGACGTAGAACCTGTAAGTATCAATACAAATATAATGCCCGGAAAAAGCAAGAGAATAATGAAATCAAGACTCACATCCAAGCCCAAAAGATGGAAAAAAGCAATAGTTCAGCTGAAGAAAGGTCAAACAATAGATTTGTTTCCTAAAGAATAAATATGATTAAAACATATAAGCCGACAAGTGAAGGACAGAGACAAAGGAAAACCTTGGTAAAGGATACTGCCGATGTCAGACCGGAGAAATCCCTATCGAGAGGTTTAGTTGGCAATGCTGGGAGAAGCCACGGAGTTATTTCAAGCAGGCATAAACAAAGAGGTGCGAGAAAACTTTACAGAATAATTGATTTTAAAAGAGACAAACATAACATACCAGCAAACGTTGTAAATATACAAGATGATCCGAATAGGGGGGTAAACATTGCGCTTTTGGCTTATGCAGATGGAGAAAAAAGATACATTCCGGCACCAGAAGGTTTGAAGGCGGGAATGAAAGTAATATCAGGAGAGGACGTTGAAATATCAGTGGGGAACTCTCTTCCGCTGGCAAAGATTCCTCTTGGAGTTTCTATCCATAACATTGAAATAAATCCCAAAGCAGGGGGAATTCTTGTCAGAGGGGCCGGAAACCAGGCTCAAATTATTGCAAAAGAAGGCAATTATGTTAATGTGAAGCTTCCAAGCGGAGAGGTTAAGAGGATTATGGGAGGGTGTTTCGCGACAATTGGGGTTTTAGGAAACATTGACAAGAGGAATATCCAACTCGGAAAAGCAGGAAGAAACAGACATTTAGGTGTAAGACCCAATGTTAGGGGAGTTGCAATGGCAGATCCGCACAGAGATCACCCCCACGCCGGGAAATATGGAAAATCAGGAATTGGTATGGCATCCCCAATGACTCCCTGGGGGAAGAAAACAAGAGGAGTAAAAACTAGAAAGAGAAGGAGAACTGATTATACAATTGTTAGCAGAAGGAAATCTAAAAAGAAAAGTTAAAAAAGGATAAATATGTCAAGATCGCTAAAAAAAGGAATTTATACCGAAGAAAAGTTAATAGAAAAAGTTAAAAAAGCCTTAGCAAGTGGCGAGAAAACTTCTATTAAGACATGGTCCAGAAGATCAACAATAGTCCCCGAGATGGTCGGATTTACATTTGAAGTTTACAACGGTAGAAAACACTTGCTGGTTTTTGTAACTGAAAGTATGGTCGGGCACAAGCTTGGAGAATTTTCGCCTACAAGAACGTTTAGGGCGCATTCTTCAAAGAAAGAGGCTGCATAATATGAAAGAAGGAACAGTCTCAGCAAAGCATATGGGAGCAAGAGTATCACCCAAAAAGGTAGTTCCTGTTATGGATTTAATAAGAGGAAAAAGTGTTGAAAAAGCAAAAGTAATACTGGCTTTTGATACATCAAAACCCGCGAAGATACTTTTGAAAGTATTAAAATCAGCAGAGGCTAATGCCGTCAATAACAATAAAATGGATAAAAATAAATTAGTTATTAAGGAATTATGGGTTGGCGCCGGAACAATGGCAAAAAGAATGACTCCGGGAGCAAAAGGAAGAGCCGATCCTATTTTGAAAAGAACGAGTCACATTTATGTAAATTTGTCGGAGGGTAAATAATGGGTCAGAAAATACATCCGTTGGGGTTCAGACTTGGAATATCCAAAAACTGGTCATCCAGATGGTTCACATCAAAAAAAGATTATGGAACTCTTGCCCTTGAGGACAGGGAAATAAGAGAGATGTTGAAAGATAAGCTTTCTCTTGCCGGTGTTAAGAGTATTGACATTGAAAGAACGGAAAATGAGATCAGCATTTTGATCAAGGTATCAAAACCGGGAGTTGTTATCGGAAGAGGCGGAACCGGAGTTGAGGAAATTGAAAAAGAAATTAAAAAGATAACAAAAGGGAAAGTAAAAGTTACGGCTGAGGGAGTAAAAACCCCTGAGATAGAAGCCCAGCTTGTTGCCGACTACATCTCAAGACAGTTAAAAAGAAGGGTTCCTTACAGGAGAGTTGTAAACTTTGCACTTCGCTCCGCGATGGAAAAGGGTGCTAAAGGAATAAAGATAAGGTTAGGGGGAGTTTTAAGCGGAAGCAATACGATTTCAAGGAGAGAGACATTCAAAGAAGGCTCAGTTCCGGCCCAGACTTTAAGAGCCGATATTGATTATGCGCAGCTTGATTGTCAGATGCTTTTTGGAACAATTGGCGTAAAAGTTTGGATTTACAAAGGAGAGATTGAAGTTAAATAAGGTGATTGTATGTTGATGATGCCAAGAAAAGTAAAATTCAGAAGACAGCAAAGGGGGAGTAATAGAGGAATCGCAGTTCGCGGTTCTGAGATTGCCTTTGGAGATTATGCACTAAAAATTGCTGATAGGGGTCTTTTGTCTTCAAGGCAGCTTGAATCTGCAAGAAAGGCTATTATGCACGAGACAAAAAGAGGTGGGAAGCTTTGGATTAGAGTATTTCCGGATAAACCGATCGCCAAAAAAGCAAATGAAACAAGGATGGGAAGCGGAAAAGCCCCAACCGATCACTACGCAGCAGTTGCCAAACCCGGAAAGATTGTATTTGAACTTGCCGGGGTAACGCAGGAGGTAGCCAAAAGAGCTTTTTATAAAGCATCTGCGAAGCTTCCTTTGAAAACCAAATTTTTATCTAGGGAATAATATGATAGACATAGCAGAATCAAGAAAAAAGACAGTAGAGGATTTGAAAAAAGGACTGGAGAAGTTAAAAACAGATGCTCAAAAGGTTGTGTCAGGTATTATGCAGAAGAAAGAAAAAAATACTAGCAAAATAAGAGATTTTAAAAAAGATATTGCAAGAATGGAAATGTTAATTAGCGAAAAATTAAAGGAAGTTAAAGGAAAATAAAAGATGAGCTCTAAAAAATTTAAAGGAAAAATAGTATCGGCTAAGATGCAAAAAAGTGTTGTTGTGGCAGTGGAATTGCCAAGAAGACATCCTATCTACGACAAGATTGTTAAAAATACCCGAAGATTTAAAGCAAGAAATGAGATGGAAGCAGTGCTTGGAAACAACGTTTTAATTCAGGAATGCAAGCCTTTCAGCAAGGATGTTACCTGGAAAGTCGTTGAAGTATTAGATTCAAAGGAGAAAGGTAAGTAAAAATGTTACCTTTTGGTTCATACATTAAGGCAGCCGATAATTCAGGAGCGGTAAAGATGAAGATAATCGGTGTTCCCGGGTCAAATAAAAGAGCAGCCAGACTTGGAGATTTTGTCACCTGTGTTATTAGAGGCGCTTCATCAACCGGAGTGGTTAAGGATAAAACAGTTGTTAAAGCAATAGTTGTTAGGACCAAAAAAGAGGCTAGAAGAAAAGACGGAAGTTACATTAGATTTGATGATAACGCGGGAGTTATTGTTGATAAGGACTTAAATATGGTCGGATCTCGAGTTTTTGGACCCGTTGCCAGAGAGATAAGAGACAGAGGATATTCAAAGATAGTGTCTTTGGCAAAGGAAGTTTTATAAATATGAAGATAAAAAAAGGCGACAAAGTAAAAGTATTATCAGGAAAAGACAGAGGAAAGATAGCCACGGTTCTTAAAGTTATACCTTCTAAAGATAAAGTAGTGGTAGAGGGTGTAAATCTGGTAAAAAAGCATATTAAGCCCGGAACTGTTACTAAGGAAGGTGGCATCGTAAGCATAGAAAAACCTATTTATGTTTCGACAGTTATGTACTACAACGAAAAAGAAAAGAAATCAGAAAGAGTAGGCTACAAAAAGATTGATGGGAAGAAATTTAGGATTTCAAAAACCAGTGAGGAGATTTTAGACAAGAAAATTACTAAGAAATAAATATGGAAAGACTTAAAGAAAAATATCTAAA
>CAZLHE010000005.1:0-31286 GCA_964559585.1 uncultured Candidatus Saccharibacteria bacterium
TCACCAGAGGATGATTTGGATCTAATAACAGCACTTGATCAAGAGTCAAGAAAAGCGTTGGAATCCTCATATCTGGGAACATATTCGGGCGGGCAGACTTCTGTTGATGGTAAAAAGTTTTTGGTTGATGTGTTTGGTTGTTCAACCAAGAATGATGTCCAAAAACTTAAGCAGTTCATAATCAGCAGAGGGTATCAAGTGGCTGGTGTCAAAAGATTTTACATGCCTTCAAACACGCTCTTTGAGGAATTTTACGTGTAGGCGTAGACCTGTAACTTATAAGGCCGGGAAACTCCCATCTCCCGGCTCTTTTTTATTGTTTAATCATGCTAAAATATCGAGAGTATGCAAGTGACAGATTTAAAAAACGGAACAATATTTCAAGAAAACGGGCAACCTTTTACAGTTGTTAAATACCAGCATATAAAGGTAAGTCGTGGCAGTGCACACGTTCGTGTCACAGCCAAAAATATAATTACCGGGCAGGTTTTAGACAAGTCTTATCAGTCTTCAGTGAGGGTAGAGGATGCGATGGTTGAGAACAAAAATGCCCAGTACTTATACAAAGACAGAGATTACATTTTCATGGATCCTAAAACTTATGAACAATTTGGAATTTCGGAAGATGTTCTTGGAGATGGTGCTAAATTCTTAAAAGAGGGCGAGAAGGTTGTTGTTAAATACTTTGAAGAAAAACCCATAAGTGTTGATCTTCCAGTTAGTATGGTATTTGAAATAAAATACACCGAACCGGGATTTAAAGGAAACACAGTTTCAAATGTTTATAAAGAAGCAGAGCTTGATAACGGAATAAAAATAAAAGTTCCCATGTTTGCTAAAATAGGGGATAGAATAAAGGTAGACACAAGAACTGGTGAGTATGTGTCAAAAGCCTAAAATATGCTTGCTGAAAATATAAATTTCGGATCTAAACCCGTAAACACTATGTTGGTTATAGCCATTCTTGGTTTGGTTTGTTGGTGTTTTGTTCTTTGGTATGAATCAAAAAAAGATGGTTTTAATACACTAAAATTCTTTGACCTTATTTTTACCTCGGCCCTTCTGTCTGGGGTTACTTTTTATTTACTCTCAAAATTAATCGGTTGGTACGTAATTTTTAAGCCCTCAAACCCACTTCTTCGCTTGGACAGAGAACTTCTTTTTGGTTTTATTGTTCTTGTCTTGTCCGTTGTTCCTATTTTTTTCTACACTAGAAAATGGAAATGGTCTGCCTTTAGAATATTAGATATTTACTCCTTGGGTTTTAGTATTATTTTGATGTTTTTGTCGGCTGGGAAATTTTTGATATATAGTCAAAAAGAGTATTTAATTCTTTTTATTTTGCTCCTTACCTTATACCTTTTTGTGTTTAGATATAGGGGTTATCGTTTGATGTCCGGACTGATTTTTTCTATTTTACTTACCTTTTTAGCTGTTGTTGGGTCTGTTTTATTCAGAAAAGATGGGTATTTACTCTTTTACCTGATTCTGGTTACAATGAGTGTATTCAATTTGTATTTGAGAGGTAAAAAAACTATGGCAAGAACTCTTATTCCGGATAATTTCGTTGCGGGACTTAAGCAAAAACTAATAAAAAAGGAAAGATCTTTGGAGAAAACTCAGCAGCAGCTTGTTAGAGAGGACCCTTACTTGCAGCAGGGAAGAGATACTGACAACGCGGAAGTTATGGATGAGGTTACAGAAGATACGGGGAAGACCATTACTGATGCAAGAATGGGAATTCTTAAAAAAATTAGAATACAGGTGAAGAAAGCCTTGACTGCAATAAAACTTGGTAAGTATGGAATATGTGAAGTATGCGGAAAATCAATTGACAGAGCAAGATTGACTGCGTATCCGCAGGCCACGACCTGCATAAGCTGTGCCACCGACATCTCACAAATAGAGGAAGCTAAAGAAGAATAATGTCCCTTTTACCTAAATTCGGTTTTGATTTTGTTTTGAATTGTAGTTATCCATTTTTGAAATTTTTAACTTTGGAGCAGTTTCTCTTTCTCGGGGTGTTTACCCTTGCCGCTTCCTTGTATTTTTTGTTTCCCTATCTTTTAAAACGTAGACTTGGGATTGTTGCTATGTTTCTTCTTGTAGCTGGGGGACTTCTGAACGGTGTTGAAAGATTAGCAACCGGTTGTGTTAAGGATTACTTTAACTTTTTCAATCTTTTTCGTTTCAATATTGCCGATTTGATAATAGATGCTGGTATACTCATGTCTGTTTATATTCTATGCAAAAAGAAATAGAGAAAATCTATGAAGACGGAATCATACTGGTTATAAACAAACCTTCTGGGCTTGTTGTAAACCGATCTAATACTAATTCTGGCAGGACTTTGCAGGACATTTTGGAGGAAGATTACTTTCTGAAGTCGTTGGAGAGTGGTGTTAATCTGGACGAGGAGTATGTAAATAGATCGGGAATTGTTCATAGATTAGATAAGGATACGTCCGGGGTTTTGGTTGCAGCAAAAACCCCCGAAGCCTTTCAGTTTTTACAAAAAGAATTTAAGGATAGGAATACTCTAAAAGAATATATTGCTGTTGTGCACAATAGGGTAGAGGACGAGATTATAGAGATTGATGCTCCACTGGGGAGAAACCCTAACACCCCCTTAAAAATAGCTGTTGTTTCAGACGGAAAACCAGCTTTCACAAAGGTAGAAAAAATAAAGGAGGTAGAAATTGAACTTGAGGCAAACAAAATAGCATACACTTTAGTGAAAGTTTTGCCCAAAACTGGAAGAACACATCAAATAAGAATACATTTGGCTGCAATAGGACACCCGATAGCGGGGGACCCTATTTATTGTTCAAACAATTTACTCAAAGTGGACGAAAACCTCTTTAAGAGGCTAATGCTACACGCTAGATTTTTAGGTTTTACTCACCCGAAAACACACGAATTTCAGAGATTTGAAGCCCCCTTGCCAAAAGAGTTTCTCTTATAATATGATATATTAGTTAATATCATGAAAAGGAAACCTGCTCGTAAAAAAATTAGATCTATTGTTAACCGTTCCCAAAAGAAAAAAATAGCCCGTGTCTTAGTAACCGGCTTATTTTTTACAGTGTCACTAGTATTTCTTTTTTCTTATAGTTTTCACAATTATCTAAACCAAAACTTTGCGTCCGCTCTGTCAGCGACAAGCTACTCAATATCTGACGATAATATTCCTACCGTTTCTTACATTGTAACTGAAAATATTTCGGCGAATCCTGTGGTGGTTAAGAAAATATTCTTCCTGATATTTGATAAACAAAACCAAAAGGTTAGTATCTATAACGTTCCAACTCATATAAAATTTGAAATTCCGGGAAGGTTTGGAAACGAGGAGTTTTCTAAAATGTTTGCGCTTGGGGCCATGAATTCAGAGAATGCTTTGGTGTCAGGAACAGATTTAATCAATAGGTCTATATTTAAGCTTTTTGGTTTTAAAGTAGATAGATTTTTGTTGGCCGACTCTTCACAGGAAGCCTTTTTTGATAAGCTGTGGAAAGAGGGGGGAAGTATAAATATCTTTAACCTCAAAAGCGTATCCAATTTTCAAAACACACTTCAAACAAATCTAAGTCTTAGGGAATTTAATAACCTCCTTTCATTCATAAACTCACTTCCTCAGGACAGAATAATAGATAGCACAAATACACCTAGAAACTTCAATGACACATCTGCTTTTGATGAAGATATAAAGGATGAGACTTATGAATCTTATGTTGCGCAGGAAAAGAAAAATGTTGCGATTTTAAATGGCACAAACTTTAGCGGACTGGCTACCTTTGGCTCAAGGGTAGTCAAAAACATTGGGGGTAGGGTAGTGGCGGTTAGTAACTCCGAGAAGTTGTATGAGAAAAGTATCATAGTCGCGCAGGATCCAAACTCCAAAACGGTAGCCTTTTTATCCCGGGTTTTTAAGATTCTAACCATAATTCAAAAGGAAGAAGCCCGTAGTTTTAATGAAAACGAGATAGATAGGTCAGATGTAACGGTGATCTTTGGATTTGACACTTCCGGAGATTTGTATTAGTATTCACATAGTACTCTCTCCTTTCTATCCCCCGTCCCAAATTTAGGGCGGGGGTAATTTTATCCTTTTACCTTTAGGTAGAAGGTGAATCGGGTTTTCGGAAGGAATAAACAAAGTACATTATTTGCTTTAAAAAGCGAAAGGGAGAAGGAAAGAATGAATCTGGCTCAAATTATTACATTAATAGTATCATCAGCCTTAATAATCATAGGTGTTGTTTTTCGTTTTAGAAGTCAGAATAAAAAGGCAAACTCCAAAGCTGATAGTATAGAGGTGATAGAAGTGCAATTAAGTAAAAACGAAGAACCCTCTAAAGATATTCAGGCTTCCTCTTTAAGTGCTGAAAATATGTTTTCTGCACTTCATGGGCTTTTAAAAAGTGACCCAGATCTTCAGGAAAATGTCTCGTTTGAGATGGTTTCATCCGGAGATAGGGGCATCAGATTTTATGTTGCCGTCCCCTCAAATATTCAGAAATTTGTAGAAAGTCAGATATATGCTCAATACCCATCCGCTCATATAAATGCAGTTACTGACTACACAAGATCTTTAAATCCACAGCACACGGATTACAAAGTGGCTTCTCTTTCTTTCACAAAACCAAATTATTATCCCATTAGAAGTTTCAGAGATTTGGAGGTGGACCCTATTTCTTCAGTAACTTCTGCAATATCTTCTATATATAAAGGGGAAGAGATTTGGCTTCAGGTAATGATCAGACCTATACCGGATGTTTGGCAGCAAGAAGGATTTAATTTTGTAAACAAGATTAGGGAGGGTATTGACCCAAATAAGAAAAGATCAATTTTTGGGAGTGTAGGAGAAATCTTAAAGAAAGAGTCTTTTGAAATACTCTCCGGAGTTGCCACTGGACTTTTCACTTATAAAGAAGCTTCAAAAGATATTCCCAAACCAGCTTTAGCGCCAAGGCTTGGTGCTGCTAAGGAGACGGAGCTGCGTGCGATAGAAAACAAACTTACCAGGATGGGTTTTGAAACTGTCATTAGAATAGTAGTGGCAGCCCCCGAAGAGAATAGGGTAGCCACTAACTTGAGGTCAATCACGGCTGCACTGGAGCAGTTTTCTACAGCAAGTTTAAATAGCTTCTCGCAAGAAGTGGATGTAAATAAAGAAAGGTCTTTGAATGACTATATTTCCAGATCTTTCGCCCACAATAAAAGTTTTATTCTAAATACAGAGGAATTAGCCACTTTCTTCCATTTCCCACTTTCACATATTGATACCCCGAATATTTCTTGGGTGTACTCAAGAAAATCCGAACCTCCGGCAAATCTTCCTACCGAGAACTGCGTTTATCTGGGAGAAACACTCTATAGAAACGAAACTGTAAGATTTGGAATTAAAAACGATGAAGACAGGCTAAGACACCTATACGTAATAGGAAAATCGGGTACCGGGAAGTCTTCTTTGTTTGTAAATATGATTTCTCAGGATATCGCAAACGGAGCAGGCCTGGCTGTTTTTGATCCTCACGGTGAGACAATAGAAAGGGTCTTGGAAAGAATACCGGATAGTAGAATCCAGGATGTAATTTACTTTGACCCTTCGGATACAGAAAGACCCATCGGTCTTAATCTTTTGGAGATAGACGACCCGTCCCAAAAAAATATTATGGCATCGGGGTTGGTTTCTGCAATAAAACAGCACTTCGATTTTTCATGGGGACCCAGACTTGAATACCTTTTGAATTACGCAATTCTGACTCTTCTTGAGGTTCCTGGAACCACAATGCTTGGTATTACCCGATTGCTTGAGGATGACAATTATAGAAAGTATATTCTCCACAATGTAAAAGACCCCGTTGTTACAAGATTCTGGGAAGAGGAGTTTAGATTAATGAAGGGAAACCAAAAGCTTGTTACCGAAGCAATCTCACCTATCCAGAACAAAGTTAACAGGTTTCTTGCCTCAACGACCATGAGAAATATTTTGGGTCAAAGGAAATCTACACTGGATTTTTGGGGTGCCATGAACTCAGGAAAGATAATATTAATGAACCTTGCCAAAGGAAAAATAGGAGCCGACAATGCAAACCTGCTCGGAGCACTATTAGTGTCTAGAATTCAGTTCTACGCTTTGCAGAGGGTAAAGATTCCCTATGAACAAAGAATCCCATTCTATCTTTATGTGGATGAGTTTCAAAACTTTGCAACAGGAAGTTTTGAGGAGATCTTGTCAGAGTCCAGAAAGTATAAAATAGGGCTTCACTTAACCCACCAATTTACAGGGCAGCTTCCGGAGGAACTTTTGAAGGCAGTCTTTGGAAATGTTGGTACTATAATGACATTTGCTTTAGGTGCCCCTGATGCCATAGAGCTTGCGAAAGAGTTTGCCCCATATTTTGATGAAGAAGATATCATTTCACTTGAAAGATTTCAGGTTTACACAAAACTTATGATTGACGGGATGACATCCCATCCATTCTCAGCAAAAATAATTCTTCCTTGGGATGATGATTTTATGGTTCCAAAAACAGCTAACAGAGAAAAAGTCCTTCAGTTAAGTAGAGAAAAATATGGAGTTCCGAGAGAGTACGTTGAAGATAAAGTTAATAAATGGGTTACCACGAAATTTGATAAGGGGCTTGCAATTGCGCAGCAGTATTCAAACCCCGACCAAATCCCGTAAGAGGGCAGTGTAAAAAATTCACAGGAGGAAAAATAAATGGTAGAAGAGAGAAAAAATGAAAAAATTGAGAAAGAAGAGTCAGTACTGCACCCGCCGTTCCAAAAAAAGTACGACAACATAAAAATGCTTATCAGATCAGCATTTAGTCAGCTGGAAAAAGTTCAAAACGTAGTTGAAAGTATGGAGCAGGAGGACAAAAAGTCTTACTACCAAAACATTCCAGGAGTTGAGGGTTACTTTGATGGTCAGTATTTAGTGTCGGATGACGGAAGAAAAACGGAAGTACCGGGAAACTACGCTGCCAAGTCGCGATTAGTCTACGGAGATAGACTAAAAGTTTTTGTTGAATCTGAAAAGCAGGTTTTTAAACAAATAACTAAGGCTGAAAGAAAAAAGGTGGAGGGGGTATTGAGTAAAAAGGAGGGAAGGTGGTATCTTCTTGCCAATGAAGGAACATATAGAATCGCCGATGTTGCGGCCGAATATAACAAAGCCGAATTAAATGACAAGGCTTACGCTTATATCCCTGCAAACAATTCGAATGTTCCATATGCTGCCTTAGACTTGGTGGTTAAATCAAGCGTCGGGGAGAAAAAAGTTGAAACACCTGTTAAGAAAGTATTATTAAAGCCGCTAGGGAGAAAGGTTTCAGATAAACCAAGAGCTAAAGCCCCCCTGAAAAAGCTGGAGAAAACTAAAAAAAGCGAAGAGGTAAAGGAAAAACCCAGTAAAGAATTTGTTGATAATATCCTGGAAAAAGACGATCTGAGGTAAAACTTTAATCAATATCTTCCTCAGTTTCAGATTCGGAGTCTATTTCGGGTTCATCTATCGTTCCTTTTTTAAGGTATGGTCTTATATCTATTTTGTCGGGCTTAAAAACAGGAGAGGATGCCTTAAGAAGTATCCAAATCTCATTATCTTTACCATGTGCAAACACAGCTTGGATCCGTTCCTTCTTATCAACAAGACTCTTAACCTTTTGAACTGTGTACAAATCCTCAATTGTTCCTACCATTGTGTTTTTTCCCTTTTTGCATTTAAACAACTCAACAACTTTTTTCTTGGCTTTTATCAATAATTCCTCTCCGGACATAAAGTCGGAGGCGTCAATCCCCTGTGCTTTAATTGTGATTTTTACATCTTGTGTAGTCCCGGGCTCTTTCAGCAGTGATTTGGTTTTTAGAGTATTAGCCACGCATTCGGTTTTTCCATTTTTGGCAAGTTCAAGGTTTCTTAGGGCAATAGTGTTTATAGGATCCTCACTCAAAACTTCTTTAAATAGTTTTTTGGCTTTTGGGAAATCTCTCAATTGTATATAAGAGTGTCCTAACCTTATCTGGGCGTCTATATTATTTGGATGTTCGCTAAGAATTTCTGAGTTTAATTGGATGGCAAGCTTCCAGTCCTGCTTTAGCGCGGCTTCGATAGCCTGTTTGGTTAGTACTGCTAGGCTTAGACGCATAAGTGATAGCATATAAAAATCTGAGGGTTTGTCAATAAGGAGCAAATGACCAAGTTTAGTTTTCTAAACCTGGTCATTTTAATCTTCAAAATCTAGGGCAGTTATGTCTAAAATGCCCAAAGCTCAGTACGTGGTACGCCCAGTGATCTTGCGATTGACTCACGGGTCGCCTTATTAGGCGGGGTCTCCCCACTTAAAAGTTCCACCAAAGTTTCCTTTGGCATAGAGACCTCCTGTGCCAGACCTTCTAAACTCAAGCCCCTTTTGCGTCTTAGGCAGTTTATTTTATTCCACGCGTCCCTTGTGACAGCATCTTTAAGTTTTTCTTTCTCCTTTTCTAGCTCTCTGGTTTTTCTCCTAAGCCCTTCAAGCTTTTTGTCAACTTCAAGAAGCTTTCTGGTGTTAGTCATCATGACCGCTCTCCTTTGTTTTTTAACGTACATAGACTACCAAAATACCTAAATAAGTTCAAATGCAGGTTTAAAAGTGCTAATATAGTCATCATGTCAGGACATTCTAAGTGGGCGAATATAAAAAGAAAAAAGGAAGTTACAGATGCTAAAAAAAGCAAGATTTTCTCAAAGATGAGTAAGCTTTTGAGCGTGGCGGCAAGAGACGGTGGTAGTGATCCCGACTCAAATCCAAAACTTCGAGTGATTGTCGAAAAAGCAAAAGAAGCAAGAATGCCTAAAGAAAATATCGAAAGAGCAATTGCCAAAGGGTCTGGGGATGGAGGAGCCAATGAGTTTTTGGAGGTGACTTACGAGGGTTTTGGACCAAACGGTGAGGCTTTTTACATCAGAGGATTAACAGATAATGTAAATAGAACTGTTTCTGAAATCAGAAATATTTTTAGTAAACATAATGGCTCATTGGGAGGGCAGGGGAGTACAGCTTATATTTTTCAACCAGACCCAGAAAATCCCCTATTTACTTCCCAAATTGATGATCTAGCCGTTGCGGCGAAGCTTGAATCGCTTCTTGAGGATTTAGATGACCACGACGATGTTCAAGACGTGTTTGTAAATTTTGAGCTTCCAGAACAATGATAATACTTGGAATTGATCCCGGTACAGCAAGAATGGGCCTTGGTCTTGTTGAAGTGGGAAAAGGCAAGAAGGTTAAACTTATTAATTCCGATGTGCTGGTTACTCATCCAAATTTAGAACCGGAAAACCGTCTCAAACTTTTATACAATAAACTAAACGCACTTATTAAGGAGTACTCTCCGGACGTGATTGTGATTGAGCAACTGTTTTTTAATACTAACGCAAAAACTGCCATAGCTGTAGGTCAGGCGCGCGGTATATGTATGCTTGCCGCAGCCAATCACAAGGTTAAGATTCATAACCACACCGCTTTAGAAGCGAAGCTTCAGCTTACCGGTTATGGAAGAGCTGATAAAAAAGAAATGCAAAAGTCGGTTATGAAAATATTGGGTCTTAAACAAGTTATAAAATCTGACGATGCTAATGATGCAGTTGCCATGGCACTTTGCTATATTAGAAAATACATTACGGGCGAAAAGAAACCTGAAAGAAAGAATGAAACTATTTAATTGGGTTAAAAAAATTGAAGTAGAAAAAAAGAGCAGGTATTTGATCTTGTCCGCGCTTGCAATTTTGTTTATTTATGTTGTTTCTCAAAAACAAGTTAGACTGAATTTTTGGCAGATTTCCCTGATTCTAATAGTTTTGGCGGTCTCTGGGGACTGGATTTCAAACTACCCGGCAATAAATAGAAAGAACTTTCTGGTGAGCATTTTAATGCCGTTAAGTGTTTTGACCGGAGCGCTGCTTTCCCTTAACTACTTTCCTAATTTGGGGCTGCCTTTCAAGATCTTTGTTATATCTCTCTTTGGTTTTTTGTATTATCTTGTTCTTCTTGTAGACAATATATTTTTAGTTGTTCATGATAGGGCAGAGGTAATCCCTCTTTACAGGGTTGCGGTTACTTGGAGTCAGATACTTCAGGTGGTGGTTGCCATTCCACTTTTTGCAGGAATTTTTAAAATCAATATTTCTACTTTTGCGCAAAGCTCTTTGGTCGCGTTACTTTCTTTTGCATTTACTTATTATCAACTCTGGATTTATCAATTTGACTCAGATGCGAAAAATACGGGAGTAGGGGAGATGTACTATTTGAGTCTGTTCGTGACCTTCATTATTTACACCGTCTCTTTTGCCATAAGTTTTTTTGCTACCAAAGCTTTCCTAAAATCTTTGTTCGTGTCTTCAGTTTTGCTATTTCTTTTGTCTTATATCTCCGGATACCTCAAAAATGAGATTTCCCGAAAGATGGTTTTGGGATACCTAATAATAGTTCTTGTATTTCTAGGAATAATTTTATTATTCACGATTTAACCCCAGGAATAACTTCCATTAATTAGCGAAAAGTAAAAACAATTTTCACTTTATCTAAAGGAAGAGAGGGCAGTGAAACAGGGGAGTGAGTTGGGTTTTCTTCGGTTCGTCTATCAAACTATAAGATATAGTGCTAACCTTTAGTTAACTATAGGGTGATGGGTAGGTAGGTAAAATATTTTAATGTACGTTTGTCATACATGCCTATCGTCGTAATTTTTGTACGTTTGTCATATCTAGCTTCTGTAGGATTGTCATACGTCTCCGGGGTAGGGGGTGTGGATAAGTTCCTGTGCGGGAAAGCAAATATAAACGCAAATTAATAGAAGTAGAATCATAAACTCCGGAAAATATTTTTTATTATTAATTAATTATTTAATTAAATGAAAGTAAAATATAAATTTTAATTTCTTTGCGTTTATTTCTCCCCCAACGTTCATAAGTGTCACATTTTAGTATTCATCGTCTCTGTAACCTGAGCCCTTCTACAATGTCGTTAAACATACAAATAGCGTCGTCTCGTATATCGAGGTGTTACTGCCCCTACTTCAAGTTTAGGTATAAAAATTTTGTGCGCGAATAAAAATTAATTAATCCCCCATCAAATTCTTATATGTAAGCATTTCTTGAACCAGTTCCCTATTTTATTTTCCATTTCCCTTTTCAAAACCTCATACTTTTCGTACGTAATCTCAAACTTTTAATGCCTGGTTCGGTTTTGCCACTACCCAACCCTTCCAAACATGTCTTTTTGTGTGCTGACAGGAAAATAATGTACGAGTTTGTGTTGTCATTACAATATAAAACAGGTGCGACGCTCTACAATCGATTTTTAGAAGAGGTTTGTCTTGAGACGATTCTGGAATCGTCTTGGTATTACTAGTCGATGTAAGAAACGTATGAATTTGCAAATTTCGAGTCTTTCAGAGTGTAGTTCCCCTAAAGTCTACAAAAAGGAGACGAAGATGATTCTTATATTTTTCTTCCTGTTCCCTAAAAAGGTGTTTCTGGATTATCCTCCGCGTGAAGAATCCGACGAAGATTGATAACGCTAAGTAATAAAGCAATACCTAAAACCAGGTTGTGAGAATATTTTTCCGACCTGGTTTTCTTTTTTCTATACAAAAGATGTCGTATAATTAGAGTATGCCAAAACTTAATTTGTCTTCATCTTTTGCCGATACCGTTTCTAAATATTTAGAGTACTGTGAAATAGAGAGAAACCTCTCACAAAATACCATTAGAATGTATCATTTTTACCTTAAAGACTTCTCTACTTGGTCCAAGCAATATCTGAAAAAGAATACATTTACTCTCAAAGACATTGATGATGAATTAGTTAAAAAATACAGATTGAATCTTAATCGCAGAATTAGTACCAAATCCAACTTGGAGTTCAAAAGATCCACCCAAAAGACTTTTCTTGTAGCTTTAAGAGCTCTTCTTAAATATCTTGTCGTTGAAGAAGGTGTGGAAATCATGTCCCCAGAGCAGATTGTTCTTGGGAAGGTTGATGATAGGGTTCCTAAAGTTTTGAACTCCGATCAGATGAAAAAGCTTTTTGAAATGCAAAATTTGGACAGGAAATCAGGAGTTCGCGACCGAGCGATACTGGATACCCTTTTTAGCACCGGACTTCGGGTTTCCGAGCTTGTTGCGTTAAATCGAGATGCAATAAACCTAAACAGTGGGGAATTTACTGTTATTGGAAAAGGAAGAAAAGCTCGGGTTGTTTATCTTTCCCCAGAGGCAATAAAATGGCTAAGAAGATACCTGGGAACTCGTGCAGATCCCTTTACACCCCTTTTTATCAGATACTCAGGTAAAAAAATGGAGGAAAATGATTTTGACGGCGAGTCCTTAAGACTCACGCCCAGAAGTGTTCAAAGATTAGTTAAAAAATATGTAACTAGAGCAGGAATTTCAGTTGACGCAACTCCGCATACCCTAAGACATACCTACGCTACTGATCTTTTATCAAACGGAGCCGATTTAAGAAGTGTGCAGGAGCTTTTAGGGCATTCAAACGTCTCTACTACCCAAATCTATACTCATGTGACCAACAAACAGCTTAGAGATGTTCACAAGAGGTTTCACAAGGATATACAGGTCGGATCCACTGGTTCTGTATCTAGCTTGAAATAATTTCCTTTCCTATTTTTATAAGGATTTGTTAACCATTTTTTAACTGGATTGAAGCTTTTTCTGTGTATCTCACACGGCCCATATTTACACAAAGCGTCAATATGGTATTTCGTCCCGTACCCTTTGTGGCGGTCAAAGCCATACATTGGGTATGTTTTGTGCATTTGTATCATTATGCTGTCACGATAAACCTTGGCCACTATAGATGCTGCAGCTATAGATATGCTTTTTGTATCCCCTTTTGTGATGTTTATCTGACAATCTTTTATAAGTTTTTTAACTTCGAAGGTGTCTGTAAGAATAATTTCCGGAAGAGTTTTTAGATTTTTTATCGCATTAAAAAAACAAATTTGAGTTGCTTCAGATACTCCGATTTCGTCTACCTTTTCTGGAGGTAATAGCTCTATTGAGTAGGAAATAGCCTCTTTTCGTATGAATTCAGATAATATTTCACGGTTCTTGGGTGATACTAACTTGGAATCATTTATTTTTGTGTATAAAAGTCTCTCTGGTGTGTTTTTCTTTGGTTGCGCGTCGTTAATCATAAGCTCGAGCTCCCTACTAAAGATTTTATCTAAATCAAGGATTACAGCGGAAACAACAAAAGGTCCGGCGAGCGGTCCTCTACCCACCTCATCGATTCCGGCGATGTATTTTATGCCGTCGTTGTAAAGTTTTCTCTCATATTGAGTAATTTCTTGGAAATGCATTGGTAGGTATATTTTACGCTAAGGATTAAAAAATTACCCTTCTTTGACTTCTTCTGCTTCTTCCATAATGGCAACGGATGCTACTTTATCCCTTTCATTAAGCTTTATTAGCCTTACTCCCTGAGTTGCTCTGCCTAGTGTGGGTATTTGTTTGACGGACAGTCTTATAATCTTTCCGGATGTTGTAGCTATGAGCAAATCGCAATCTTCCTCGTGTTTTGAAACCGACATTGCAGATATAAGTGACCCGGTTTTATCTTTGACCTTGTATGTGAGTATTCCAGAACCCGCCCTTTTTTGAGTTTTGTACTCATCTGTTGATGTTTTTTTACCGTAACCAAGGTCAGAAACGACTAATAGTTCAATATTTTTATCCTTCTTGGGGATTAATACCGTACCCACCACCTTATCCTTTTGTTTAGAAAGCTTAATTCCGGTCACTCCCTTTGCAGATCTTCCCATAGATCTGACGTCCTTTTCCCTAAATCTAATAGATTGGCCCATTGATGTGGTGAGAAGTATATTGTCTTCACCCGATGTTGAGTCTACAAATATTAAATTATCGCCTTTTTCAAGCGTTATGGCGATAATTCCAGCACTTCTTATATTAGAAAAATCTTCCATGGCTGTCTTTTTTACTACACCGCGCTCTGTGGTGAAGAAAATAAAGCCCTTTTTGCTTTCTAGCTCTTCATTCGTCTTTGTTAAGAAAGCTTGAACTTTTTCATCCTGTCTCATACTCAAAAAGTTTATAAGTGGCGTCCCTTTGGCATTTCTAGTTGTTTCAGGTATCTCCCAAATTCTCAATTTATATACTTTACCGGTATTTGTAAAGAAAAAGCACCAATCATGGGTGTTGCAGATTCTAATTGTTACAACTCTATCTTCTTCCCTTAATTCCTGCCCCCTTACGCCCTTTCCGCCGCGTCCCTGCTTCTTATAAGAGGTTTCTTTGAGTCTTTTAATATATCCGCTTTCAGATATTGTAACTATGCAAGGCTCCTCAACAATTAGATCTTCGTCACTTAACTCCCCTACTTTCCCTTTTATTACCTTGGTTTTTCGCTCATCTGAGTACTTCTTTTGTATTTCGTTTAATTCACTCTTAACTAGGGTGATAATTCTTTTAGGTGAGGTCAAAAAATCGTGATAGTCCTCTATCGTTGATAGTATTGCTTTAAGCTCATCTTCTACCTTTTGTCTTTCTAGTGCGGCCAAGCGTCTAAGCTGCATGTCCAAAATTGCTTGAGCTTGAATTTCCGACAGTTCAAATTTCTCCATCAACCCTACTTTAGCGGCGTCAGCATCTTTGCTTGATTTGATGAGCTTTATAACGGCATCTAAATTATCAAGGGCGATTTTTAAACCTCTTAGTATGTGCGCGCGTTCCTCAGCTTTTTTGAGTAAATAAATAGCTCGTTTCACTACTACTTGTTGTCTGTGCTTGATAAATTCCTCAAGCATAACTTTAAGAGTCATAAGTTTTGGTTCGTTGTTTAAAAGGGCAACAAAATTAGAATTAAATGTGCTTTGAAGTTGCGTATATTTAAATAACTGATTTTTTATCTTGTTTACAACCGCATCTCTTTTTAACTCAATCACTATTCTTATCCCGTCCTTATTGGACTCATCTCTCAAATCTCCTATTCCGATTACTCTCTTATCTCTTACAAGATCCGCAATTTTTGAAATAAGTGTGGACTTATTAACCATGTAGGGAATTTCCGTGACTATAAGTTTTATTTTTCCGCCTTTTGACTCCTCTACTTCCATTTTTGCTCTTGTTACAACTCTTCCGCGTCCTGTTGCATACATTTGAATCATCTCTTTTTGATCGTAAATTATTCCTCCGGTTGGGAAATCAGGTCCTTGAATAACTTTTGTTAAATCTTCGACGTTTGCGGTTGATGAAAAGTCAATTTTTGCTATAGCCGACTCTTCCAAAGGTTCCGATGACGCTTTTTTGGAGGATTTGGTACTCTTTTCAGGTTTTTTGCCAGGTGTTCCAATAGAATCTGCCTTATCAATAAGAATATTTATTCCGTCAATTATTTCCCCGAGGTGATGCGGAGGAATGTTTGTTGCCATACCAACGGCAATTCCTGTTGCGCCATTTAAAAGAAGGTTGGGTAATAAAGACGGAAGATAGTTTGGCTCTAAATTTTGAAGGTCATTTATTGAAAAATTAACAGTTTCCTTATCAATATCAGAATAAAGTTCCTCGGAAATCTTTTCTAGCTTGCACTCTGTGTATCTCATTGCGGCTGGTGGATCCCCATCAATACTTCCAAAATTACCTTGTGGTTTTATAAGCGGGTATCTTAAGCTGAAATCCTGCCCCATTCGGACAAGCGCGTCATAAATGGAAATGTCTCCGTGAGGATGATACTTGGACATGACGCCTCCAACTACGGTTGCGCATTTGTGAAGTTTTCCGGAAGCGCCCATCCCCGCCTCCTGCATGGAGTGGATAATTCTTCTT
This sequence comes from uncultured Candidatus Saccharibacteria bacterium, assembly GCA_964559585.1. GTDB lineage: Bacteria > Patescibacteriota > WWE3 > UBA101185 > UBA10185 > JAAZNV01. Next base: position 15,857 of record CAZLHE010000005.1, read on the forward strand.
TGGACTGGTTTTAAACCGTCTCTTACATCAGGTAGTGCTCGGGATACTATAACGCTCATTGCATAATCAAGATAACCCCCCTGCATTTCCTTTCCAATATCGGTTTTTATAATATTTGGATCATTAATGGTTGGTTCTTGCTTTGTAGTTTTTGGTGTTTCGTCGGCCATAACCTAGTAATTTTAGCAGGTTTTACTGAGCTTTTAAATAGTTTTTGTCCAAGGAAAAAAAGAAAAACCCGACGGAAAAACAATCGGGTTTTCTGGGCTGGAGATTAGAAGCATCTGTCTAGAACACGCTTAAGAATTTTATCTGTGGAACCTAAAATGCACCTTGTGTGTGCTGTTTCGAAAACTTTTTTAAAGCCCCCTATCTCTTCATCTCTTAAATACCTTTTGGGCAAAGTGAGCTTAACGTCCTCGTCTTTTCTTGTGAGTCTGTAGGACACGCGCCAGAGTTTTGCCTGTACCGGAAGAGATGAAAAGCTTATTTGTATTAGCGGAGCAAAGTTGCTTGTACGTTTTAGCACTGTGTATCTGTCTTCTGGTTCCATAGTTTCTAGATTGTACCAAGTTGGCCGGATCACCAAAGGTACCCAGATTAAGAGTGTGTTGCCGTCAAGGTATGACTCCGGTTCGGTGTTTAACAGTAGCTCCATATTCGCCACTTGGCCATGACCCCAATAGTACAGAAGTGTAATCGCGCCAAGGTTTATTTTGAACCAGTTCCAATGTCCCGAACAAACATGCACCTCATCTCTGAGAGGTTCCGAAACAACTTTTTCAGGTATTATGCTTATCATCTTTCTCTCCTTCTTTTATTTGGTTTTGGCTGTATTATACACTAAAGGTTATAGGGTTTGTAGTTCCTTAACAATTTCTTTTCTAAGCATTAAATCTTTTGTTTCGGCGACATCATCTTTGAATTTTGTGTCCAATAAATTTTCCAGTATTTTTTTGACTTCTTCATTTTCCGAATAAATATAGTTTCTGCCTTTAGATATACACGGTGAATTAAAAAACCATTGGTTATGATCAAACTCATTTAAAACTTCTTTAATTAAGGGTTTGTAGTCAGCCACAAACTTTCTGGCGTCCCAAAGCTCCATCTGCCCTATTGTGACTTTCATTTTTAGGTTTGGAAATTCAATTATTTTAATATCATTAATGATTGCTTCTCTTGGATTTTTATAAACGCTGTCTTCCTGGTCAAGAAAATATTTTTCAATCCAAGTTTTTGAAAGATCTACAACCAAAGACAGCTCTTTGAAAGCTTCCACGTCCCGAGGGGATGTGATTTTTGCCTTAAAGTTAAGAGTATTTGAAACTATTGCTGCATAAAGCAGTTTTGCGCTTGTTTGAGATACCTTTTCAGCAAAACCCCGTTTTTTATATTCCTCCCATATGAGTGTTGCGCACGAACCGATAAGTTCTATTTTGGCCTTGTCGCCTATCTGCTCTTTCCAGTATTTTTCAAATCCGCTGTGATGATCATAAATCTCAACAATTTTTTCAGTTTTAACAAAATCAGGAAATTGGTCTGGGTAAGATGCGTCCACAATTACATAAGAGATATCTGGATCGCTTGGTTTTGCCTCATATTTGTATCCCCAAGTTTTTATCTCATCGGTAATACTACTGTTTGGTTCTTCGGTAAGATAACCGGTTGCATCCTTACCTTCTAGGTTTAATAGTTCTGTGTAGGCTATAACACAAGCCAGTGCGTCTATATCGTTTGTATACTTTGAGGCAGTTACTCCTATTTTTGGCATTGTAATTAGAATATCAGATAGTTTGGATTATTTGTACAGAGTAAATTTGTCAAAGCCACTTGTGTGGTTCGTAGGCTCCTTTGACTTTTTCGAGTTTCTTTTGCTTCACAATTTTCTTGGGTTTTGATTTACTGGAAATTTCTTCAATCATATCTACAACTTGTATAATTCTTGCCTTCATCTGGCATTCTTTCTCAAACCAGTAGTCGTAGGCAAAGTTTTCGCGTAGGTCTTTGTTTTCTTCTGCGGCCAGACCTTTTTCAAAAATTACTTTGGCCCTCTCTTCCCTTAATTTCACAAGTTCATTTCTTAATTTGTCTATTTTAGTTTCTTCTATGTGTTTATGTTTACCAAAAATATTGACCTTGCCGCAAGGGGGTGGTAGGATGTTAGTATTGAAAAGTCTAGAGATAGGCTTTAGGGAGCTCTAAATGGGTTCCTTTATTTTTTGTGTAAAGTTTTGTATATTGATCCAGATGAGAAGGAAAGTAGCGCACAGATTAATTGGAAAAGAGCCTGTGGATGTTGTTAAAGAAATTATTCGTTTAAACCCCCAGATAGAAAACTTAATTCTTATTCCTTATATATATGTTCCTCTTCGTCTTATCGAGCCGAGGTTCAAGAAAATTCATGTTACACCACCTGAATTAATAAGTGGAAAAAAACTTACAGATTTAGACAAAAAACTACCGTCGCAATATCAGGTAGCCTTGCTAGCAAAAGTTAGAATAGGCAAAAATATGTATAGATATCTACCTATGATGGATTTTGATATCCCCAAAAGTAAAAGGAATTTGAAAATAGTAATTGAAAGACTCAAAAAGCATGATTACCCCAGTGGTTGGATTTTGGAAACGGACAAGTCTTATCATTTCTATGGTTACTCTTTACTGACAACGAAAGAGTATTGGAAATTTTTAGCAAATAGTTTATTGACCAGCATTGTTATTACTAGAGACAATATTATTCAGGTGGCCGATCCGCGCTTTATTGGACATTCCATAAAAAGAGGAGCCTGTTGTCTGAGACTTACAACAAGAGCAGATAAAAGTTTTAGGCCAAAAGTAGTAGCCTTTTTCTCACATAATATCTAAGTTTGCCTGTTTAGCGTGGGTGGTTATAAATCTTTTTCTTGGGGCGACCTCTTCTCCCATCAACATTTCAAAAATCTCGTCTGCGGCTTCCGCGTCCTCAGCTGTGATTTGTTTTAGTCTTCTTGTTTCCGGATTCATTGTAGTCTCCCAAAGTTCTTCTGCGTTCATTTCTCCAAGTCCTTTGAACCTTTGAACGATTGCCTTTTTACCTTCCACAGTTTTCAAAAACTCCTCCCTGTCTCTGTCTGTGAACAAATATTTCTTTTCTTTACCCCACGTTGCTTTGTATAAGGGCGGAACTGCAACATAAACATGTCCCTGCGTGATTAACTCCGGCATGTGTCTGTAGAAAAATGTTAGGTGAAGTGAGTTTATATGCATTCCGTCAGCGTCAGCATCGGCCATGATGATAATTTTGTTGTATCTTATCTTTGAAATATCAAATTGATCCCCTATTCCGCATCCAATCGCTATAATCATTGCCTTAAATTTGTCTGAGTCGACAATTTTATCAAGTCGTGCTCTTTCAGTGTTTAAAACCTTACCAAATATCGGAAGAATAGCTTGGTAGTTTCTATTTCTACCCTGTTTTGCGGACCCTCCCGCAGAGTCTCCCTCAACAATGAAAAGCTCACTTCTTTCCGCATCTTTTTCAGAGCAGTCGGCAAGTTTTCCTGGTAATACTCCCCCACCCTCAAGGGCTGTTTTTCTAATAACAGTATCCCTTGCGGCTTTTGCCGCCATTCTTGCTTTAAATGAAAGAAGGTTTTTCTCAATAATCGAGTTTGCATCCTTGGGATTTTCATCCAAAAACTGCTCTAAGGCTTCTTTTACAACTGTTTCAACTGCAACTCTCACATTAGTATTTCCAAGTTTTGCTTTTGTCTGCCCCTCAAATTGCAAAACTGTTGAGTCTAAAGATACAGAAATTATAGCCGTTAGACCCTCTCTAAGGTCGTCTCCAGTGAGATTTTGGTCTTTGTCCTTTAATGCCCCGCTTTTTCGTGCGTAATCATTTACACAGCGTGTCAGAGCGCTTCGAAATCCTGTTAAATGGGTCCCTCCCTCGATATTTTTCAAATGGTTTGCAAAGCAGATAACATTTTCCCTGAATGTGTCGTTGTACTGCAGTGCAACTTCAACATTAACTTCGTCGTATTCTTTTTGACAGTAAAATGGTTTAGAATTTAAAACTCCGTGGTTTCTATTTAGAGCTTCCAAATATGCTTTTATCCCGCCTTCAAAGTAAAAACTATACTTTCGATCAATTCTATGATCCAATATGTCAAATTTTATTCCAGCTGTAAGGTATGCATACTCTCTTATCTGTTGAACGAAGAATTTATAATCAAAGTCTATAGTTTCAAAAATAGTTGCATCGGGTTTGAACTGAACGATAGTCATTGGTTCGTAATTCCACCCCTCGAGATCTATGTTCCACTCAGCATTTTTAAGTTTGCTAAGTTTATTAAGATCCAGCTTTTCAACCGGTCTTATCTTGTTTCCGCCCTTTTCGTATTCCTGAATTACTGTTGTGTCCCCTCTTTTTGTTATTACCCGAAACCACTCTGATAGCGCGTTAACAACCGAAGATCCAACTCCGTGAAGACCTGAGGAGACTTTGTATCCCCCGCCGCCAAATTTTCCTCCGGCATGAAGTTTTGTGAAGGCAAGCTCAAGTGCGCTTACACCATATTCCTTTTTAATATCAAAAGGAACTCCTCTTCCATTATCATAAACTGCGACTGATCCGTCTTTGTAAAATTCCAGTTTGATATGATTGGCGTAGCCGCCAATTGCCTCGTCCATTGAGTTATTAACAATTTCGGTGACCAGGTGGTGTAATCCTTCCTGTCCTGTGGAACCGACGTACATTCCGGGTCTTTTTCTTACTGGATCAAGTCCTTCAAGTACTTGAATTTGTTCTGCTCCATATTCGCTTGGTTTTTTAGGTTTATTTACCATTTATATGTCGCTTTAAATTATTTGACTTATATATTTTACTGGCAGGATGGGCTTTTAACAAGGGTTTTTCACCCTCACAGGGTGCCCGAAAAGCTTATAACTAAAGCCTCCATCGATATTCTTTGGTTTACATTGCTGTTTTCTAAATCCTTTTTAATCTCAATAATTCTTTTTATGTTTTTTAGTCTGTTTTTATCGCTTGGTCTTTTTAAAATCATGTCTCTTCCCTCTTCTATCCAACATTCTAAGAGCTCCAAAATTGTCTCCTTTTCTTCTTTAGAAATTTCTGAAGCAAATTCAAGTCTTTTTCCAAGGTTCATTTTTAGGATTTTTTCTAAGGAATTATTGTTTTCAACAACCGCACACTCCCTTGGCTTTCTAATAGATACCATTCGACATCTGGATACAACCGTTTCCAAAAGTGAGTTTCGGGTTTTGGAAGAAAGAAGAATTAGTGCATATAAGGGCGGCTCCTCCAAAGTTTTGAGAAGAGAGTTTTGCGCCTGAATGGTTAATTTTTCGCAGTCCAATATTATTAGAAATTTCTTTTGATATGAAAACGGTCGCTCTTGAAGAAACTTAACCCCCTCTCTTGTCTGGGAAATCCCGATTGTTTTTTCATCCTCCAAAAGTTCAATGATTTTTATATCTGCTTTCCCGGAAAGATCTTTAATCTTCTCAAAGTCTTTGTTGGCTTCGGAGTTAGCAATCTCAACAATCTTTTCTTCCCGAAGATTTTTTGTGGAACCAAATATCAAAACACTTCCGTTCATGGCTAGATTATAACTTATAAAAAACAAAAAATAATTTTTGAGGATCTACAACAATTTCTGCCGTACCTTCTAGACACTACGCCTTATTGAACTTGATAGACATAGTTGTTACCATTTATACTAAGAAAGTTAATCTGCCCTATGACAAAACTCGATAAGATAAAAACTGTCGCTGACGTTTTGTACGAAAAAAAACTAATAACCTCAGATCAGTTGTCGGCAATAAAATTTGAAAATGTAAACACTGGAAAAAGTATTGAAAGTCTCATCAAAGAAAGAGGCTATGTAAACGGTGAGAATTTTGCCGAAGCTTTTGGTGAAGTATACAAAATCCCCTACACTACTCTTGTTCCCGGTCAGCTGGAACCGAAACTTTTGGACATTATTCCGCTTGAAATAGCAAGAAAATACAAAGTAGTTCCTATAAGTTCCGATGAAAAGAAACTTGACCTTGCGATGGTTGATCCCTTGGATCTTCAAACGATAGATTTCATTGAAAGGAAAACCGGTTTAAAAGTAATTCCCCATATCGTCACAGAAAAAACAATTGATAAGGTATTGGAAGAGCAAAAAGGAAAAGAACTTGGTGAGGAAATCACAGCTGCAATGGAGGAGATCTCGCAGACGACTTTAAAGATTGAAGAAAGTCACGGAGAGTTGACGGACGCAACAATTAGAGACGCACCTATTGCAAGAATAGTAGGAATGATTTTGGAAACAGCAGTAAAATCAGGAGCTTCTGATATTCACATTGAACCTGGCGAGGAATCCTGCAGGTTAAGATACAGAGTCGACGGAATTTTGGCTGAGAAAAGAACTCTTCCAAAAGAAATGACTGAGTCGGTGGTTGCGAGAATAAAAATTCTTGCCGGAATGAAAATTGACGAGAAAAGAATTCCGCAGGACGGAAGATTCAAAGTTCAGGTTGGAAAAATAGAAACAGATTTAAGAGTCTCTACTCTTCCTACTATATATGGTGAAAAAGTTGTTATCAGGCTTTTGAGGGAACAGGGGGCTGTTTTTACATACAAAGATCTTGGCATGAGGGGGCTTACCTTAAAAAGACTTGAGGAAATGGTTTTAAAGCCAAACGGAATGATTTTGGTTACTGGACCTACCTCTTCTGGTAAGACTGTTACACTGGCATCCACTTTGGATAGATTAAATACTGCAAGAGTAAATATAGTAACGGTTGAGGATCCGGTTGAAATTAGAGTTCCGGGTGTAAATCAGGTACAGATTAATGTTCAAGCAGGCCTTACATTTGCAAACGGCCTAAGATCTTTCCTTAGGCAAGACCCCAACATTATCATGGTGGGAGAAATAAGAGACGATGAAACCGCTGAGCTTGCCGTACACGCAGCACTAACCGGGCATTTGGTTTTGTCTACTCTTCACACAAACTCCGCCTCAGGCGCGCTTCCAAGACTTATGGATATGGGAGTTGAAGACTTTTTCCTAGTGTCAACGGTCATAGGTATACTTGCCCAAAGACTTGTTAGGAAGGTTTGCAAGTATTGTGTCCAGGAATATGAACCTCCGAAAGAAATCGCTGATGAAATTGCCGCAGTTTTACAGGAGTTATCAAAAAATACTGTTCTTATGACTAAAGATCCGGAAAATGCGAAACTTGTAAAGACACTTTTAGCAAAAAACAAACCTGTTTTATTCAGAGGAAAGGGCTGTCCAAAATGCACCGCAGGGTACACGGGAAGAGTTGGTATTTTTGAGCTTTTACAGATGAGCGAAAAAATCGGAGAAGCGGTACTTGCAAAATCTCCGGCGACAAAGATTGAACAGATTGCAAAACAAGAGGGAATGATTACACTTATGCAAGACGGTTATTTAAGAGCGTTGGAAGGTTCCACGACTCTTGAGGAAGTAATGAGAGTCACAAAATGAAACTAAATGCAACTCAGATTCTTGAAAAAGTTGTTGATATGAATGCTTCGGACCTTCATATGTCTGTCGGGTCAAGACCCCATGTCAGGATAAATACAAAACTTCAGCCTCTTTCTGACTACCCCGTTTTAACAACCGATGATTTAGAATACATCCTTTCCCAAATTTTAGATGCTAAGCAAAGAGAACTCTTGGAAATAAACAAGGAGCTGGATTTTTCAATTGCTCTTGGTCAAAAAGCCAGGTTTAGAATAAACGCCTATTTTCAGAAAGGCTACCCAGCAATAGCTTTTAGACACATTCCCCTTGAAGTACCGACGTTTGAACAACTTCATTTACCCGCCAACCTTGAAACGATATGTAATTTAAAACAGGGTCTTATCATTGTTGCAGGCCCCGCGGGGCATGGTAAGTCAACAACTATTGCGTCAATGATGGAAAAAATAAATACCACAAGAGCCGAGCACATAATTACCATTGAAGATCCTATTGAATACATTTTCTCAAGTAAAAAATCATTAATTGAGCAAAGAGAAATGTTTTTGGACACACATTCCTGGGAAGTTGCTCTAAGATCTATTTTAAGACAGGACCCAAATATAGTTTTTATAGGAGAAATGAGGGATGTAGATACAATGAGATCCGCTCTTCAAATAGCTGAAACCGGGCATTTGGTTTTTACTACGCTTCATACAAACTCGGCCGCTCAAACAGTGGACAGAATAATTTCTTCGTTCCCGGCGGAAAAGCAGGGAGAGATTAAAAACCAGTTGGCATCTGTTATCGATGTTGTTATTTCAGAAAGACTTCTGCCCTCGGCGTCACTGGGGGTAGTTCCTGCTTTTGAAATTATGGTTAACACTGACGCAATCTCAAATCTTATAAGAGAAGGAAAACCACATATGATTGATAACGTTATTAATACAAGTTCTCAGTTTGGGATGATTAGTCTTGAGAAAAGTATGGCAGAGTTGGTAAAAAGCGGAATTGTTACATTTGAAGATGCGGTAAAGTTTGCAACCAGGCCAAACGAGTTAAAAAGGTTTATAGATCGAGAATAAAATATGCCAGTTTTTGATTATACCGCGAAAAATTCATTCGGTAAGTCCATAAGCGGGAGCGTTGATGCAAGATCCCAAGAGATTGCCGTTTCCCTTTTGAAAAACCAGGGACTTACGGTTATTGGAATGAATGAAAAGAAACTGTCTTTCATTGATCAGTTCCTGAATTTTAGAGGAGTGCCGCAAGGAGAGACCGTAGCTTTTACAAGACAGCTTTCTACCATGATCTCAGCGGGTCTTCCAATATCAAGAGCATTGGAGGTTTTGGCCAACCAATCAACAAACAGAGGTTTTAGAAAAATAGTTACTGAGGTGCTTCGATCTGTTGAGGGCGGTGTATCCCTTTCAATGTCTCTGGCAATTTATCCAAGAGTTTTCAACGAAACATATGTTTCACTGGTCAAAGCTGGTGAGTCTTCCGGTAAACTGGATTTAATTTTGAAAAAACTTGCAGAAAACATGGAAGCGGAAAGAGATCTTGACTCAAAGTTCAAATCCGCAATGATCTACCCCATCATAGTTTTTATCGCTATGATCGGGGTTTTCATCATTCTTATGGTTTTTGTCATCCCTAAACTTTCAGAGATGTACACAAATATGAATATTGAGCTGCCCTTTATCACGCAAGTTATGATTTCGGTCTCCAACTTCATGGTGAAATATGTTTATGTCGTTTTCATCCTACTTATGGGTGCGATTTTAGGGACAAGGTCATTTGCAAGATCAAAAAAAGGAAAAGCAATTATTTCCGAAATTACTATCAAAATTCCGGTGTTTGGAAAAATTACCCTTCAAAAAGATTTTTCAAGATTCAGTAGAACTCTGTCTTTACTTATAAATTCAGCCGTACCCATTGTTGAATCGCTAAATATAGTCTCGACGTTAATGTCCAGCCAAACTTTAAAAAATGCAGTTTTGGATGCGGCAAACCAAGTTGAAAAAGGCCAATCACTTTCAAACTATTTCAGGAGTACAACAAGATTCCCTCCCCTATTAGGCCAGATGGCCGGAGTTGGTGAGGAAACGGGAAGAATGGATGAAGTTTTGGAAAGGGTTGCAATTTATTATGAAGGTGAGGTTGACAACATGGTTAAGGGTTTATCTGCGGCTCTTGAGCCGATAATTCTTGTGATGCTTGGTGTTATGGTAGGGTTTTTGATCATATCGATCATAACTCCTATCTACAAGCTAACCAGTTCCATTTAAGAAGAATATAATTTAGTAACTTAAAGGAGGTGAATTAAATATGTTATTTGAGCCTAAAGAAAAAGGTTTTACGTTAGTCGAGCTTTTGGTAGTTATTGCCATCGTTGCTATCCTTGCAGGCGCTGTTTTAATTGCAATTAATCCGGCCACACTGATGCAAAAAGCAAGAGACTCCAGAAAACTTGCAGATATGGACACGCTTGTTAAAGCTATGAACTTAGCTATGACGGAGGGCGAAATCACCTTAGCGAGTATGGCCGCCGCTACAACATCGGCGCAGGTTGGCGCACAGGCAGTTAATGGTACAGGTTGGATAAGGTTTGCCATACCAATAGGAAAAACCGGCCTTTCGAAATACGTAGCAGCCCTTCCACTTGACCCGACAAACACGGGATCGAATGTGTACTCATTCCAGTCAACTTTGACTGATTTTGAGATAGACGCAGTTTTGGAGCATGCTGATAATGCAACAAAAATGACAACGGATGGTGGAAACAGTGCCACGAAATACGAAGTTGGAACAAGCCTTATAATCACGGACTAGTGGTTGGTTAGTGGAGTTGAAATTGCGTACGTAGCCAGAGCTCTGTTTATAGAGTTAAAAGGGACCCGAGTTTGGCGGGTCCTCTTTCCTGTGAGAAGTTTCGGGTTAGTTAAGACACGTCACCTCTGGATAATAATTTCTTTCCCATACAATTGTTGTTTAATATTATGTTTTATTTCTTCGGAAACGGATTTTTTATCGACAAGTTTCATAATTTCCTTTGGCTTATCGTCAGATGCTATTCTATTTAGATTCACTTTTCCACATTTTTCACAAATGTGAATAAGCATAAGTTCCCCTATCTTTGCTTCCCCCCACTTATTATCACGACTTTTTTTGAACGTAACTCCAACGGGATGCATATTCCCCCCACATTTTGAAAGTCTGTCCCCGGTTTTTGTTTCATCAACGTGTTTACTCCAAAGACAAAATGGGCAATGATTTCTATTCTTTGTACCGATAATTCCAACTGTTGAAACACTTTTACCGCAACTTGAACATTTAAAGTTTTCTTCGATGACACTTTTCACACTCCAATTATATATTAGATTCCTGTACAATAATTTTATGCAGACAGTGTGTTACATTTTTCTTTTTATAGGCGGCGCTTTTATCGGATCTTTTTTAAACTTGGTTTCTGATCGTCTTCCAAAGCGTAAGATAATTATTTTTGGAAGATCCAAATGTGATTTTTGTAATAAACCGCTCTTGCCCAGAAATCTATTTCCGATACTTTCTTTTCTTTTCCAAAAAGGTAGGTGCCCATTTTGTAAAAGGAAGCTTTCCTACTACTACCCTTTTTCTGAGATTTTATCCGGTCTGTTATTTATAATCGCCGGATACCTATCCAGATTTTTCCAGGTTCCGTCATTTGCAACGCTTATTACCTTTATTTTTTATGCCGTTATATTTAGTTTTTACCTCATTATTTTTCTGACGGATCTGAAGGAATGTATTATTCCAGATAAAGTTATTTATCCGGCTATTGGCTTCACTGTTTTATATGTTTTGTTTTCCAGAATCTATGATTTTTTGACTATGAAAAGGGTCTTATCTAATGACCAACTTGGATCCTATCTTATAAGAGTTGGGTACCTTAACAATCAGCTTACGTTTGCGTTGAAAGATCTTGGTTTAGTTTTGTTAGGGGCGATTATTGTTTGTTTGTTTTTTATGTTTCTGGTTTGGATCACAAAAGGAAGAGGAATGGGATGGGGAGATGTAAAACTTGGATTTTTAATCGGACTTGTTAACGGGTTTCCTTACGGGTTTGAAGCCATATTTTTTGGGTTTGTGCTTGGGGCTTTGTACAGCTTAATTTTAATAGTATCGAAACGAAAAACCATGAAAGATACTATTGCGTTTGGTCCTTTTCTCATTATGGGAAGTGTACTTGTTTTATTGTACGGGGTTAGGATTTTTGATTGGTATATAAGTATAGGGGTAAAGTAGTTGAAGAGATGGTTAAAGTTTTTGGTAAAGAGAAAGAAGAGAAAAATTAGTTTAGTTTTTGAACTTTAGAAATTCTAGATACATTTTCTCGCACCTTCTTATCTGTTCTTCAATCGTGTCCAAACCAACTTTTTTCCTCAGTCTTCTCAAGTTATGGGGATCCTTTATTGGTAGTAGCTTCGTAACTACCCTACTCTCTTTTTCTTCAGTTTTAACCTGAGTTCCGTATATCTGGTAACCGTATTTTATTAAACAAACTCTATCTTCAAGAAAAGCTATGTCTTTCGATGATACGTCGTTTGAGTTTTCCTTCATTAATTCTAGGCATTTTTCTCTAAATTCATCGTCTTTAGTGTGTTGCGCCAGTAACCATGAGGCATGGGCTGCCTTTTTACCTACTTTGGAAATTGTCGGCCACCCTATTTTTGTAATTATTTTTTTAAGTTCCTCAGTGTTTTTTTCATCCGCTATTTCTACAACTTCCCACGAGATATTTGGATTTTTCCTAAGTTTCTGATCTTGCTTCGCCATTTGTAGAAGCTTTATCTTATTTAAGAAGTGTTCGAACAATATCATATATATAAAGTAATACTTTCCGCTCAAATAAAGTAGTGCCTACCCATCGTTAATGTAGTAGGCACTCGACGTGGTTAAGACTTTACGATGTTTCTGTTATAAGTAACTTTCCCGCTTCTATCTAGTAACCACAGTCCCCCGTTCCACTCTCCCGTATATGGATTATAGGTGCACCGTGGGTAAGGCGATTCCGCAAGACTAAATTTTCCACCACAGCTTCCAAACGACAGGGCTCTACAGTCGAAACAACAGTATCTGTATTCGCAGTCTTTACATATCAACACACTGTCCTTTGTAGATCTCCAAATGTCTTGAACCTGCTTACGCTCAACAAGGTTTGTGAGGTTGGTTTCTTTGTAGTTTCCTAGAATTGTCTTGCGAAGAAAGATACATGGTAGGAAATCCCCAAACTCTGTCACAGTCAAGCAGCCCTTAAGGCACGAATTAAAAGATGTGTGGTTACAAAGGGATTCTTTGTCAGTCTGGAAGTTTGGTTCCGTCAGACAGCCGTATTTAAGTATGTACTTCATGTCTGGTAAGAGCGCGGAGCTTTTTCCCCGACCAGTAGGCCTCAAAGGATCTATTTTACTAGATTGTATTCCAAGTTCCCTTTTGAATTTTAGAGTTTCCTCTATGGTTTCCTGGTTGACGCGCATTAGTACGGTTTCGGCTCTTACCGGAACACCGAGGTCTTTCAACTGTTTTATTGCAGTCACGGTTTTTCTGTGACTTCCAGGAGTTCTGGTAATATAGTCGTGTATCTTCTCATCGTGAGAGTATAGAGTTGTGGCAATTTTCAATCCTAGACTTTTTATTCGAACGATATCTTGGCTTTTAACCAGTGTGAGATTGCTAAAGATTTCGATACTGTCAAAACCTATTTCTACGGCATACTCTGCTAGATCCAGGACTGTTTCTTTGTTTCTGCCACTGAACAAGAAAGGTTCCCCGCCTATAAACTGACACCTTCTACACCCCAGATCTCTTGACTCTTTTATTAATAAGATCCAATCCTCGAATCTTATCGGAACCTGATTGGGATATCCATCTTTGTTGCTTGCTTGGCCGGAATCCGAATAACACTGGATGCATCGTTCGTTACAGCGCGAAGTGCAGATTTCAAACCACACAAATTCTAGATTTGCCCGTCCTTTATCTTTAGGGAGTTTGCTACGTGCATACTTGGAACATTTTGTAGCTAAATCCAAGTTTAGAAGTTTTTCCCAATAAGCAGCGTCGTTTGATTTATTAGATAGAATACATATCGCTGTTTGATTGATCGAGTATACGTTCCCGGAATTTGTATCTAGTATTGCCCCTCTGTGAGCTCCTTTTACTAAGTAAACACCTTTACCAAGCTTGTATTTCATCTCGTCTCTCCTTTTTTGTTAGATTATGATTTGTAATATATCACTTATTAATATTTTTCACTACTCGCTTGGGAGTACTCTGGGTACTTTTTCTTCATTCTTCGAATAAACTGATAAATATTTTCCTTATCGCTTTTTAAATATATTTTCCATTCTTTTAGAATTTTTCTTCCGCACGTTTGTAAATGTGCGTGACCTACCTGCATCCCGTTGCATTCAAAGTAATTTTCTCTATTGTTTAACCTGATTCTCATTTCATTGTCAGCCACTAATTCAACGACCGCGTGTTCTAAATCTGTTTTTATAAAAAAGTTGTGAAGATACTCGTGGACAAGATAAACCAAACTGTAATTTTTCCAGTCCTCCTTATGACCCCAGAATATACTTCCATGGTAGTTTGATCCCTCTCGTACTTTGTTACCAAGGACATATACGACTGAGTTTTTCTCTGGGAGCTCTGTTTTTAAGATACTCTTTAACTCTTTATTTATGATTTCTTTGTTTTTATTCCACTGATTTTCGAGCCAAATTTTATAGTCACGGGCATTTTTATATATAGAGAAGAACTCCTTAGTAGTTAGTCCTTCATGAAGAAGTTGTGCTATGTCAGAGTTTGCCTCTTTTAAAGCCTTTTTATAGTCCGGTTTTAAAAGCAACTCGTAATAGTTCCCTTGGATTAGCTGATAACCTTTTTTGTATTTTTTCCACAACTTGTTTTGAAGACCTATCCAACCTTTAACTTTATAGTTAGGAGTTTTTAATAAACAAGTTATAAAAAGTATTTCTTTTGAGATTTTGAATGTTAATTTCATATTTTATAAGGATGGCGAAGTTTATGATTGGGATATTTCATAAACTCCGCCCCTAATATGCTAACTTGGGTTACACTTTTGAGGGAAGCAAGACGGGGAGCAAGGTCCGTTTGGAGAACAATTTGGCCTACACCTAGAAGCCCCCTCTGCGTTCCTACTCTTTGTGACGAGCCGTATCTCTGGTTTTTCACGGTTTTTCAAAGCAGTTGTTGTGGGTTTCATAATAGTCTCCTTTTTTAGTACCTATCTACGCTGTTATTCTACCATTTATTGTAAAGCTTTGGGTGCCAGTAGCTATTGCTGGTGGGGAATTCTATATTAGTACCACGAAGATCTGATGGGTAATAAGCGAGTGTGGTAAACACGCACACCAACGAGTCGTTGATTTCAAAAACATCCTGCGTTAGTATTTAACCAAATGGGTCTTGGTAATATGCCTAAATTAAAAAAGCCCTTCTCTATTTTAATCATCTTTCTTGTCTTTCTTTTCCTTATTGTACTAGGTATATCTACTTATCTGCTCGCCTCCGGTGTTAGGGTTAAATATGATAGTAGTCAAAAACGCTACGTACTTGACGCTTCTAAAAATGAATTTGTTAAGAATTTGTTATTAAAGTATTCTAAAGATCTTCTAGTGATAGATGAAAAACCAAATGGGATTACCAATACAACTAACATTAAGGTAGAACAAGCAACCAATCCCTATAATTAAGTAAGCGGCTATCCGTGGCCTGTTAGGCCTCGGCTGCAAAGCATTCTTGGTGAGTGGTAAACTTCAAACATGAAATGTTTGAAGTCAGCTTCTCAAACTAGGTACGATCTTAGATATCACTTTGTGTTTACGCCTAAGTATCGCAAGCGGGTCCTCACAGGAAAGATAGCAAAAAGCATAGAGGGAATGATT
>CAZLHE010000006.1:0-2670 GCA_964559585.1 uncultured Candidatus Saccharibacteria bacterium
AAAGGTTCCAGAATTTCAACCAGTAAGGGAGTGTCTTCCGGACCGGTTGGTTTTATGAAGGTTTATGATGCAGCTTTTGGTGAAATAGCTCAAGGTGGCATACGAAGAGGAGCAAACATGGGAGTTTTGAGAGTAGATCATCCGGATATAAGAGAGTTTATTAAGTGTAAGACCGCGGAAGGAAATATCTCAAACTTTAACATATCGGTTGCGATAACAGACGAATTTATGAGAGCGGTAGAAAATGACACGACATATAATATTTTTGATCCAAAAACTGGTGAGGTTGTGGAGACTCCAAGAGCCAAAGAGATATACGACCTAATTGTTAACCAATCGTTCCAAAACGGGGAACCCGGAATTTTGTTTATAGATGAGGCAAATAGATGCAACCCAGTTCCGCATCTTTATAAACTCGAGTCTACAAATCCTTGCGGGGAGCAGTGGCTCGGGCCTTATGAGAATTGTGTTTTAGGGTCTATAAATCTTTTACAGCACATTTCTGAGGATGGGAAGTTTGATTGGGAAGAGTTGAGGAGAACAATTATTTTATCCGCAAGATTTTTAGACAACGTTGTAACAGCAAATAAGTATGTTCCGGCGGTTCCTCAGCTTAAGGAAGCAGCCTTAAACTGTAGAAGGATAGGTTTGGGGTTAATGGGGCTTGCGGATGTCATGTATCACCTGGGTATCTCTTATGGAAGTGAAGAGGCGCAGGACTTTGCAGGGCAGGTGATGGAATTTATAAGATTCCATTCCATGAAGGCGTCAATTGAGCTTGCAAGAGAAAGAGGACCGTTTCCGAAGATAAGAGGAAGTATATATGATTCGGAAAATCCTCAGTGGAAACTTCCAAAACCCCTTAAGCCCTTTACAAATAATTGGGAAAGGCTGGGTATCGAGTGGCAGGAAATAGTTGATGGCGTAAGACTTTATGGGATAAGAAACGCCGCAACTACAACCATAGCACCAACAGGAACGATATCCCTCGTTGCGGGAGTCGAGGGATACGGATGTGAACCGGTATTTGCACTTGCCTATTATATGAATGTTTATCAAGCTGCGGGTCAAGATAAGCAAATGACCCTTACTTATGTAAGTCCCTCCTTCCAAAAAGCTCTTGATAGGTTAAACATGGATCCGGATTTAAAGAAAAAGATTGTCGAAAAGGTGGTCCATAATGGAACATGTCAGGATGTTTTTGAGATTCCGGAAAAGATAAGAAAATCATTTGTTGTTGCAGGAGATATTTCTCCCGAACAGCATGTATTAATGCAGGCTTCCTTACAGGCGTTTGTCGATAATTCTATTTCTAAGACCTGTAATTTCCCATCAACCGCGGTGAGGGAAGATATAGCAAAAGTTTATATGATGGCATGGAAACTTGGGTGTAAGGGAATGACCGTATATGTTACCGGTAGCCGACAGGAAGTGGCATTAGAAACCAAAAGCACGAAGGAAGGAAAGCAACAGGATAAAACAGATTCTATACCACAGGCTACTCCAGTTGAGAGTAAGGAACAAACTCCATTAAAAGAAAGCGATGGTGTGGAGAAACTCAAAAGAGAATATAGACTTGAAGGAGCAACATATAGCGTTAAAACTCCTCAAGGAAAAGCTTTTATTACTGTAAATAAAAGTAGGGATGGGAGACCTTTTGAAGTATTTATCAATGTTGGGAAAGCAGGAACAGACGTGTCCGCTCTTGCAGAAGCATTAGGTAGACTTGCGTCCGGGTTTTTTAGAACCTCTTCCTCTACTGAAGATGCAGTTGGGGAGTTGATATCCCAACTAGGTGGAATAGGCGGCGCGAGGTCTGTTGGGTTTGGTAAAAACAAGGTTGGCTCAATACCGGATGCTGTGGCAAAAGTTTTGGCCGAGGAGTTTGGATATTCTCAGCATAAAGCAAGTGAAGAGAACGCGTATGAAAATGGTAATACAGGAAACGGCGACAATGAAAAAAGCAACTATGTCAAAAACAGTTCCTATGGTATTTCATCCAATGTTGATATGTGCCCCGAATGCGGCAACTACTCCTTTATAAGAGAAGAGGGTTGTGCTAAATGTCACGAGTGCGGGTACTCTGTTTGCTGATTGACTGAAAAGGCATAAAGAGTATATTGAGGGTAATTTCTGCCCCGCGAATATGTTTAAGATATATACTCGAAATGGTGATTTTGGGCAGACATTTTTGCCCAAGATAAATAGAAAGATTTCAAAATCTGATTTGGTATTTGACGTATTGGGGACATTTGATGAGCTCGGTGTATGTCTTGGGTTTTTGCATACAGCAAGATTTCCTGATGTTAGAAAAACTTCTCAGGAAGTACAAAAAGACCTTTTGAATTTAGGCTCGCTAATAATTTCCCCAGACAAAATTCCAGGTGAGAAAATAAAATATTGGGAAGGAAGGATAAAAGAACTTGAGGAAGTAATTGATTACTTTGGATCTCAGATAGATCCTCTTAAGAACTTTCTTTTAGTAGGTGGGTGCAGGGAAAGTAGTTTCTCACATCTTGCAAGGGTTATTTGCAGAAGACTTGAAAGACTGGTCGTTAAGTATGTTAAACATAAAAAAGACAGAATATTTATTGTTAAGTATTTAAATAGACTATCTGACCTTTTGTTTACTATGGCAAGATATTCAAATAAAAAGCTTGGTTTTAAAGA
>CAZLHE010000006.1:2770-9314 GCA_964559585.1 uncultured Candidatus Saccharibacteria bacterium
AAGATTTTTGAAAAATCTGTTGAAAAAAACTCAGAGGATAATTTGTATGTTTTTTATGACGGCCCTCCTTTTATTTCAGGAACACCGCACTATGGTCATCTTTTAGGTTCCATTGCTAAAGATGTTATCCCAAGATACTGGACTATGAAAGGAAAAAGAGTGGAAAGGGTTTGGGGTTGGGATGCTCATGGGTTAGCTGTGGAAAATCGTGTTCAGGAGGAACTTGGAATCAAAAACAGACGTGGTATAGAAAATTACGGTTTGGAAAAGTTTGCTGAAGCTTGCTATCAATACACCTCAAAAGTGTCAGCCGAATGGGAGTGGTATGTTGATAAGATCGGAAGATGGGTTGACTTTAAAAATGCTTATAAAACAATAGACCCGTCGTATATGGAAAGCGTCATATGGGCATTCAAACAGCTGTATGACAAAGGTCATATTTATGAGGGTATAAGAACATCTTTGTATTGTCCGGTCTGCGGTACTCCGGTTTCCGATTTTGAAATAGCAATGGACAACTCTTACAGAGATGAGAAAGACCCATCAATAACTGTAAAATTTAAAGTTAAGTCAGAAGGAAATTTCAAGGATAAGAGTATCTTGGCATGGACAACTACACCTTGGACGTTGCCTTCAAACAGAGCGCTGGTTGTTGATGAAAAAGAAACTTACGTGGAGGTAGTTTCTGATGGAGAGACTTACATTTTAGCAAGATTAAGACTAGAAGCTGTCTTTGGTGACAAAAAATATGAAATAGTCAGAGAATTTCCGGGTAAGAACCTTGTGGGTTTGGAATACAAACCTTTATACACGTTTTACGCGCCAAAAGAGGGTGAATTTAAGGTTTATTCCTACGAAGGAATGGTAAACATGCAAGACGGGACAGGTGTCGTGCACAGCGCTCCGGGGTTTGGAGAAATAGATACCAACATGGGAAGGACTTATAGTCTTACCCTAATGATGACTTTGGATGATGAGGGAAAATTTACTCCTGGAAATCAAGACAAAAATCCATACGAAGGGATGTTTTATCTTAAAGCAAACCCCTTGATACTTGAAGATCTGGAGAAAAGAAAAATATTAGTCAAAAACGAAACGGTGACACACAGAGTACCTTTCCACGACCGATGCGATACCTTACTGGTACAAAAAGCTCAAGATTCTTGGTTTATAAACGTTCAGGATGTCAAAAAAGAACTGGTGAGTAACAATGAGGGTATAAACTGGGTTCCTTCCTACATAAAGCACGGGAACTTTGAGAAAACGATTGAGCAGGCACCTGATTGGTGTATTTCTAGAAACAGATATTGGGCAACACCAATGCCGGTTTGGGAATCGAAAGATGGAGATAGGATAGTTGTCTCATCGATACAAGAGATTGAGGAGCTTTCAGGTCAGAAAGTTAAGGACCTTCACAGACCCTATATTGACGAAATCGTAATCAAAAAAGATGGAAAGGAATACAAAAGAAGAAGTGAGGTTTTGGATTCCTGGATGGAAGCGGGGTCCATGCCCTTTGCACAGATTCACTACC
Source organism: uncultured Candidatus Saccharibacteria bacterium (assembly GCA_964559585.1). Taxonomy (GTDB): domain Bacteria; phylum Patescibacteriota; class WWE3; order UBA101185; family UBA10185; genus JAAZNV01. The sequence continues at coordinate 4,305 of CAZLHE010000006.1, forward strand.
CGTTTGAGAACCAAGAGAAATTTGAGAAAAACTTTCCTGGCGACTACATCGTTGAATATGCGGGCCAGGTAAGAGCCTGGTTTCAAAGAATGCATATTATCTCCACACTTCTTTTTAAATCGAGGTGTTTTAACAATGTAATAGTGACAGGAGTGATAGCTGGAACTGACGGTAGGAAAATGAGTAAGACCTACAAAAACTACCCCGATCCGAAGGGAATACTGTCAAATTATGGTGGTGACGCCTTAAGACTTTATCTAATGGGGTCTCCTTTAATGAATGCGGTAAACGCCAACTTTGATGAAGTTGAGCTTAAAAATAAATCCAGAAATGTAATTAATCCGCTGTGGAATTCGGTTAATTACTTTTTGATATACGCCTCTTTACACAAATGGGATCCAAGTAAGCTGTCAGATTCAGGTAAGGTGTTGGATAAGTGGATTAAGGCTAGACTAAACCAGACTATAAAGGAGATAACCGTCAATATGGAAAAGTACGATGTTCCACCTGCGGTTAGGGCAATAGAAGAATTTGTTGACGATCTGTCACGATGGTATGTGAGAAGATCTCGGGATAGAGTTTCTTCCGGAGATAATGAGGCGCTTTCAACCTTGTATAAAGTATTAGTTGATTTTTCAAAAGCTTGCGCCCCTATAATTCCTTTTATCGCTGAAAATATGTATCGGAATTTAGTTGTTTCAGTTGATAAGGACGCCCCGGAATCGGTTCATTTGTGTGACTACCCGTTATTTAATGAGGACGTTATTAATAAATCAGAAAAAATACTATCAGAAATGAAAAAAACTAGAGAAATAGTATCCGCGGCTCTCTCAGTCAGAGTCTTAAAAGCAATTCCGATCCGTCAGGTACTTAATTCACTTGCTGTACTTAAAGATCACGCCCTTAAAAAAGAATACGAATTACTTGTCCTTGAAGAGACCAACATCAAAAAGTTAGAAATGGTCAATTCTCTTGATGAGAAGACTGGTTGGATTAAAGACGAGTCGGGTTTGGTGTGTCTTGATTCAAAGCTAACTCCAAAACTTATAACAGAGGGGAGGATGAGGGAGTTTATAAGGTCTGTCCAAGATTTAAGAAAAGAAAAAGGGTTGTCGGTTTCAGATGAAATAAAGGTAACTTATTCGGATACTGATGAAAATAAAGAAGTTGTAGAGGAATACAAAGAAGAAATTAAAAAGAGGGTCTTTGCGAAGGAGCTAATACCCGGACAGGAGTTAAAAATAGAAAAAATCTAAAGTGTCTAATACTACCCCATCGTGTATTATTTAACATATGCAAGATATATTTGTTTCAATAAACAAAAACGTTGTCAGACTTTCCACAGTTGACAAAGACGCTTCTTTAAGGACGACGCTAATAGACGTTTCAAAAGATGTTGTAAATGATACAAAAATAGTAAACTCGGAGGCCTTCGCTGTTGTTTTGAACGAACTACTACCTCACGTGACTACACTTACAAAAAACAAGGTGGGTCTTAATTTCGTTATTGAGCCACAGGATGTTTATTTAAGATTTATTACTCTTTCCAAAAAAGATATTGATATCAATGCCCAGATAATTACTGAAATAAAAGAGAAGGCAAAGGAAATTCCTTTAAATGATATTTACTTCTCATATAAAAAGATTGCTCCGTTTGTGTACCAGTTTACTGGGGTAAGAAAAGATATTTTGGAAAAGTATATTGAAGTTTCAAATAACATGGGAGTGGGTTTAAAAAGCGTAGTCCCTTGGGTGAGGGCCCTTCCAAAATATGAGAAAGTAAACGAACCGGCAATTTTTATATGTAAAACAGGGAACAGGCAGGTTATTGCACTTTCCGAACTTGGGGGAATATTTTTTGCAGATGTGTACGAAAAAGAGCTGACCGGAAAGGAGCTTCAGGTTTTGATTAAAGATTTATCGTTTTACAAAAGATCAAGCCCCATAAGTCATGTATTTACAATTAATGCGGATTATTTCACGCTTGAAGGATACAAGGTAAGAGAAATTGCAATTCCTAAGTTTAAAGATGAACCCGAAATAACTCAAGGATACGAACAAAATGTTATCGTGGGTTATATTTTTGATACCGACCCGGAGGCGATAGACAGCCAGTTAAATTTGCTAAACCTTCTTCCGCTTCCTGTTGTAGAGGAAAAAAGCTTCTCTTTAGTCGCCGCTGGAACAATAGTAGCCCTTTTCCTTCTTATAGGTGGATCTGTGGGTGGTTACCTTTATTTAAGAGGTAAAAACGACCTAAGAAATACAAATATTGCCCAAAACTCCAATCAACAGCAGGATCAAAACTCCAATGCTGTCCTAAGCGGTTCTGCTCCCGAGGCAGTTACCAAAAAAGAGGAACTTAAAAAATCAGATATTAAAATAAGAATAGAAAACGGGGCCAGTATTGCGGGGTTGGCGGCAAAAACAAAAGAATTTTTAACAGCTCTTGGGTATAGTATTCAAAGCATTGATACGGCGAATTCAGATGTTTCTGACACAGTTTTTCGATTTAAAAAGGACAAGGCAACTTATACAGATCTGATTAAAGCTGATATGAAAGATAAATTCCCGGGAATTACCGTGAAAGAAGATTTGCCTGACACAACCGAGTACGATTTGTTAATAACCGTCGGAAGAAGTTCTAAACTTTGATTTGAGCTGGCAGTATTGCCGAAATTTTAAGTTTAGTGTAGTATCCTTTTGTTAAGTTTGCGTAAGGTAGATATGGAAAAATATGTAGTGATAAAATTTGCTTCAAAACAGTTTTTGGTCCAAGAGGGCGATGTTATTGAGTTGGAAAGGCAAAAAATTCCGCTTAAAATATCAGTTTTAATGTATAGCGATAGCAGCAAAAGGCTTATAGGAGAGCCTGAATTGAAGGAAGTCTCTGTAAAGGCTGTTGTTCTTGAAGAGAAACTTGGAAAAAAGGTAAGGGTTGCAAGATTTAAGAAAAAGTCAGGTTATGAAAAAGTGAAAGGGCACCGACAACCAATGAGCATTATAAAGATTGAAAAAATTTCAATTGGTACAGAAAAAGCTGAGAGGGCCGCTAAAGTCGAAGCTAAAAAAGTAGAAAAAACGAAAATACCGGTTAAGAAACCCGTGGCAAAGAAACCCGTCAAAAAGATGGTTAAGAAAAAGGAGACTAAGTAATGGCGCATAAAAAAGGTGGTGGGGCTAAAGCAACTCAAAAAGGAAATGTATCCGGTAAAAGACTAGGAGTTAAAACATATGGCGGTCAGCCGGCAAAACCGGGTCAAATTATTATGAGGCAAAGAGGAAGACAGATCATTGCTGGTAAAAATGTGAAGATGGGAAAGGATTTTACGCTTTTTGCAACATCAGAAGGTACGGTTGAGTTTAAGTGGGCAACGAACAAGAGAAAAAAGGCCCATGTAGTTCCTTTTGAGGCGCCAAAAAATCTTCCAACTAATTCTTAAAAGATTTTACTTTCAACCAATCTTATTCTATCTATCGGGTAGTAGATTAATACGGCTCTTCCAACTATTAAATCTTTAGATAAAAATCCCCACTCTCTTGAATCGGTGCTTTTTGTGCGGTTATCACCTAATACAATATAAGAGTTGTCCGGTATCTTATACTCCAAACCCTCCTGAAATGCTTGCTCCTGCTGAGTTTTGGTATCGGGGGCAAGGTATGGTTCATCAAGGACTTTGTCGTTTATGTAAACAAAACCGTTTGATATTCTTATTGTTTCTTTCGGCAACCCTATTACCCTTTTTATTAATAGTCTATCCTGTTCTAGCGGGTGTTTAAAAATTATGATCTCACCTCTTTTTAGCTCAATGAATTTTGTTGAAAGCTTTTCAGCTAATACCTGTTCTTTATCGTGGAAGTTTGGGTACATTGAGTCCCCCGTAACTTCCAGAAGCTGCCCGACAAATAGGTAAACAACAAGAAATACCGAAGTACATATGAAAAGGATTTCTATAAAATCCAGAAAGATCTTAAAAATTGCGTGAAGCGTTTTTACCAATTTAATTTATTTTACATGAGTAAAGTAAACAAGTGTAGTAAAATAAAAGTACTTGGGGTCCATAGCTCAGCTGGTAGAGCGCTCGGGTCACATCCGAAAGGTCTCTGGTTCGATCCCAGATGGACCCACCAAAAAGATGAATGAACTGCTCATAAAATATTTTGTTTTTTGCTTTGTTATCGCCACACTTTTGGCTCTTCTTGAAATACAGATTGAGGGCAAGTACGGCTGGGCAGAGAAACTTCCTACGTGGAGATTTAGAATTAAGCTAGTTGATTTGCTCCCGGGTTTACAGGGGGATTTTTCAGGTTACCACATATACTTTTTTATTTCCGTTTTACTTCTTTTGCATGTTCCGTTTCTTTTTATGCGCTGGGATTTTCACACAGAGCTTATTTTAATTTCAGCGTATACGTTGACTACGAATTTAGAGGATTTTTTCTGGTTTGTTTTGAATCCACACTTTGGAATTAAAAAATTCAATAAAAAATATGTTTGGTGGCACAAAGACTGGTTAGGTCCTCTGCCACTTAGATACTTTTATTCGGCTTTTTTATGGATCGTATTGTTTTTAATTGGATTTAGGTTTATCGGATAAACTCGTCGTACAAAAGATCCCAAAGCTCGTTGTACCCGCCATCGTACCCCAGTGCCCATATACCAACCCCCGCAAGATTTGCGTCTTTAACAAGCTGATATTTTGCTCTCAAAGAATCTTTATTTTCAAAGTAAACCGTTCTTAGCTCTCCTGTTTCGGGGCTGGTGTACGTGAAATATGGGGATTTTCCTTCCTCGTTCCACTTAACTTCCGGATCTGTATCAAGTATCGTATCCATAACGCTTTCGTATGGTTGGGATTGAGCACGTGGGTTGTCATCTGCGTCCTTAAGTGTTTTGGCATTTGGATCATCACTTTTTACCACCCAGTTATAGCCATAATATGGAACTCCCAAAATTATTTTGTTTGGCGGAACCTTTGTAAGAAAATCATTAAGAATAGATGTAATATT
>CAZLHE010000006.1:9414-20429 GCA_964559585.1 uncultured Candidatus Saccharibacteria bacterium
GTTATTTAGCAAGGTATTCCAACACTCCTTGCAATCCAAGAAATTGTCTATTTTTTCATCCGTGTGTGCAATAACGGTTAAAGCAACCCTCACTCCTTCCTGTTTACATTTTTCAATTAGGCTTCCGAGTTCTTTGCTTTCCCTCCAATTTTTGTACCCGGGTTCAAAGACTGTGCTTCCGTCTTCGCCTATAGCGGTTTTTTTAAAATTTCCATCTTCTTCCAGGTAAATTCCGAAGTACGCAAGATGTGTCAGCTCATCAAGCCTTAGATATTTAATTTTTTCAAAATTCCAATAAGGGAAGTACCCATAAATTATTTTCTTTGGTTTTTCATGTCTTCCGAAAAGTGAAAACAATGAGGATCCTTTTGCAAAGGGAGATAAAATGTTTCCGGATGTATTTTTCGCTCTTGATATAACCACAGCACATCCAAGTACTATACTGATTAAAAATATAAATAGTGTAAGTTTCACCTCTGGTTTCACTTGGACCTCATTGTACAGGATATTTGAGGTCTATCCCACTCCCTAAAGATGTTAGAATATTCTAATGGAGCCTTCGTTTAGGACTAAAAGGAAGAAAATACTTATAATTTCTATTATTTCTTTGGTGCTTACTCTTACAGCAGCTGGTTTGTTTTGTTATTCTAAATTCACCGATAAGGAAAGAGATTTGAAAAACACACCTCTAAACTTTATTTTTGGTAATACTGATGTATCCCAATCCACTTGTTCTGTCTCAGATCAGATTAAATATTCTTATTACACAGGAAATGATCCCTTGTGGAAGGTTAACAATAAGTTTGGACTTTATGTTTACGCGGAAGAAAAAGAATTTTTTTCAATTGCAGACAGGTTAGTCAACTCAAATGGCGGTGATTGGGGTTACGTTTTAATTCCCTACAATGTTCGTGATTATGATTATGGGAAATGGGGAAGGGTTTTTAATCAGTTAATAGGAAAGCATCTTATTCCGGTGATACAACTTTGGAATGTGGATGTTGGTAACTATAAGAAAGAAACTAAAAATGCGGCCAAATTTTTAAACACTTTCTTATGGCCAATCAGATATAGATATATAAGTGTTTATAATGAACAAAATGACAATAATTTTTGGTATGGGAAGGCGAATGCTTCGCAGTATGCCAAGATTTTGGATTACACCATTAAGACTTTTAAAGAAAATAATGAAGACTTTTATATTATGAATGGGGCTTTTAATATAAGCGCCTTAAATACGACGGACCATATGGATGCCTTTGAATTTATGAAACAAATGAATGAAGAGGTTCCGGGAATATTCGATAAGCTTGATGCGTGGGCCTCTCATCCATACCCCCAGCCTAATTTTGCAGGAAGCCCGTTAGATACTGGCAGGATGAGCATACGTGCGTATGAAGATGAACTTGAATATCTGAAGAGTGTTTTGAATGTAAAAAAAGACCTTCCGGTTTTTATAACTGAAACAGGATGGGCACATGCCGAGGGAGAGAGCTACAACCCATTGTACTTGCCTGATAAAACCGTAGCGGAGTATTTTAAAACTGCTTTCAACGAGGTGTGGTTAAAAGACGACCGGGTAAGGGCAGTGATGCCGTTTACAGTGATTTATGATAATCCTTACGATCATTTTTCGTGGGTGAATAGAGATTTTGTACCATATTTCCACTATGATGCTGTAAAATCGATAAAAAAGGTTGCCGGGGAGCCTCCAAAACTTGAAACCGGCGGAGTAACAACGCCCAACTGTGAGTTTTAATGTTCAAATCAGAAACAGCAAACAAAATAGCTAAAAACACCGTTTATCAGATTGTTGGAAAAGTTATCAGCATGTGTGTAACCATGTTGGCCGTGGTTATCATTACCCGCTCTTATGGAAGAGAGGGGTACGGAGCGTTTAGTTTAATGCAGTCCTGGCCTGCGTTGTTTTTTATTATCGTTGATTTTGGGATTAACGCTATTGCTGCAAGAGAACTTTCCAAGGATTGGTCAAAAGCTAACAAATATTTAGGAAACATTTTAATTATAAGACTTTTGTTTTCTGTCCTTCTCATAGCTATAATGTCCTTTGGTGTTCATTTTTTCCCATATTCCGATGGATTAAAACTTGGTATAAGGCTTGGCCTTTTTATTCTGCTGACTCAGGCTTTGTACACAACAACCAATATCTTTTTCCAGGTTAAGTTAAGATACGATTTTTCAACAGTAGCTTACACCTTTGGTTATTTGGTAATTTTGGCATTAGTACTTTTGTTCTCGCATTTAAAAGTAGATGTGACTTGGGTTAATTTTTCTTATGTGATTGGGGGTTTGATCACCTTTATACTAAGCCTTCTTTTAGTTGGAAAATTGGGTGTAAAACCGGACTTTACATTTGACCCTACTTTATGGAAGTATCTTTTAATTTCGGCACTTCCGCTTGGGATAATGTTTTGTTTTTCCCAAGTAAGTTTCAAACAAGACACCTTAATGATGTCGGCAATGAAAGTTCCGGATAAATACGGTTTAAACAACACAGAAAGTGTTGCCATTTACGCTTTAGCTTACAAGATTTTTGAGGTGCTTCTTGTAATACCCACATTTTTTATGAATGCAACGTACCCCATTCTTGTCAGGCATATGACCGAAGGGCAAGACAGACTCAAAAAGACATTCTCAAATATTCTGATTGTCCTTCTTTCCTCGGGGTTGATAGTTGGGTTGCTGGGGATTCTTTTTGCACCTTTTGCGACAAAGGTACTGGGAGGAGACGCTTTCTCTCAATCGGTCTTGGTTTTGAGGATTTTGTCTTTGGGACTTTTTATATTTTACTTAACCCAACCATTAGCTTGGCTTATAGTTATACTTGATAAACAAAGCAAGCTCCCGTTGATTTATTTTGCGAGTGCGGTTTTTAATTTTGCTGCGAATCTAATTTATATTCCAAAATATTCTTTTTATGCTACCGCTACAACGACAATACTCACTGAGTTTTTTATTTTAGTTTTCTTAAGTTTAACTGCCTACAAATCCTGGAAAGAAAAATATGCTTAACGTAAGTTTTTACATAACCCTTTTATTATTAAGTCTTAATCAATTAACCTGTGTATATAAAAAGGGAGAATCTAGTTTTTACCTTTTTGATCTTGCTGTAATTTTCTTTGCTTTGTATGGATTTTTCTATTTTTTACTCGTAAGAAAGTCATTTAAGCTTCCGAAGTTTTCAATCATGTTTTTGATATTTACTGTATCCGCCTTGGCTTCATTAATATTTTCACTCAACAAATTTTCAATTGAACAGTTTGTGGTTTCTGGATTTTACCTTGTTAGGTGGGCGGCTTATTTAATATCTTCCATTGTAATTTTTAATATGCTTGATAAAAAGATGATTAGTAAAGGAAAAATACTTAATGCCTTAATTGTTTCAGGAGTTTTAGTTTCGCTAATCGGATTTATCCAACTTCTTGTTATACCGGATTTTACAAAGTTAAGTCCAAATCTTGGCTGGGATCCTCACAAAAACCGTTTGGCATCTACTTTTTTTGATCCAAATTTTGTGGGGGCGTATTTAACTATATGTTTGACCATTATCATCGATAGGATTTTCGGCGACAAAAAAATAAGGAGGTTTGATATAGCGGCTTTCATAATTATCCTTTTAGCTCTCTTTTTGACATTTTCAAGGAGTGCGTGGGCAATGTTTGCTGTAGTTATTCTAATTTATGGCATTTTTAGGTCAAAAATGCTCCTAATTACGGCTTTTTTGATGTCTTTTATGGTCTACTTCGCTGTTCCCAGAATTCAAACCAGAATCTCCGGTATTACAGATCCGGCTGATTCAGCAAGCTTAAGAATCGCATCGTGGAAAAACGCCTATAAGATAATAAAAGATAATTTTTGGGTTGGAACCGGATTTAATACTTATAGGTATGTGCAAAAACAATACGGGTTTTTGACACCTGACAGTGAAAATATACGTTCTGGAGCTGGTGCTGATTCGAGTCTTCTTTTTGTTTTTGCAACCACTGGGATACTTGGCTTTGTTTTTTATCTAATTTCGTATACGTATTGTTTAGTTGGGGGTTTCAGAAAAAGAGACGTTAAAGGACTAGTAGTCTTTTCAGTTATGCTGGGACTTTTGGTTGAGTCTTTGTTTATAAACGCTCTCTTTTACCCGCAGATTCTTTTTGCATTATTTGCGATATTAGTTGCTTTTTGAGTACGTAACCGCTATTTCTTTTTCTGTTTTGTTTCCTGCAGGATCCGTGACTACGACTTTAATTTTGACACTTCCTTCTTCTACTCCGAGCCAGTAATCAAAGGAAAAATCCGACTTTTGTATCACATACTTGTCATTTATGGCTATGTTTGCCTTTTCATTTACAGTTCCAATAATCTCTATTCTTTTATTCAGGTTTTTAACAGTAGATCCATCCTTTGGGTTTGTAATTTCAACTTTTGGTGAATCCTTATCAACTGTAATAGTCAAAAATTCTGATGTATCGCTTCCCACACCCCTGTTATCCGAGGACTTGGCAAATAGCAGATTCCTTCCCAGTATAAGAGGTACATCCGCAAATGTAAAAATGCCATCCGATCCGGTCGTTGTTGTTGCCCTTTCTGGTCCGTTAACAAAAAGTTTTACTGTTGTTCCGGGTGTTGCCCTTCCATTTAGGGTTACTTTTGTATCCTTTACCGACTCCGGTGCATTTTCAAATACCGGGGTTGATGGTTTAGCTGTCGGTTGATAGGGTTTTTCATTTCTGTGCTTTGAAAAAAAGCCAAAAAAGGAACCAACCTGGGTTGGAAATAAAAAAAGAGAAGATATTGAAAAGATGATAATTCCAAGTATTGCCCAGGAAATTAGTCTAAGCCTTATTTTTAGATCTTTTTCAGACAGTTTCTGGTGAGGAAGTAACGACATTTTGCTCGTGTTCATGACGAAATGATATCACAACAGACGTACTAAATAAAAAGGGCAGAGACTTAGCTTGTTTGACTAGTGGGTTGACGAGGTAATAAAAAAGGCAACTGGGAGACCCAAGAATTATTGGAATCACCAGTTGCCGGTGGGTACAGCCCCCTCACGCTTTTGGTCTCTTGAAAAGAAAATATATTGAGGCGATAAAGAAAAAGGCTCCCCATAACGCCGCGATACAGACACCATACACACCGTCCGGCTGGTTCAAGGATTGTTTATCGATGTAAATAATCCCCAATACGCCAAATGCGACGAGTGCAATAAAGCCAATTAATTTTTTAAGAGGTTCACTCATTTTTTTTACTCTCCTTTGCTCGATTTTTGGTAAGTGGCTAATTATAACTCATAGTAGATAGATTGTCCAATTAAGAAAACAGCCAAAATGGGAAACTTGGAGCCAGAGGAGGGAATCGAACCCTCAACCTAACGCTTACGATGCGCTTGCTCTACCATTGAGCTACTCTGGCGATAAATAAAGCGATTAATGAATTAGATTATAGCAAAATATCGTTATTTGGAGCACCACTTGTGTCTGGAAATTTATTGATCAGTTAACTTTTTACCTAAGAAACAGATCTTATCCAATTCTTCCTTAGTGAGATCAGGCATCTCTGGTACCACCCTTGCTAATAAGTCAGTTACATCTATTTTCTCAGGTATTTGGTGTTGAAGGTTTTTATCACAAGTTGCAATTAAAAAGTTTCTAATGTTTTCTTCTGTGAGTTCAAAATAACCTAGTTCTAGCAGCTGATCTACAGGGCTTGTGTTGGCCGAAGAATTAGAGACATAGTCATTAGTTCCTCCTTCGGCGGTGCCGTCATCCAGTGAAAGATCTTTTGGATTAACAAATTGACAGAAAGTTCTATCTAAAATGTATGCTCGCTCACCCTTTTTGTATACGCAAAGTGTGTGGTGAAAAACACCGAGCTGAGTCTCCGGTCTCAGACCAGTGTTCAGTAAGGTTTGTTGTAACGCACCTTGATCCAGGTTTCTGGAAGCTGCATGTATGTGCCAAACCATCGCCACAAAGGACTTACCATCACCAACGTCCCTTCTAATGTCTTTATCACTAAAATGAAAAAGGTGGTTTTCTATTTCAGCTCCTACACCACAGTATTCTCCTCTTGCACGCGGTTCATTTGGTAATTCGGACTGTAAAAATAAATTTTCAGTTTGGTTGGCAACAGCAGTAACTTCCGGCGGGGTCAATTTTTCTTCGGTTTCTGGTATGGCTAGGAAATCTAGTTTACTGGGGGTATTTGTTATCATTCTGTAAGTATAACGTAAGTGACTGAGACTTTGAACTTCTGGAGCACCATTCGGGTCCGGAACCCTGTAAGCAAGTATACTCTCCAGGATGCAATTGAGAGATTTATTAAATGACTAAACCATCATAACCTATTTCGTATCCATTTTTAGAAGCAAATTTCTCTAGCTCTTCGTGTACTGGATTTCCTTCATGTGAAATGTGTGTAGCTATAATTCTTGCTTGTTCAGTAAGTAAATTCTCTTTTCTCATTCTATTTATATGACTAATGAATTTATCGGCACTTAAATGACCACCACTACTAATGTTAGGTCCGTATGTATGATCTAGAATTAGAATATTGAACTGCACACCTATTTTATGAAAACCATCCCACGTTTCCTCTGGTAGATCATTGGTATCTGTTCCATAAAACAGTACTGTTTCATTTTCTTTGACACTGTATAAAAGGGATTCAACGGAATCGTCATGATTGGCTAAAAATGCTGTTACTTCGTATTTGCCAACTGGAAAAGTTTGCAAAGGTAATACCCTATGTACCTTTAGGTTCATCCTTTCTTGCTCTTTAGATTCAAACAGATCATTTATATACCCCTCATTTTTTAACATCTCAGACATTTTCCTAAGTGTTCCTTCAGATGCATAAATTTCCAATGGGTACGCGTTTACACAAGCATACTCAGAAAGTCTAGTTGAAAGATGTGACGCATTGAAATGATCCGAGTGTGAGTGCGTTTGAAGACAGTAACGGATGTCAGCAATAGATATATTGTGCATAAAGGAAGCTGGCATGATATCTGGTCCAAGGTCTATGAGTAGATCATCATTTATTATCACGGAAGACCTTTTTCTGAAATTCTTTCCACCCAACTCCCTAGCCTGTGTACAGTTTACACACCTACAAAATGGCAACGGGTATGCGGTATCAGCTCCAGTCCCTAGAAATGTAATTTTCATTGTTTAATTATAGTCGATTTTGTTAGTTTTCGTATTATCTAAGGGAGACGGTACAGTTGGAACTTTGAATTTCTGGAGCGGGCGACGGGACTTGAACCCGCGATCTTCTCCTTGGGAAGGAGACGCTTTACCACTAAGCCACGCCCGCAATTTAATCAATTATACATTAAAAGAAAATACACACCGAAAACATACTGCTATTTGAAACAGCTTTTACTTGTCTAAAATGTAAAAACTTTTCTAGGGCAGTATGAGGACCTGTCCTGGAACTATCAACGCTTGTGATCCGTTTGGTAGAAAGCCAATAGAGGCTTTATTAGCTTCCAAAATCTGATGCCACAAAGCCCCGTTTCCATACACCGCTTCTGATATTTCCCAAAGCGTATCTCCGGATTTTACGGTATGGGTTGGTCCTTTTATATCCCCTTTGTGATAGTCAGTTGCTACCCACTTCTGGCCGGTTGTTATTGGGCCGCCAGTTCCCAAGGCTTGTACCGCATTTTTATCTGTAGCTCCCTCTCCGTTAATACTCCCTGTTTCTTTCTGGAATAAAGTATTCTGTCCTTCCCGATTTTCTTGGTTAGGCTGTTTTTTGTTGAAGTAGTTGTAGGTTGCAAAAACCAAGGCAAGAATAAAAAGTCCGCCCACCACCAGTGCTAATCCATCCTTCGGATTCTTTTTTGTGTCTACCATGTTTTGTTAGTTGATTACACCCCCTTTGACTCAATAAATTTAGATTCGCGGGGCAGGGATAGTTTTAAATTAACATAAGTAGGGGAGACGTTAAAGCAATTTGGATTAGTGATTTTGTGCTGTTTGCTCAAAGACCTGATATAAGAAGCTCCTGAGGAGGTGTCACACCGCTTTGTTTTTCCAGTTTATTAACTCTGTTTGCAAGCTTATTTAAATTCCATTTATTCATTTCGTACATATCTGAATATATGTTAATTTTCGCTTCTATATTCATCATTGAGTGCCTAAGTGTGCGGATAATTTCTTTAATAGCTTTTAGTTCTTCTTTAATATCTCTTAGTTCTACTGAGTGGCCGCTTAATGTTGATTTAATAGCACTTATTGATGACCTAAATTCAATTTTAGTGACGTAGTCTTTTTGTAAAGTAACTTTTTCCATTAGACTCATTTTAAAATGAATTAGAAAATATTCAATAAGAACGTTCTATCGAAATTAGAGATTGGATGAAATTAAGTTCAATATCCTGCAGATGGTTCGAGGAGATTATTACTTTTTCGGCAAAGCCACTATATCTGGTTTCAGGAGCTCCTTTACAGTGTTTACTATCTCCTGGCTATTAAACCGCCTAAAAAGTTCGTTTTCCCACCCCTCGTTTGCAATATTGATATTAGGTTCAACCCCAAGTCCTTCTATCGGTTGTCCGTCTTCCCTTAGAGTTAGCTGCTGTACAAGTAAAACCGAATATTTTTCCTTCGGGTTTGGCTGGGTTTTTAAAGTTTCGATTTTTTCAATTGTTCCCCATCCTTTGGTCTTTGTTCCAACTAAAACTCCTACGTTGTACTTTTTGAGAGTTGCTGCAAATACTTCTGTAGAAGATTGACCGCCTCCGTTTATCAGGATAATGACTTTTTTGTATCTAACAAGTGAGGGAAGCCACCCTAATTTGGTTTTAAAATCAGTTGTTTCCCCTCTGGAAAACAATTGGTACGCATATTGATCAGGTCCGATAAAAGGTCCCAAAAAATATGGTAAGCCATCCGCCAATCCGCCAATATTATCCCGCAGATCAAATATTAAAGTATCCAGCTCATCTCCTTGGTTTACCTTTTCAGCTGATCTGTTAATATCCTCTAAGCTTGTGGGCGAAAACCTTGTAAAATGCATGTAAAAAATTCTTGGACTTATAAGTTTATAGCTAATTGTGCTTTCGACGCCGGATGTGTCATAAGTCTTTCTGGCTTCGCTGTCACCAATGGTATCGTACGCTCTTTGAACTTCTTGCATTTTCTGCGAAACTTCGGGGGTTTGCTCTTGAGATTGAAGCTCGTTCATCCTACTTTCATACGCTATAGCTATTTCTTGTTGGGGAGATGAATTACTTACTTTCAGATCATCGTATAAATTTTTTCCCGGGTTGGCATTTTTAACCTCATTTTGTATATCTGTAATCATTTTTTCTCCATATAGTCTGCTTCTTCCAAACGGTTGAAGATTTTGCAAAACCACGTCAGATACTTGTGCTATAAAAGCGATCTTGTGCTCCTGATCCATCGTTTTTGTTGCTTCCTTAATGAGTTTTTCTACACCTTGTTCATTTCGGAACGCCAGAACTTGATTTCCGGATGTGAGTTTTCGTATAGCAAGCAAGTAAAGGTTTGAGAGAGGCACGTCGTCCATGGTTTTATCCCAGTAGTTGTTTTTTATTAAATTGTAAATTTCGGAGAAAAACTGCGCATCCGTGTCTTTTTGCGGTGTGGCTTTAAAGCTGATTTTTGGAAGAAGAGTATGCAAAGAATATTTTTGATTCTTTTGCCCAATGTATATGCCCGCTGCCAAAATAGAAAGTGCTATAAAAACGAGAATTAGAATTTTTCCGGCTAGCTTTAAAGGTTTTGACAATTTACGTGGCCTTGTTTTTGTAAGAGATGAGATTGTATCTTTTTTTCTTTTTAAAAAAAGTTTCATAACAAATGCATTATACATAAGAGTATTATTTTTGAGCCCATCATTAGATTGCTGACGCCAGGTTTTACCATTTAACGCTTTGTTAGGCGGAAAGATTCTCTTGGAATTTTATAACTTTGAATAATGTTTTGGTTCTCTGGTGTATTTTTAACAAAAACCAGAGTAAAACCGTCCCCATAAACCGGAACCCACTGCGGATCATCTAGTCGCCTTAGTAAAAAGGGCTGCGCCCAATCAGTCATATCATTAAGATAGAAAAAAATCACATTAAAATTAAACTTCGGTGAAAGCTCCTTCCAAGCTTCCTCATCCTGCTGCATTTTTATTAAAGTATCCTTGAGAAACGAAACAGAGTAAGCCTCGGGTCTGTTATCAACAAAAACTTTTTCTTTTGGAAACAAATTGAATATCAAATATCCTCCAATATCGTAATTATTAAAAATTGGACCTTTCAAGTTGTTCTCAACAAAAAACCTGGCGCCATTTTGCACCCCGGGGTAAAGACCCCATCCCAAACTTCCGGTAATGATAGATATGGAGATTAACAAGGCCAGTAATAAGTAGTTTATCGCAGAACTTACGTTCATAAGTGTGTTAGGAATTTTTTCCAAAACAGAGGCAAAAAATAAACAGGCAATAAAACCGAACAAAGAAAGCATGCGAACCATCCTAAATGAGGCAAGACCAAAAATGACAAAAAGTGTCAAAACAATAACATCCTCAGTACAAAGTTTTTTTCTTGCGGCTCCAATAAATAAGCCTAGATACACAACCCCAAGAGCAAATATTGCCTCGGCGTAGTAGTAAATCGTTGAAGGGTTAAAACCCTGCACAAATAAAAGTGGCTGATTTTCGTAAATTCTATAACCATACGCTTTAAGTATTGTTAGCGGTTCTAAAACCCCGCTTATTCCAGAGGGGTTAATAAAACAAACTGCAATCGATAGAAATAACACAGGTAAAAGTTTTTTTGCACGTTTGACGTCGTGAGTAATAAACAAAGCAAAAATGAAAAGAGCTATTAAGAAGGGGCCGACTATGAAAAATATGTGAAGATTAACCCAAAAGAGCTGGGCCAACGCAATAAAAAGTAGCAGATGTTTAAAATTAATTTCATTTCGAATGTAGCCAAACAGTAGGTAGAGGTAGATACAGATAAAAAGAACACTAAA
>CAZLHE010000007.1:0-16853 GCA_964559585.1 uncultured Candidatus Saccharibacteria bacterium
AATCAAAAGGTGTGGCATTTTTCCAATGTCACAAGTCAAAACTCTTCCAGCCACATCTTCTCCAAGAACCACCCCCAACTTTGATTTGAGATTTTTCATGGCATCTGTGTTTATCAATGATTTGAAATAAACTAGAGTCCGTTTGGTGTTTGGAACCTCAATTCCAATTAGAGATTTTCCCGGTATTGGGGCCTCGATTCTGACTGAGCCTGTGGGAGAGGCTAAGGCCAAAGCAAGATTTCCCTGGAGATTTGAAATTTTTGAAATATTCGTAACAGATTTTGGCTTTACCGCGTATTGAGTAACGGAGGAACCGACTTTAACATTCTCCGGATCTATATCAACGTCGACACCAAAATCTTTTAGTGTATCCTTAATAATTTTTACTCTTTTCTCGGCTTCAGATGTATCCAACACCCTCACTGGTGGATCAGCAAGCAAGGAATTTGACGGGTAATCCCAGATTCTATCGGAAGGTATCCTTGATAATTGAATGGGAGACGCTAAAACCAAAGAATCCACAGTATTATTAGAAACACTATGCTGAGGTTCGGACATAGATTGAATAACTTCAAAAAGTGGGGCTTGTTCTGGCTCCCCGTCCTTTCTTTCCTTGTCTGTCTTTTCTTCTTCCTCAAAACCACCAACAGAACCAACATTCACTTCAACTTCATTTTCAGAAAATCCTTCTCTTTTCCTAAAGTGGAACATAAAACTAACCTTTGAAAAGAAATTTGAAATTTTTTCGTTCTCTTTAAAAAACTTTATAACACTCTCAAATGAAATGTTTGAAATTAAAATTGCCGCAGTAAGAAATATACAAATCAAAACAAACACTCCGCCGGTCTTACTTAAGCCCCCAACCAGAAGGCTAGATACTTTATAACCCAAAAGTCCCCCTCCACCACCGGATTTTGCTAAAGATAGCCCTTCATTTAATGGTATAAAAACATGAGAAAGTCCCGAAAGGGCAATCGTGCAAAGAAAAATACCCAAAAGTATTCTAAATTCCTTGATTTTCGGGCTTAGTTTATCAGCAAAAATTATTCCAAAATCACCTAATAGGAAAGGAATAAAAAGTGCGGCCTTACCAAAAACAAGCTTCAGGAATCCTTGGATTTTGGCATTTGCTGGGTAAGAGGGAGCAAAAAATGAAACCAGACCTATTATTGCAGCTGTAATAAAAACGATGGAAATAATTGACCTTGTTATATCTGGCCTGAGGTTACATCGAATCTTAAATTTTCTACGTCTTCCTCTTCTGGACATTAAGACTATAATATCACGAAAATATTAGGGTTTCAAAGGGAAAGAACAACCTATATTGTAATAAAATGAACGATAATCATCGGTTGCATCGATGTTTCTTTCCTCAGATAGTTTCCTATTTCGTTTTCCAGCTTCTTTTTTATGTCGGTGATATTCTGTCTGCCAGAATTGAGCTTGCCCAATCTTTTTCCAATAAACTTTTTCGATTTGTTCATTAAATCCTGGGAATCCTTAACATATATGAATCCGCGGGTTATAATTTCAACCCTGTCTAGCATGGGCTGATTCTTTCTCGATACAGGAATTGCAACCACAAAAACCCCCTCTGAGCAAAGCTGATTCCTGTCTCTCACGACCACCGGATTTAGTTCCTCTAACTTATTACTACCCATATAAATCGGTTTTGTCTGAACATGGTCTCCCTTAGTGGCTTTATTAAATAAAAAATTGACTGAATCTCCCTCCAAACACTCAAAGACTCTATCTTTTGCAATCCCAATGAAATTTAAGACATTGGTGTAGGCTCTCATTTTCGTAATACTTCCTCCAATCGGGATAAAATACTTGGCGTTAACCATTTTAGTTAGCTTTTCGATATCTCCCTTAACGGCATGCCCCGATACATGTAAGTTCTCTTGAATTTCTCCATAGATAACGTTAGCTCCCTTCAGAGTAAGTGCGTCCATAACCTTTTCTACCATTATGTCTGCCCCGGGAGGATTTGGGTCTCCAGAAAAAATCACGATAGCATCTTTTTCTAACGTAATACTCTCGTGCTCCCCCCTACTTAACCTGCTAAGAGAGGATCCCGACTGTCCGTAACAACCAGCTATCAAATATACAAGTTCGCCCTGATCGTATTTTTGACATTCCTGTTCTTTAATAAAGAAATCGTCGGGGAAGGGAAGATACCCCAACCTTCTTGCTACGTCAACCATCTGCTCTACAGACCTGCCACTTGCTACCAACTTTCTTCCAAGTTTCTGGGCCGCATTCATAATCTGATACATCCTGGAAATATTTGATGACATTGTCGTGACAAAAATTTGCTTTTTTCCCGCTCTGTCAAAAAGTTTAATAAATGTATCGTTTAGGGTACTTTCTGATTTTGTATGACCCTCGGATGTAATACCAAGACAATCAGATAAAAGGCACAAAACCCCTTCCTTTCCATATCCTTCTATCGAAGAAACATCGGCGGGTTTATCTAAAACCGGCGTCGCATCAAATTTGTAATCTGAAATATGAAGTATCAATCCTTCTGGAGATCTTATGGCAAAACCCATTGTTTCGGGTATTGAATGATTCATTCTGAAAGCAGAAACTTTAAATTTTCCAAGATCCACAGTCCCAGTTGTCGGATCCATTAGATGATAATGAAAATTCTTACCTAACTCTTTTAACGCACCTTCATTAAGTTTTACTTTCAAAAACTCACCCACAAGCTTACTTGCATATACTTGGATATCGGGAAGCTCAAGAAGAAGATTTGGCACAGCTCCAACATGATCTTCATGTCCGTGAGTTATAAAAAGTCCCTTTATTTTATGTCTATTCTCAACAAGATAAGTGAAATCCGGGATCAAAACATCAACACCGGGCATGTCAAAAATATCTGGAAACCCTATACCACAATCCACAATTATAATATCCTCGCCATACTCATAAACAGTGAGGTTTTTGGTAACTTTTTCAGTTCCACCAAGAGTAATTATTCTCAAGGCAGTTCTTTCTGCATACGCGTTCTGTGGTTTTTTAGTGTTGTAAAACTGCACGGATTAAATTCTACAGACCCAAGTTCAGTTGTCCATCGGAATCCTGACCTGAGATCTGCGGGAGCTTTACTCCCAACTCCAATATTTCTTCTGCTCTCTTCAGAACTTCTGGAATTCTTTTGAAGTCAATTCTTAAGTCATTCATCATCGAGTTTCCCCTCAACGCTGCGGCAGGGTGGTAAACCGGATAAATTAAGTAGTCCCCCGCTCTTATTAAGTTCCCCCTATCTCTGGAAATTTTTCCGTCCCGATAAAAATAGCTCATGGCAAATCTTCCCAGTGTGACAACTAAAACGGGATGTATGGTTTTTAATTGGAGTTCCAAAAAAGGCTTGCACGTCGCAATTTCATCCGGCAACGGATCTCTATTTTCCGGAGGCCTATGTTTGACAACATTTCCAATCCAGACATCTTCTCTTTTGTATCCTATCTCTTTAAGAAGGGTTTCCAAGAGTTTCCCCGCTCGTCCAACAAACGGTCTTCCAGTAACGTCTTCATTAAAACCAGGAGCCTCACCAATAAAAACCATTTTTGAATTAATATTACCCTCGCCCGGAACAGCATTAGTCGCCGACCGGCAAAGTCTACACTTCTTACAATCCTTGATATTCTTAGTGATTTCTTCGAGTAGTTTCTCTTTTTCCATAAGTTACTGGGGCAGGTAGTATTTTAAATTATCCGCGTTGATAGTTACTTTTTCAGACTTTCCTTCAACAATCTCCTTTGCAACTTTCCTACAAATTGCCTCCAGTGTTCTTCCAAGGCTTCTGATTCCTGAATCATACCCAAAAGGTCTTACTATACCCGGCCATAAATCCGGATCTATTTCAAGTTCTTCCGGTTTTAAGCCAGCGTTTTCCCGAATCTTAGGAAAAAGATAGTCTCTTGAAATAACAAGTTTCTCAACATCACTGTATGAAGGCATTTTTATTACCTCCATTCTATCCATAAGCGCGGTCGATAAAGTTCCGGTATTGTTTGCTGAACAGATGAACATTACATCTGAAAGATTTATAGGGTAATCAACATAGTGGTCTCTAAATGCTACGTTTTGTTTGGGGTCCAAAAGCTCAAGAAGTACCGCCATAATATCCATTCTCAATCCCTGCTCCCCGCTTGCTTTATCTACCTCATCCAAAAGAATAACCGGATTTTTAACCCCCGTTTTTATCAGCGCCTTAATAATCTGTCCGGGTTCTGCTTCCGGAAATGCTTTGCTTTTCCCCCTTAATTCCAGAGTAGAGCCAATTCCACCCATAGAAATTCTTTCAAACTTCCTGCCTAAAGTATCAGCAATAGAATAAGCCAACGTAGTTTTACCAACACCCTGCAGACCTACAAGAAGAATGACAGGAGATCGGGCTATGGCATCCTTGCCTCTTTTTTTAAGTAAAATTACTGTGGCAAGATATTCCAAAATCCTATCCTTCGCATATTGCATCCCGTAGTGGTTTTTCTCCAAGGACTCCTTTGCATATGCCAAATCCAGCCTATCTTTAGTCTCAGCAACCCAAGGAATTGAGGTAACAACTTCTATGTATCTGGCAAGAGTATCAAACTCGGTTGCATAGTGACCAATATTGGCCATTCTGTTGAGCCTTTCGATCATCTCAACCAGTCTTTCTTTAAGATCCTCGGGAAGACCTTTAGTGGACTCCACTTTTTTATCAAGTGTCTTTAATTCTTCAAATAAATAATCTTTTGTCGCCATTATTTAACAATCAAATAATTAGAACCTAGTTTTCTGAAAGCCCCTATAATTGATTTTAGCTCTTTAGACGAAGTTTTTGCTAATAGTAAGTTAAGTGTCTCCTTACCTGTGCTATTAAGAGTCATCAGAAAAGCTTTTCCCTCTACGGGAATACTTGGTTTAATAGATGCAAAATTAGGATTAAGACCTAAACTTTTGGTTAAACCATCTTTGGAGGATGCCACCTCAGACATAAGAATCTGACTTTCCGAAACTACCAAAGCATCCTCAATTTTTTGAATCTTCCACCCCGCGTAATCCTTTATTTTCAGATCGGGGTTTGTTGGAAAGAAAATAAACACCATACTATTAACACCTTCTGTGTTTTTTGCAAAAAAGGAATAGCTCGTACCAAGATCTTTAGCATTGTCTATAACAAAAGATGAAAAACCTATCCCTAAAAATCCAAAATATGATGCTACTAAATCCACACCGTTGAAATTTGCATATAAATCCACGTCATAAGGAACAAACTCGGCCGCTTTTTTATCAACAAACGGGCCGTTTACTATAGAAGTCTCCAAATATACTGTGTTTTTATTGTCAGTTTTTTTGGTCTGTGTGTTAACACCCTGCGAAGTTTGCTTGACTGGCCCTTCCTCAACTTTTTTAGGAAACACCGGCATAGTTAAGTAATAAAAACAAACCGTAAGTCCGGCTAATACTACCGACAATACTAGAAAAATTTTTAAATTGGCAACTGTTAAGATTTTCGGAATAGTTTGCTCAACGGACTTTTTTACGGCCGAACCAACTCCAACTTTAGGCTTTATTTCATAAACATTCCTTGGAGAATAATCTTTTAACTGAAGGTTTTCGGGCAGCACACTCCCGCACTTAGAACAAAAGTAAATATCGTTTCTATGAAGCTCAAGCTTACAAAAGGGGCAGATTCTTTTCATTACCATTATTATATTGATTGAAGACCTAACCAACAAGCATAACTGCTTGGCTTACCTTCTTCCGCCTCTGTCAAAAGTGCCTCTTCTACCTCCGGCTCTGTCATTCCCACCTCTAAAACCGCCATTTCTTGGTCTTGCGGGTCTTTCATTTGCAACATAATTTGGATCTTCAACAGCTCTTTTTGATAGACTGAATTTTCCGTTCTCGCCTGTTTCGATTACTTTCACTTTGACGGCGTCACCTATCTTTAAGTAATCCTCAACATTTTTGACATATGTATCTGCAATCTCACTCACATGCAAAAGTCCTACTTTTCCCGGTAAAACTTCAACCAAAGCTCCGAAATCAAGCAAGTCTTTAACTGTTCCGTCGTAAACTTCTCCAACTTTAACGTCTTTTGTTAATGCTTCAACTATCTTTAGGGCCTTTTCAGCCTTTTCCTTATCAGGGGATGAAACTACAACCTTTCCGGTATCTTCAATTGATATCTCGGTCCCGGTTTTTTCCTGAATTTCTTTAATAGTTTTTCCTCCGGTTCCTATAATCACACCAATTTTTGAAGGGTCAATCATGATAGTCAGCATTTTCGGAGCATACTTGGAAACTTCCTCTCTTGGAGAACTTATCGCCTTTTGCATTTCACCCAGGATGTGCATTCTTCCCTCTTTTGACTGATCAAAAATTTCTGAAAGAAGTTCCATGGGAATACCTTTTGCTTTTATGTCGCACTGAATTGCCGTAACACCGTCCTTAGTTCCAGCTATTTTTAAATCCATAAATCCACCGGCATCTTCTTCACCAGCAAGGTCAGTTAGGATTTTGTACTTCTTAAACGTTTCATCCTCAACAATAAGTCCCATTGCGATACCGCTTACAACGTCCTTGATAGGAACACCTGCGTCCATCAACGCAAGGGCAGAGCCACAAGTCGCTGCCATAGAGGAAGAGCCATTTGAAGATATGATTTCTGAAACAAGCATTATTGTGTATGGAAACTCCTCCTGGTTGGGAATTACCGGTCTTAAAGCCTTTTCCGCAATCATTCCGTGACCTATTTCTCTTGCTCCGGGTGCTCCAAATCTGCCAACCTCACCGACAGAGTATGGGGGGAAGTTGTAATAGTGAAGGTATCTTTTATTTTTCTCACCGTACATATCCTGAATTAAAAGTTCATCCGACGGGGAACCAAGAGTACAGATTGTTAAAGACTGTGTTTCACCTCTTGTGAAAAGAGCGCTTCCGTGTGTTCTTGGTAAAACTCCAACCTTAATAGAAATGGGTCTGACCTCGGTTGTTTTTCTTCCATCTATTCTTTTTCCTTCATCCAAAACTATTTTTCTTACAACTTCTTTTTTAATGTTCTCAAAAGCAAGTTCCATATCTACTTTTTTGTATGTTCCTTCGAATTTTTCAAACATCTCCTCTCTTACTTCCCAAAGCTCATCGTTAATATCCTGTTTTCCGTCATCTTTTCCTTTGGATCTCATTATTTTCTCTACCTTTTCACCAACTAAAGCTTGAATTTCATTCATTGTCTCCTCAGATAGTGCTTTTGATTTGTATTCATATTTTTTGTTTTCCGGATTTACTTCTTTAACAAAATCTTCAATAAGTTTTAGAAGGGGTTTCACACCGTCCCGGGCAAAGTTTATAGCTTCAAGTATTTTTTCCTCAGGAAGTATGTTAGCCTCAACTTCTGCGGCAAGAAATTTTTGATCCTCGCCTGAGAATGAAACCATCATGTCCAAATCGCTTTCTTCTTCAAGCTGTTTTAGGGTTGGGCACATCACAAGCTCCCCATTTATCAAGCCAATTCTCGCCGTTATCATATGGTGGTACCAAGGGACATCACTCGCTTGCAAACACGCGGAGGATGCGATCATACTTAAAAACTCGGGGTCGGCTTCTTCGTCCAAGGATAAAACCATAACAACAAGCTGAACCTCATCCATGTAATCCTTGGGAAATAGCGGTCTTATTGCGTGATCTACAGTTCTTCTGGCGATAATCGCATCATCAGTAGCCCTTCCCTCTCTTTTTACAAACCTTGAGCTTTTTATGCTGCCGCTTGCATAAAGCTTTTCTTCATACTGAACTCTCAAACCCAAAAAATCCGTTTCGGTGGAAGGTTCACCGGATACAACTGTAACTAACAAAACCGAATCACCATAAGTTGCCTTAACTGCCATATTGGCGCGCAAAGCTAACTCTCCGGTTTCAAGAACTAACTTTTTACCGGCGAAATCTATTTCTTTTCTTATAATTTTATTCATTTTTCTTGCTTTTCTGGGGATTTATCAAGAGGATTAAGACTCAAGATACTGTGCACATCCTTATGCAAAATATCTCACTTCCTAATCCCGTTCAATATTTCCTCAATTAATAAATATTTACGGATTATCCTTACTTGGACAACTCTAACTTTTCAACTAGTGAGCCGTACCTCTCCTCATCTTTTCTTTTCAAGTAGGACAAAAGCCTTCTTCTCTTGTTTACCATCTGAAGCAAGCCTCTTCTTGAATGGTTGTCTTTCTTGTGAAGCTTCAAATGTTCAGAAAGTTTAGCAATTTTTTCGCTTAACAAGGCTACCTGAACCTCTGGAGATCCTGTGTCAGCTTCATGAAGTCGGCTTGATTTTATGATCTGTACCTTCTTTTCCTTGATTA
Source organism: uncultured Candidatus Saccharibacteria bacterium (assembly GCA_964559585.1). Lineage (GTDB taxonomy): Bacteria > Patescibacteriota > WWE3 > UBA101185 > UBA10185 > JAAZNV01. Next base: position 8,364 of record CAZLHE010000007.1, read on the forward strand.
GAGCCATAATTAACTAGAACATATTAGCAAAAACCCGAAAAAAATGCAAGGATTAAATACCTTTTCTGCTTGTAATTCCCTTAAGTAAAGCCTCTGCGGCCTTTTCGTTAATCCTTAAGTTCCATCTTAAGGATTTTTCTAAAACAAGCAGACTTAAACTATTTACAGTAGAATCAACAATATTGATAGTTCCGAATCTTTGGTTTCTCTCTGTATTATCAAGATTTAGTATGTCTGATTTTGCAAAATCTTCACGAAGCTCACTATATGTTTGGCCAAAATCTTCCGGCATTTGAGCACCAATTGTAACTACTGTATCAAAATTAAAACCTCTAATTAACGGCTTGACTCTGGAAAGATCAAAATCCTTACTAATTGGGGTAACTGTCAGGTACAAAACATTGTTTTCAGTTGAATAGTGAACTTTTGAAGCATCGGTCCCGGAATAATCAACAGCAACCAAAAGCTCTCTTTCTGTTACATTTGACGTAATATCAACATCTTTAAGATCACCAAGTTCCTCAGGTCTGGAGCCCGGGTAAATTATAGTTACATTCTTGTTTTCTTCTCTAAGCATATGAAAAAGACCAATTGCGGCTGCAAATGCATCAACACCAGCAATTTTTGAAGGTATAATAGCAATGCTTTTTGCCTCGTGGATTAAATCTATTATTTGATTTGTTTTATCAACTTCTATGTTCATATTAATTTAGTTGGCAGGGATACTTTAACTGAGAATTTATTATCGTATCAGAAACATAAGGATTCTACAATACAGACCCTATAGTGTCAAGGAGAAATGGGTGGGGACTTGGTAATTTGTTGGAACGTAGATTAGGTGTTATCTCCCTGCTCCAGTGGGGCGTCCTCTATAAACCACATCTCCACCTTTTTTGTTCGTACGATTATCTCACCTTTCAGGTAAGATTAATCCACTATTTAACTTATCTGTTAATTCGGGAAAATTTAAATATTTTTCAATATTATTTCTTATCCAAGATAAATATATATTTGTTAGGACCGTTGGTATTTTCCCTTTTCCGTCAATAAAACTGTGTTCCCTTCTCAATGAAACATAATCGAGACTGTCAGCGTCCTGCAATGTCTTTGAATACAGATCTCTTTGCCTATTTAAAATGCGATAAGGAATGGAATATGGGTGATTTACAATTGACGTCGCTAATATTTGATCCTCTTCTGGAGGTAAATCAAAATACTCAATAATTTGTCTAATATACTTTTTATTTAAGGTTTTTTCAAAAATATGGTTGTAGAATTGGCTAAAATAATTTCTGCTATTCCTTTTCGTAAGCACAATATCATGCAGATAACAAGCAGCTTGAAGTAAATTTTTGTCGAATCCGTCTCCAATTTTCAATATGTTTGTAATCCACAGGGCATTTTTTGCAACTCTTTCAGCGTGACCAAAATCATGCTGTTTATCTTTTGATTGGCCGTGTTCTTTTTTTGCAAATAACCTGATTTTATTAAGAGTTTTGACGTCCATATTAATTTAAAAACTCATTAAGATAATGATAGTCTGCTTTGGTAAAAACATCATAATGTAGTCTGTTTGAAATAATCAATTTACTATTCTTAATTAAAGAGTTCATTTCGCCTGACAATTGAGCCGGCATCATAGAGTCTGATCCACCAGCGAAAATTATTGTTTTATTTGATATCTGTTGCAAAAGCTTTGAATTATTTGTCTCCGTTACAAACTTCAATACCTCTTTAATTTTATTTGTTGGTACCCTAAATACACCATTATAATTTTCATCAGCCCGACTTTGATAATCTAAATTTGTAAGAGTGTTACTCCTATTAAAGAATTTATAAACAAATCTAAATAGCCATCTAGGTGTTAATCTTAACAACCTTATTAAAAGCAATTTTTCGTCATGTGCTTCCAAATGGGCTAAAAAATTATAAATCGGTATCTTTGTTTTGAAATATGGACCTGTCCCAATTAGTATTAATTTTGACTCTGAAAACTGTTTTGCCAAATGAGGGGCGAGTAACCCTCCCATTGATATCCCAACCACCACATCCGGCCTTTCCCCCTTTAGTGCGTATCGAACATTTTTTATTACCTCATCTGCACTAAATACATATTCTTCTGATAACAAATCGGGCATAATTACTTGATATTTATTATTTAGAAAATAGGAAAATATGGGAGATTTGCTTTTCGACAAGGCCTCTGGAAATCCATGAAAAATTACAACAGACCTCATTACTAAATAATATACTTTTTCCAATCCTGTAATCAGTTAGTTTCTTAGGACTGGCCGCGTGGGAACTTGTTGGAACTTTTTATCTACACCGATGAAAAATAAACAATAATAAACACCCACTTCTGCAAGTAAAGGCACTTATAAAACTTCCAAATACATTTCCTCTTTAATGTCTTCGAATTGAGGCTTTAGCAACACCCCACACTCATTGTCTTTACCTACCACATCAGTATCGTCTTTACCTTTTTTAAGTTTTTTAACTACTGCGTAAAATAGCGGTTCATCTTCTTTTGTTAGATCAGTTGGATTTTTGTCATATATCGCAATTTTGGATTTTACCTTCAATGCTCCAGCTAAAACCTTACAGCCAATAACAACATCTCCGGATTCTAATTTGAAAAGTTTAATAACCTTTGCCCTACCCTTAATTTTCGATGTCTCTGTGGTTGCAGTTCCTTCAAGAAGCTTCACTACGTCGTCTGTGAGTTCATAAATAGTTTTGTAAGACCTAACCAAAACACCTGAGGATTCCGCTAAGTCTTCGACCGCAGCTGGAATTCTGACATCAAATCCTATTACAATACCCTTTCCTCCTTGAGCCAGCATTACATCAGACTCATTCATGTCCCCAGTTCCGGTATGTAAAAACTTTAATGCATAAGTAGTTTCGGCCGATGATGTAACCAAATCAGCCAAACTGCCTTTAACGGCCTCCAAAGTTCCCTGAGTATCAGCTTTTAATATCACAGAGATGGTTCTTTTTGCGTCTTTTCCGATAATTTCAACCTTATCCTCGTCAATCGCAAGTTCGGCAAGTTCACTTCCTTTTGCTAAAATCAAATCTCCAACATGTGGAACCTTACTAAATCCCAGTATTTCAACAGGATCGGAAGGTCCTGCCTGTTTAACAAGGTTACCTCCATCGTCGGATAAAGACTTTACTTTAGCTTCACATCCAGAGGCAGAAACCCTGTCCCCGAGCCTTAAAGTCCCATTTCTAATAATGCATGAGACCACGACACCTTTTTTTCTATCTAAGCGGGATTCAATAACAACAGCTTCAAGATCTCCGTTTGGGTCTCCCTTAAAACTTAACATCTCAGAAAGTGCAATTATTGCATCTAAAAGTTTGTCTATCCCCTCACCTGTTTTGGCAGAAAGTTCAACTGACAGTTCATTTCCGCCCCAATCTTCCACTAAGACACTCTCCAAAGATAATTCTTGCTTAACTTTTCTTGGATCCGCCCCTGGTTTATCTATTTTATTTATTGCAACGATAATTGGAGCTTGGGCTGCCTTAATATGAGAAATTGCCTCTTTAGTCTGAGGCTTAACTCCCTCGTCCGCAGCCACAACCAATACAACGATGTCCGCGGCTTTTCCGCCTCTTGCCCTCATTTGTGTAAAAGCAGCGTGTCCGGGTGTATCAATAAAAGTTATTTTTTTATTTTTATGGGTAACTTGATAGGCGCCTATATGCTGAGTTATACCGCCATATTCTTTTTCAGTGAGGTTTGTTTTCCTTATGGCATCAAGTATGCTTGTTTTACCATGGTCGACATGCCCCATAATCGTGACAATCGGAGCTCTGATATTTTTTTCACTTGTGTTTTTCTTAGTATTGACCATGTCTTCTTTTTTATTTTGGCAGTCATTAATTTAAATATATTAAAACTGCGTCTCATTTTACTCTTTGTCCGAAACTTTTTCGGTAGCGGCAGTTTCATCAGATTTGGAAGCCTCTTCTTTTATCGGTTCTTCTGCTGGTTCTATCGGTTCTGCTAGCTCTTCTGTTTTTTCCAATACGGCTTCGGCCGCGGCTTTTTCTTCGGCTTTGGCTTGTTTTTTTACTTCTTCAGCATCGTTGAATTTCTTTATTTCAGCATCCCAAACCCCTACAACCTTATCGCCTATCGGTTCACCAACCAAGCCACCTTGTGCGGCATCGCTTGAAAATACACCAGCAATTCCCTTAATATCGATCTTCCATTTAGTAAGCTTATTAGCTAATCTTGCGTTTTGACCTTCTTTTCCGATTGCCAAGCTTTGCTGATCTTCAGGAACTGTTACTGTTGCCCTTCTCTCTGCCTGATCAAGCTCAACTTCTGTTACTTTTGCAGGTGATAAACTGGAAGCAACAAATTTTTCGGTGTTGTTTGAAAATGGAACAATGTCAATCTTTTCTCCAAAAAGCTCTGAGATTATTGACTGAACTCTCACACCTTTTTGTCCCACACAGCTTCCAACCGGATCAACCTTTTCGTCTTTTGAAGAAACGGCCATTTTAGTCCTGGAACCGGCCTCTCTTGCTATTGCTTCTATAACGACAACTCCGGAGGCAATTTCAGGAACTTCCTGTTCAAAAAGTCTCACAATAAATTTTGGGTCTGCTCTTGATACGATTATCTCAGTTCCCCTTGGAGTATCTTGAATATCTTTAACCAAAACCTTAAGTCTTTGATTCATTCTGTAGTTTTCGGTAGGAACCTGCTCGCCTCTTGGCATTACTCCCTGGCTTCTGTTTTTGCCCATATCTAAAGTTATAATTCCCTTTTCCATTCTAAATACTATCCCGGTTACTATCTGACCTATTTTTTCTTTAAATTCTGCCGTAACAACATCCTTTTCTGTTTCTCTGATCTTTTGAACCATTACTTGTTTGGCAGTTTGGGCTGCAATTCTCCCAAAACCGGACGGAGTTACGTCCATTCCGTCTTTTAATATTCTTACTTCACCCGTATCTGGGTTTAGATCCACAACAATTTCCTCAAGTTCAATCACTTCTCCAGCTTCTTTTCTATCTTTTTTATACGCTGTAGCCAAAGCAGATTTGACCGATTCAAGAACACTTTCTACAGTTATTCCTTTTTCGGCTGCAACCTGACTTATTGCTGCATTAAATTCTGACATTGCCATATTTTTTGCTCCTAAAACTTTCAAACATTGTAGTAAATTATTAAAAAAAGTGGGACCGGCCCACTTGCAACAACTTTATTTCTTTACTACTTCGTCAACTTCTTACAACAATAGGATATTATACCACCAATAGGACAAGGTCAACATCGTACCCAATGTGTAACCTATGTTTCTCAGCCTATCCATTCTCTCCTATTCTGGTGTATTAGTAAGCCGCTAACCTTGCAATTCCTTTCCGCAGTTTGAAAGTATTCCCGTGTGAAATAAGACCTAAATAAGACTGAACGGTCTTCTTATTGCTGCTACTGTGCGCAATATTTCTAAACATACGTCTTTTTGTAGCTGTTCTTAATACTCTGTAATCGGGGAAATGCACCCAACCAAGAAAATCTACTCCAGAAGCTACTGTTTTTAACAGAGTTTTGTCTTCATGAAGTTCTAAACGAAGGTTTTCCCATAGAAATTCTTTGATTTTGGGTAAAAGTTCTGCGAGTACATTCTTATTGTGTGACATGAAAACAAAGTCATCCGCGTAACGAAGGTAGAACTTTACCTTCAAAACATGCTTAACGAATTTATCAAACCTGTCCATATAAATATTGGCAAAAAGCTGGGATGTAAGATTTCCTAAAGGAAGGCCCTTATTATCTCCTAAGTCAAAGCTGTTAATAACCTCAGAAAGAACCCAAATAACACTTTCATCGGAAATAGAATTCTTAAGAAGGCCAATAAGAATGTTGTGGTCAATTGATGCAAAGAACTTTCTAATATCGCATTTCAAAACCCAAGATGTTCTTGTATTGTTTTTTGAAACTTTAAAGAAGAATTTGTGAAATCTGTTAAGCGCAGCGTGCGAGCCTTTATTAACACGGCAGGAATACGAATCAGCTATAAACTTGCTATCAAAAAATGGATAAAGTGTCCTATACAGAGCGTGGTGAAATAGTCTATCTCTAACGGTGGCTTTATGAATAATCCTTGGTTTTGGGTCCGAAATCTTAAATACTGTATATTTTGAGTGCTTATAATTTTTTGTCTCCAAATCTTCACGCAACTGAAGTATGTTTCTCATTAAATTGTGTTCAAAAGTCTGCACATCTTTTCTTGAGCGTTTGCCATTTCTAAATTCCTTCCAAGCAACAAGAAGATTATCAAGAGAAATGATATCTTTATATTTATGAGTAAATTTAATCATAAGTGCGTTACCCCCCTCCCCAGCCCTCGTCTAAAAATAACACAAACCTGTTACCAATAATAAAGCACGCTAAAGACACCTATTAATCTGGTTTGGGTATTTTCAAAAGCTTCCCAAAATACATAGGTACACGCTTGGACTTAGAGTTGATAATTTGTTTGTAGAAATTATTGAAAATCTATCTGCGGCAGGCTTTTCAAAATCCCTGGAAAAACAAGGCTTTGTAAATCTGGCAATAAGAAAAAACGATACATTAAAAGTTCTTATGATGGTTCTTTGGGAAACCAAGTCTATCGACGATAAGAAATACATTCTTCTATCTAAACAATTAGACGAGATGGGGAAAATGCTCGGCGGTTGGATATCCCATTTGCAAAAACAAAACTCTCCCAACAAAAGCTAGGAGAGAAATGAGAAGACTGGCGACGAACAAACACGAAGCGATTGTCAGCATTCCAGTGATTGTCAGGATTGCCGTTGTTCGCGTTGAGCCAACGATCATCGTCATTGTGCTTAACGTTGAACAGGTTCAGATCACCATCGGAGTCGTTGCGTACAAAGTACCTTCTATACCACCACTTTTTGATTTCTCTTAAAGTTGAATCTTATTTGTGAACTAAATTCCCCCAGTACTCTGCACCAAGTATCCTCATTTTTTAAAGTTTGATACACCACTCTAACTTAAACCGTAATCTAAATTATTCTGGGTGTACGGACACTGGATTCGGCAGCAAAAAACCTTAGTTGTTTGCGTATTCACCTAATACCAGTCTTATTTTAACAAAAAAACTCCATGCCTTGGTATAAAAACCCAAAGATACGGAGTTTGAAAGGGAAAGCTCAAAGTACAAAGGTCAAAGGATTTAAGTTCAAGATCCAAGTGACCTAAGTTCAAAGAGCCGAGTTACTTGCGACGAACAAACACGAAGCGACCGCCAGCACTCCAGTGATGGCCAGGATTGCCGTAGTACGCGTGGAGCCAACGATCACCGTCACGGTGCCCAACGTGGAACAGGCTCAGAACACCACCGGAGTCGTTAATAGGCTTCATGGCAAAGATTAGAACCTCTCCCGGTTTCAGATCGTCGCCATGCTGCCGCAGATACTGTGCGGCTGCTTCATCCGGACACAAATCCCAATCTTTTTCTCTGCCGGCTCTGTAGATGTCTCTTAGCTCCGTACCGCGTGGAAATCCCAGCTCTTCAACAGAGGCATCCACTAAATCCAAGGTTTGTCTGGATTTAGTTACCTTTATCTTGCTGAGAATGTCTCCCGCCCAACCTGAAATCCGTACACCGGATTCCTCCAAAGCCCTTCTCAGGGACTTTGCATCCTTGTGAGTGCCAATTTCAACGATCCCAAGGGTATTCATGACTCCATCCTTTCTTTGCCTTAATCTAGGCATAACAGTGAATAAGTGCCGTCATTATACTATAGGTGGGTTAATATGGCAATGGGGATTTTTCCTCTTGGGACTTTATTCCTCAAGATACTTTTCCAGTAATTCTCTTTGTTTTCTGCTTAATCTTTCGGGTATTTTCACCAATATTTGGACAATAACGTTACCCTGTCCCCTACTATGAATTCTTGGCATTCCTTTTCCTCTTATCTGAAACCTAGCTCCGTATTGAGTTCCTCCGGGTATTTTAAGTTTTGCTCTTCCAACACCACTCTCAACTGACGTGTCGACAACAGGAACCTCAATTACGATTCCCAAAGCAGCATCTGCCATTTTTATTTCTTTTGAAACCAAAACATCATCTCCCATAATGACAAAGTCTGGAACATTTCTAAGTCTTAAAGTTAAAAATAAATCGCCGTTTGGAGCCCCCTGAGGACCCGGCATTCCTTTTCCGGCGAACTTTATTTCCATCCCGTCCCTCATTCCTGCTGGAATTTTCACTTTAACTTTTCCACTTTCAACATTTATTTCCTTTTCAACACCAAAAATCGCATCTTTGAAGTCTATATGCATTTCGTAGTATAGGTTTTTACCTTTTCTGGGACGTCTTGAAGAAAATCCCCTGAACCCGAAAGCTTCTTCAAAAATGTCAAATGGATTAAAATCAGATCCCATGTCAAATGGATTTCCGCCTGAGGATGAGTATGTGTATGTAAATGGTCCCCACTGGCCTCGAGCAG
>CAZLHE010000008.1:0-2615 GCA_964559585.1 uncultured Candidatus Saccharibacteria bacterium
TTTCCGAAAAAGATCCAACCAAACTTCCATGGGGGAAACTCAATATAGACGTGGTATTAGAGTGTACCGGAAGATTTACAAAAGATGATTCAGCTCTTGAACATATAAAAGCAGGCGCTAAGAAAGTTGTTGTGTCGGCTCCAACAAAAGGGGGAACTATTCAAACCTTTATGAAGGGGGTCAACGATTCCCAGTATTTAGGTCAGAATGCCATTTCAAACGCCTCCTGCACAACGAACTGTATTTCTCCAATTTTAGCTGTTCTTGACAAGGAATTTAAAATATTGAAAGCAGGAATGAGTACCATACATGCAATTACAAACAACCAAAATGTTGCCGACAGTCCGCCTTTTGGAGAAAAAGTTGATTTACGAAGGGCACGAGCAAGCGGGTACAACATAATTCCTACGACGACCGGAGCCGCAGATGCAACAGTGGAAGCATTACCAAATCTGAAAGGGAAATTCGATGGTGTTTCGCTGAGAGTTCCTGTAATGACCGGCTCTATTTCAGACATTACTGCCCTAGTAGAGAAAAGTGTCACGGTGGACGAGGTTAACAAAGTCTTGGAAGAAGCTTCAAAAAATCCGATTTACAGGGACGTACTCCAAGTCACGTACGAACCAATTGTGTCTTCAGATATTATCGGGAATACATACTCAGCAATTGCCGATCTTACAATGACAAAGGTAATCGACGGGAATCTTGTTAAAGTGTTTGCCTGGTACGACAATGAATGGGGCTACAGCTGCAGACTTGTGGAAATGGCAGTCATAATGACAGGATAACCTCAGGCTAAAGCAGTAAGCGAAAACAAAAAAGCTAGAAGTTTCACCTGTTGTTACAGCGTGTTCTAGCTTCGCTTCGGAAAACGGTCACTTTGTTATGATAATATCCCAAAAAGTTTTGGTCTCTTCCTTGGTAAGAGGCACGCAACGTTTTGGTTTAATGCCGTCCAAGCATTCTATATCATGATAGGGGTGAAAATCGATTGATATGCTATCGATTTTGCTGATTTGACGATGCTGCTCGCAAAAGGAGCGTATGTTATCCATTACCTCTTCAACCAACAGCTCCATGGTCGATGTGCTTGTTACTCCACGCTTGTCCCCTACTTTACATTGGAAAACGCGACTGCCGTCAGGGCGGATAGCCCTATAAACACGGATATTTAAACTATCCATTTGACTCTCCTTTTCTATAGGTTTTTCCAGAATATACCTCAGTGAAACACCCATGTCAAACTTCAATTAATGCTAAAATATTCACATGAAATCTTTATCTGAAGCACCCATCAAGTCAGGTACTAGAGTTTTCGTCCGATGCGACATTGATGTCCCTATTGAAAACGGGACGATCACAGAAACTTTCAGACTAGATAATTTGTTAGAAACCCTTAAATTCATTATAGAAAAAGGCGGTATTCCTATAATCGCGGGTCACATGGGGAGACCCAAAGGTCAAACCATTGAAAAACTAAGCACCAAACACCTCCTTCCCTATTTTAATGAAAGACTTGGCGAAAATAAGTTTGAAATCCTTGAAAACCTTAGGTTTGACCCACAAGAAGAGCAAAATGACCCGGAATTTGCAAAAGAACTAGCCTTAAAAGCAGAAATGTACGTAAATGAAAGCTTCGGCAACGACCACAGAGAACACGCTTCGATTGTAGAGTTACCAAAAATATTACCCTCTTATGCCGGCTTTAGACTTCAGAAAGAGATAGAAGCGCTTAATAAAATAATAAAAACACCTGAAAACCCACTTATTGTGATAATAGGAGGAGCAAAACTTGAAAGTAAAATTCCTGTAATAGACAAATTGCTTGCGATGGCGGACTTTGTGCTTCTCAGTTCGCTTCTTTCTACCAGTTGGAGTAAAGAAATTCCTCAAAACCTTATCATTTCCCATAATATAGACCTAAAATCAATGGATATCGATTCCGAAACTATAGATGACTTTAAAAAATATATCCGAAAGGCAAAAACAGTTCTTTGGGCGGGGCCGTTGGGAATGTATGAAAAAGAAGAATTCACTGTGGGGACAAGAGAAATAGCCATTGAAATAGCAAAGGAAACAGAAGAAAAAGGTATTTACTCACTCATAGGAGGCGGAGATACGATAACTGCCGTAGATAAACTTGGTTTATTGAATAAATTTAGCTTTGTATCAACCGGCGGAAGCGCCATGCTTCAGTATTTAGCAGAAGGCACTCTTCCCGGTATAACAGCCTTAAACTAATGTCAAAAACACTTAAAGCAACACAAGTCGATAAATGCAACGGGTGTGAATTGTGCTCTCTTGAGGCTCAGAGACAACTTAAAAAGGTAGGTCTAGAAGAATCTTTAATTAGAATATTCAGGAAAAAAGGTAAAGATCAACAAACTTTAGCTAATAGTTTGGAAATAGACCCGCGCTTAAACATGCTTAATATAGATAAAATTTGTGAGATCTGTCCTAAAGGTGTTCTGGAAATAGTTGATGAGGATGATAATCAGGCAAATGATTGATTTATCAGCTAAAAAGGTCTTGGTGATAGATCTAGATAAAAAAGAGTCCGATGTTAACAGCTTTGTTGACCTAAATAAATACCTTGGGGGTGTTGGGTTGGGCTT
>CAZLHE010000008.1:2715-15920 GCA_964559585.1 uncultured Candidatus Saccharibacteria bacterium
CTGGACAATTATTTTACTACTCCTGAAAACCACCTAGAGAAAGTATTCGTCCAGAAAAATCTAAAGGGTCTTGTTATAACAGGAACCGAAGTATACTCCCCGGAAAATTTTGAAGAATATCAAAAATTATATAAAACAATACTTGCAAGGACTTCTGATCTTAGAGTTGAAAAGGGCGTCTATCCTTCCTGCTCAAACTGTCCTATGGGATGCGGAAAATCAAGAGTTGGCGAGATAGGAGGAAATGTTTTGATAGACAGTCTTGTTGCCTGCCAATTTGCAGATAAAATATATACTGATATCGGAATCGTTTTTTCATGTCTTAATGTTTTGGGTTATAATCACACCCACGAGGACATGGAAAACTTACCGAAATTAATTGAGGACACAATAAGAAAGCTTTCTTTATAAGATGAAGTACATAATTGCTAACTGGAAAATGAATATGAACTTTGAAGACCTGACCATGTGGGTTGCCGGGTTTTCAGAACTCCAAGCCTGTGTAACACCAGCGATCGAAGTGATTCTAGCACCAAGTTTTGTACACATCCCGGCAATATTTGAACTCTCACAAAAAACCTCACTTAAACTATCTTCTCAGGATGTATCCTTTGAGGAAAAAGGCGCACACACAGGAGAAACAGGTGCCTTTCAAATAAAAGAATTCTGTAAATACGCGATAATAGGCCATAGCGAAAGAAAAGAAGATCAAAAAACGGTGATCAAAAAGAGAAATGCTTGTCTAAAAGAAGGAATTACACCTGTTATCTGTTTCGTAAATTCGAAAGGTCTTAAAGATTTATATTCAGAAAACTGCATATTTGTCTGGGAAGATCCTAAAAACATATCAAAAATTGGGGTTTATAACGTTAAAAGCGCGTCTGAAATCGAAAAAACGGTGGAGGAAATAAGAAAGAAACTACCCGAACAAATAATTCTTGTGTATGGCGGATCTGTTAACGAAAACAACATCAAGGAAATCTCAAAAATCGAAAGGTTAGACGGGGTTTTGGTTGGAAATGCAAGCCTTGACCCTAAAACTTTTGCAGATATAATAAGTGCTTACTCCGAAAAAGCCTGAGTGAGAATATGAAGTATACGGATATTTCAAAACAGAAAAAGATGGCTATAAATGAACCACGAAGCAAGGGGTTTTCTAAGTTTATTCTTTTGGTGGTAATACTTCTTCTTATCGGAACGGTGCTTTATATATTCAGGGGAAAAATCAAGCAGGTTTTTGACCCTATTTCCATAATCGCTAGCGTTTCTGCTGCAAATCTTTTGGAAACAGATGGGAGAACGAATATTCTGGTGATGGGATCTGATAAAAGAGACGCCGGGGCCGAAAGCGGAAGACTTCTAACCGATACGATGATAATCATATCCTTAGGAAGCATTGACAACGACATTGTTATGGTCTCACTACCAAGAGACCTGTGGGTAGCGAACTACAGCTGCACAACAGATATATGTGGTGGGGCTCTCTATGAATCAACTAAACTAAATGCCGTATATGAATTTGGCGGGGCGGATGAGCTAAAAAAGAAGGTGCAACAAATCACCGGAGTCCCAATCCATTATCATGTGCTGGTAACCTTTGACCTTTTTGAACAAGTAATAGACGTTCTTGGAGATGTAGATGTTAATGTAGAAAATGCCTTTATCGACACGGGCTACCCGATCGAGGGCATGGAAAACAGTCTTTGCGGAATAAAACCCGAGGAGGTAGCAAAGCTTACTGAGAGCGACTTTCCATGCAGATGGAAAACCATTTCCTTCAAAACTGGGATCCAGGCGATGGACTCCAAAACAGCACTGGAATTCGCAAGGTCAAGACACGGAGATAATAATGAAGGAACTGACTTTGCCAGGGCGAAAAGACAACAAAAAATTATAGTCGCAATAAAAGACAAGGTCTTGTCGATGCAAACATTGTTTAGTCCAATCAAACTTAAAGGTCTTTATGACGCGTACGCACAAAATGTCGACACGAACATGGATCTAAAGACTCTCGAAAGCTTCTATTTGCTGTCACAACAAGTCAATTTTGATAAAGCAGTATCGGTGGTCTTAGATAACAATAGCGAAGCCGACAAAGGTGGTCTTTTATACTCGCCCATAGATACAACTTTATATGGCGGGGCGTGGGTATTGATTCCAAGAACAGGAGACTTCTCTCAAATTCATGCGTATATGCAAAAATATATTTTTGGTGAGAAGCAGTAAAATGAAGCTATGATATACATAGTTCACGGTGACGACATTTCCAAATCCAGAATACTTATTCAAAACCAGCAAAAGAAACTAAACATAGAATCCCGTATCGAGATAGATATAATAAACGTAACACCTGAGGAGATCTATGAAAAAAGCCATTCGAATGATCTTTTTAACAATCCCCCATTTATGGTATTGAATATTACTTCGGCGGGGAGAACAAATATGGATAACTATATCGAGATGCTGGAAAAAGCTCCCGTCGCAACTACGATCATAATTCTCTCCGGGAAAAGCCTTCCACAAACTAACATATTTATTAAAAATGCGGAAAGACTTAAAGCCAGGATAAATGCAAACGAGATGGTACTCCAAAGTAATATATTCGCTTTTGTAGATGCTGTTTTTTATAGACAAAGAGAAAAAGCTTACTCAGAATTTTCCAAACTTCTGAAAGACCAAGTTTCATCTTTTGAGATATTATCGATGTTTTTCTATGGACTAAGAACTCTGTCTTCGGCTAAATTCTCATCAGCCTCCTTTTCCAAATTACATAATTTCGTAAAACGAAAAGCTTTGTCACAGGCAAACTTATTTACAGAAAATCAAATCAAGGAAATATTTGAAGAACTTAGAATTATTGATATGAAATCAAAACTTTCAGAGATTAGTGAAGAACTTCTGATTCCGATGGCCATAGAAAAGGTGCTAAACTCATAACAATGCCTGACTCAAAACCAAAAATTTATGTAAAAGATGAGTCTTTTGATCCGATATATAAATCGGTTAACCTCCCTTTCCTTTTCAGAACTAGAATACTCTCCGGCGGATTGATGGCATTGGGATTTCTCGTATTGGGAACTCAAGTGGCATTACCATTAATATCTTTCAAAACTCAGAACGAGGTCGCAAAGCCCATGGAATCTACCATTTTAGGGCTGGCATCCGGATTTAGAGATTATAGTTTCCCAGAAATAAAAACAAACACTGCCGACATATCAAATGAGCAAAACGTTCCTGAATATTTCTATATCAGCATCCCAAAGCTCAAGATCGAAAACGCAAAGGTTAAAACTAACTTTGACGGATCAAGTCCAGACGGATTCATTGGACACTACAAGGGATCTTCTCTTCCTGGTCAAAGCGGAAATTCATATATCTTTGGGCATTCTGTATTACCATGGTTTTTTAATCCAAAAAATTACAAGACTATTTTCTCTACTCTTGGGGATTTGAAACAAGAAGCCGAGATTTACATAACATACAACAATACAAGATTAAAATATATTGTTGATAATCAAATTGTTCTTAAACCAGAAGAAGTAAGACCCCTGGAGCCCTGGAAACCAAAGTATCTTAACGAATCAACCATTACCTTGATGACCTGCTGGCCAGCGGGAACAAAGGCAGAGAGATTGGAGATAAGAGCCATTCTGGAAAATTAAAAATATTGAGCTAAATTAGTGAGTTCTATCCCCATCCATACTGTCTGAAATTTTCCTTTCAAACGAACTAAGTGCCAATTTCCTCGGGTTCTTGGACACTATAAATAGGCTAGCGATGAAAAATATCAACGCACTAAAAAGCCCTATTGTTACACTGGTCGTTCCCGTACTGGGGGCGGCGGTTGTGGTTTGCGGAGTATCCGTGGAGCCGGCAAGAACCTGTCTTACCTGACCGCCTGTCTCCTTACTGGCTATTTCTCCAAATACAGTTTTTGCAGCCAAACCTGCAACCTCCCCCTGATTTTTAACCTCAGAATCATCTGAAACCTTTTTTACAGTTTTTTCGTTAAGAGAAGTTTCTAAAGCTTCTGGCCTGGAAGCATTGGTTGTAAGAAAATAATAAACTGTACTAAACAAAATCAGAGACACCGACAATGTCAGTAAAAATGTTCTAAAACTTCTCCCGGCGCTTGTTTGTACGCTGTAGCTGTTATTTTCCATTGGCAGGATTCAAACCTTTAATAAATTCTATATCAATAGTAACATCTAAGGGCTTGGACATGTCAAGCACTGTCTGGGAGACATAATCGGTTTTGTTTACTTTTTTCATACCAATCATCGACCAAAGTGCTAAAACTAGTATAAATATCGCAAGAGTACTTACAAATTTTTTCATTGTTTTTCCATAATATAAGTTTTTATGTTAAGCCTCAAAGTATCTGATGCCCCTCTTTTGACTAACTCAACATTTTGTATTTCCGAGACACGATTTAAGTTTTCGAGATTTTCCACTAGTTGAGTTAGGTCCCCCTCTCCGAACAGAGAGACAACTATTTCGACAACGGATCCTTCCTGTCCCGTCGGCACAAATGCGTCTACATAGTAACCTGCATTTCCGGATGCTGTTACAAAATCGATCATGTAGTTTTGGGGGTCAAAGTTCTCCGGCAGATAACCATTGAGGTACAAAACATCCGTACCAACTAGCTTTATTTTTTCAGAAGCATCGGAAATCTCATTATATTTTTTCGACAAATCCTTATTCAGCTTTATCATTTGCCTTGATACTTGGTATTTTCCAATCAGCTCCCTAGTAAAAGGGCAGACTCCAAAAATTCCCATTAGCAAAACTGCTACTGCTGCCCAATAAAGATAAATTTTATAAGATACAGCCTCATTGGTTATTAACCTAGCAAAGTTGTTGCTTACTTTTTGTATCTTTTCCTTCATTTGAATACGCCTCCAATAGTAAACTCATACTCTTTTGTCTGCGGGTTAAAATTCGCTTTTTTTAAAACTATTTCAGAAACATAATCACCACTAAGGTAATTCGTGATCAGTTTTGTGAAGTCATAAATATTTTTGGCCGTTGCAGTAATTTCAAAACTTGGAAATGTAATTCTAAGTTCATCCAACTTTATACCCTCGATAACATTTTCAAAAACAAAAGACACTTTTGGAGCTAAAAGCTTTCTAAGCTTTAGTATTTCTTTGTAATACGTGACTTTTCTGTCTATGCTCACAGCTGTTTTTTCAGATGCAAGTTCGGACAGTACATTATTTGAAAGTCTGTCTTGTTCTACCTTGAGTCTATCGATGTAGAGAAAGAGTAGATAATTTAGAACTATAAGGATCCCAAGAATAAAACTAAGGATAATAATAACTTTTCTAAAAATTAAAACGGCGTCTTCGTGTCTTTTGAATGGCGCGACTACCGGCTGGAAGTTGGATAGCAGATTTAGGCCTAAGGTTTTAAAGGCTTCGTTTTGACCTTGGTTTTGAGGGTCTTGTTTTTGCGATTTTTTCCAATTTAGTTTTATCTTCTCCTTTAAGGTGAGCAGCAATTCTTTTAGCATAGTTTGATTTTACTCTATCAGCCTTGTTTTTATGAATAGCTTTTTCCTTAGCAGCTTTATCAAGTGATTTTTGCAAGGCTTTAAACTTTTCCAAAATCACTTCCTCTGTCTCTTTTCCGGCAATAGCTTTATAAACAGCTTTTAGCTGCTGCTTATATTTCGTCTTCCACATTAAATTGTGGGACCTCTTTCTTGCTGAGCTTCTAACCGCTTTTTTAGCTGACTTAGTATTGGCCATAGTCGGGATGTATAATAACATAATCAGTGACGAGTACAAAGTATATTTCTGCCCATCCAAACAGATGCAAATTGAACTAAAACAAAAAACAAACGGAGGGTTTTTATTCAACACTCAAAACTCAATACTTTCAGCTACTTTTATACTGGCCGTAGCCGGCGGATTGAGTGCCCTTCTTGGGTTTATTAAAACAAGGCTTTTGGCCTCCTACTTTGGGGTTTCGAATGTTTTAGCCGTCTTTTACACCGCAGATAGAGTCCCAAATCTAATATACTCGATCCTAATTGTTGGTGCGGTGTCAGCGGTCTTTATTCCGGTATTCACGGGCCTTTTAAAGAAAGACAAACAAGAAGCTTTTGATGTGGCCTCTTCGATAATAAACACAACACTTCTTTTCTTTATTTTTGCAGGTCTAATAATATTCATTTTTTCCCCTCAAATAATAAGACTCTTATCCCTTGGCAATTTTTCTGAGGAAGAAATAACACTTGGATCTAATTTGATGAGAATAATGCTCATTGCTCAAACGATTTTGGTGGTCGGCAGTTTATCAACAAGCATTTTACAATCATTCAAATACTTTGCGATACCTGCTTTAGCTCCAGTTGCGTACAACCTTGGAATGATTGTGGGAATTGTTTTTCTTTCAAAAACAATGGGAATGTACGGACCGGCAATAGGGGTTGTGATAGGTGCCTTGCTTCATTTTGGAATTCAAGCTCCATTCCTAAAAAAGGCGGGGTTTTCGTTCCGACCAAAACTAAATCTAAAAGATACAAACTTCAAAAAGACTTTATCTTTGGTTCCTCCAAGAATAATGAGCGTACTTTTAGCTAATATCACGCAAACGATAAACAACAGCTTGGCAATTTTGGTATCAACATCATCAGTAATATATCTTAAATTTGCAGATCAACTTCAAACTTTACCTATAACTCTATTTGGAATTTCCATGGCTGCGGCAGCGCTTCCTACCCTGTCAGCTCAAAACTCCCTTGATGAAAGAGAGGATTTTAAAAACACATTTATTACATCGTTTTTCCAAATGATGTATCTTGTCATGCCTATCAGCGCTATTTTATTAATACTTAGGGTTCCGGTAGTAAGATTGGTTTATGGAGTACATAACTTTCCTTGGGACGCAACTATAAAAACAGCGTGGACTCTTGCATTTTTCAGCATCGGAATATTTGCTCAAAGCGCAAACTACCTAATAACACGGGCGTATTACGCTTTGAAAGACACTGTTACCCCAGTTATCATAAACGTAGCTACAGCTTTAATTAACGTCTCGCTTTCAATAGCATTCGTCACACACTTTAAACTTGGGGTGTGGTCGATTGCATTTGCTTACACAATAACCTCGCTGATAGACATGATATTCATGTTTATTTTCCTTAACAAAAAAATCGGTGGGTTCAATAAGAAAAAAATCCTCTATCCGTTTGTGAAAATATCCATGTCAACAATGTTTATGGGCGTAATGCTTTACATTCCGATGAGATTCCTGGACAAATTCGTATTTGATACTACACGAACTATTAATTTGCTTGGTCTTACAATTATTGCCGGAGTTTTAGGTGTAGCCACATACATCATGTTCACAAGTCTATTCAAGGTTAAAGAGATTCAGTTGTTTTACAGACTTGCGGGAAAGATAAAACTTTCAAGCAGAGGACTACCTTCAGAAGCAATCAGCCTTACAGAAACGGGACGGGAAAAGATTTGATAAAAGATCAATTTACTAGTATAGTCCAGACAAAATAATAAAAAGGAGAATAAATGAGCATTCAAGTCTTTATCCCCACCACCCTTCTTGATAAATTGACCTACATCAAAGAAGCGCGACAACACGAGCTTTGGGGTGAATATAATGTAGTCGACATACCCCAAGCGAAAACCTGGGCAAGAGAACTCGGAATCAATTTTGTTTTCAACCCAGACAAATTCGACCCAGAGACTGTTTTGATAGAAATTCAAGCATTTAATTAATAATTCAATGCGGAAGCATAACCAAACTTCCGCACTTTTTGTTATCTTTTATAGTAAAATCACCTCATGAGTCAGGACCATATTCGTAATTTTTGCATAATTGCCCATATAGACCACGGTAAATCTACCTTAGCGGATAGATTACTGGAGTTAACTCACGCGATTGATCAAAGAGACATCGTAAAGCAAACGCTAGACTCAATGGACCTAGAAAGAGAAAAAGGAATAACCATAAAACTCAAGGCTATAAGAATGGAATACAAGGGATATCAACTAAATCTTATCGATACTCCCGGACATGTTGACTTTACATATGAGGTTTTCAGATCTCTAGCTGCGTGCGAGGGTGCAGTATTGCTTGTTGATAAAACTCAGGGTATCCAGGCGCAAACTGTTTCCAACTATTACAAGGCAAAGGAAGCCGGCTTAAAAATTATTCCCGTCATAAACAAAATTGATATGGGAATTGGGGACATTGAAAAAACTGAAACCGACATGGTTAAAACTTTCGGATTTAAGAAAGAGGATATCTTGAAAGTGTCCGCGAAAACAGGAGAGGGAGTTTCTGACCTGCTTAAAAAAATTATAAAGGAAGTACCCTATCCCCAAGGTGATAAGAACGCATCATCAAGAGCTTTGGTATTTGACTCATTTTATGACGAGTACCTGGGGGTTGTTGCAACAATAAGAGTCGTTGATGGTGAATTTATACTTAACGGCAAAAGAAAAATAAAATTCTTAGCAACAAAAAAAATCTCCTCTCCGGAAGAAGCAGGGTACTTTAAACTTAAAAGAGTAAAAACAAACGAACTCAAAACAGGAGAGGTCGGGTACATCGCAACGGGATTTAAGGACATACATGCAGTAAAAGTTGGTGACACAATATGCTGGGAAGATGACATTTCAAAACCACTCCCGGGTTACAAGGAAATCAAACCTTTCGTGTTTGTATCCATATACCCTATTGATACATCAAAATCAAACCAGCTAAGAGATGCCTTGGAAAAACTTTTCCTTTCAGACTCATCCTTAAGTTTTGAACCCGAAAGTAGCTCAGCCCTGGGGTTTGGCTTTAGATGCGGGTTTTTAGGACTTTTACATGCCGAGATAATCCAAGAAAGGCTTGAGAGGGAATATGATTTAAATTTGATATCAACCACGCCAACCGTTGAGTACAAAGTCACAAATACAAGAAACGAACTACTATATGTGAGGACTCCGTCTCAACTTCCCGATAGATCAAGCATTCTTGAAATACAAGAGCCTTGGATCTTTTGTACGATAATAACCCCGGCTGCATACTCAGGGTCAATAATGAATCTTTGTAAAGATAGGAGAGCAGTTTTGAAAAAAATGGAGTACCCAAATGAACAAAACGTGGTGTTTGAATACGAACTCCCTCTATCCGAGCTTATCTATAACTTTTTTGATGACCTAAAAACGATATCCTCAGGATTCGCAAGTCTTGATTATGAATTTTCAGATTACCAAACTGTCGACGTGGTAAAACTTGATGTTTTAGTGCACGGGAAAATAGTTGAACCACTTTCAAACATAGTATTAAGGGCAAGGGCCGACGAAATTGGGAAGTCATTAATTAGAAAACTAAAAGGTGTAATACCAAAGCAGCAATTCGTTGTATCACTTCAAGCCGCTGTTGGCGGAAAAATAATTGCAAGAGAAGATATCCCAGCACTACGAAAAAATGTTTTGGCAAAAATGTCTGGGGGGCACAGAGAAAGAAAAGACAAGCTTTTAGATATTCAGAAAAAAGGCAAGGCTAGAATGAAAAAAATAGGCCAGGTCGATATTCCTCAAGAAGCTTTCAGACAAATACTCACAAAGTAGCCGGGTTGAATTTGATTTCAGGGAATATTGTGGCTACAATGGTCAGAAATACCTAACTATGATTGGAGGAGAGATGGACGTTAAAATAAACGATGGTGAACGTGTGGAAATTATGTACCCTGATGGAGTCACCCAAGAAATACCCCCACCATCCCACAAAGTGCGGGCAGATTTGCGCCGAAGTATCCCAGGAGATAGGATAGCAGCCATGTATTACTTCCTGGTCAAGATACTCAAGCTTTCGGACAACAAAATGACGGAAAGGATAATAATGGCTCTTGTCCGAAGTGGAATAACACCTAAGATGCTCTGTCTCGCGGATCTGACAGAACTTTCTTACCACGTAATGAATTTTGGACCCAAAAGCGTTCAAATCTTAGAAACGGCGATAAGGTCCTATAAGTAATTTGGATAAGGAGCCTTTCAGGTCTTCACCTGTCTGCGCTCCTTAATTTTTCTCTTGACAACCTTAGCACTCGTGATACTATACTGATAACTATGTTGACCGAAAGACAGGTTCAATTGCTTCAAGCAATAATAGACGACTATATAAACACGGCCGAACCGGTAGGCTCGGTTGAGATAGTTCAGAAATACAATCTCCATTGCTCCCCAGCCACAATAAGAAATGAGATGGCAAAACTTATTGACCAAGGATTTTTGGAAATGCTCCACACATCATCCGGAAGAGTTCCTACAAAAATGGCTTATCGAATGTACATAGACGAACTTATGCAGGAAGAAGAGCTTCCTGTTTTACAAGAAGTCGCATTAAAACAAAGGCTTTGGACAAATAGATTTGAGATGGAAAAACTTTTGAGAGAAACTACTCTTGCTATGGCAGAGGCAACCGGATGCTTATCTATAGCTACAACTGACGAGGCGTTCGTAACTTCTGCGGGGACAGTAAATGTTTTGGAGCATAAAGAATTTTGGGACATAGATATAGCAAAATCAGCACTAAGAATATTAGACAGCTACGAAATTTTAGATAGAATTTTCCAGAGTGTGGCCCCGGGAAGAGAAATCTACACACTAATTGGTGATGAGATCCCCGTAGAAAACCTTACAAAATCAACAATTATATTCACGCCCTACAAAGTGGGGGACAAGGGAGGTTTCCTAGCCATTCTTGGACCATCAAGACTGGACTACCAAAAAATAATCCCGATTGTTAAGTATACAAAAAAACTTTTAGAGGAACTTGGGGGTTCTTGGTAAAAGCCAATTTACTGCCCAGAAATTCATATGAAAGAAAAAGATAAATTAGGGACACGCCATAAACAGAGGTTGGCGCTTGAGCAGAAAATTTCTGATTTGGAAAACAGCTGGAAAAGAGCTTTAGCTGACTACAAAAATCTTGAAAAAAGAATCGCTGAAGACAAAGAACAATTAGTTTTTTATGTAAAAAAACAAACGATCGAAGAGTTCCTGCCTTTTTTGGATAACTTGGAAAAAATCGAGAAACATATTAAAGATAAAGGTCTGGAACTTACATTAAAAGAGTTTAGAAAAACGTTTATCAGTATGGGGGTGCAGGAAATAGAAGCTGAGGGAAAAGAATTTAATCACGAAACTATGGAGGCTGTAGAAACCAAAAAAGGAGAGAGAAACAAAGTTTTGAAAACTATACTAAGAGGTTATTTATTAAATGGAAAGTTATTACGACCGGCAAAGGTAATTGTCGGCCAGGAATAAAAAGGAGGATTTTATGTCAAAAATATTAGGAATAGATTTAGGGACAACTAACAGCTGCATGGCCGTTATGGAAGGCGGGACTACCAAAGTAATCCCCAGCGCAGAGGGCGGGAATACTACCCCATCAATTGTAGTTCCAGATCAGAATATTGTCGGGGTACCTGCAAAAAGACAACAGGTAGTAAACCCGAAAAACACTGTCTTTTCGATAAAAAGGCTGATGGGAAGAAAGTACTCAGACCCTGAAATTCAAAAGATTAAAAAGAACTATCCGTACGAAATTGTCGAAGGACAAAACGGTCTTGCATGTGTTGAGGTTGAAGGAAAAGTTTATACACCTCAAGAGATCTCAGCAAAAATACTTACCAAAATGAAAGCCGATGCTGAAAGCTTTCTGGGTCAAAAAATAACAGAAGCCATTATTACCGTTCCTGCATACTTTAACGACTCACAAAGAACCGCAACTCAGGAGGCAGGAAAGATAGCGGGGTTTGAGGTAAAAAGAATTATTAATGAACCAACAGCTTCTTCTCTTGCATACGGACTTGATAAAAAGAAGAATGAAAAAATAATCATCTACGATTTGGGCGGAGGAACTTTTGATGTCTCTGTTCTTGAAATCGGAGACGGGGTATTTGAAGTAAAAGCTACAAACGGAGACACCTATCTTGGCGGAGATGATTTTGATCAAAAAGTCATTAGCTGGCTTTTGGAAGAGTTCAAAAAGGAAACTGGGGTAAATTTATCGACAGACAGACAGGCCATGCAAAGACTAAAAGATGCCGCTGAAAAAGCAAAGATCGAACTTTCCTCCACAATGGAAACGGAGATAAGCATTCCCTTTATTACGGCTGATAAATCTGGGCCTAAACATTTGGATGTTAAACTGACCAGATCAAAACTCGAGCAATTTGTTGATGATTTAATTCAAAGAACAATTCAACCTATCGAAAACGCTATGAAGGATTCGGGATTAAAGAAAGAGCAAATCGATGAGATCGTTTTAGTTGGCGGAATGACCAGGATGCCCAAAGTTGTTCAGATCGTCAAAGAGTTTTTTGGTAAGGAACCAAACAAAAGCATAAATCCTGATGAAGTTGTTGCTGTTGGAGCCGCAATTCAGGGAGGAGTTTTAGCGGGTGATATTAAAGATGTCTTGCTTTTAGACGTAACTCCGCTAACACTTGGAATTGAAACATTGGGAGGGATCTCTACGCCTCTTATTAAGAGAAACACTACCATTCCGACCCAGACAAGCCAAGTATTTTCAACAGCTTCCGACAACCAAACGAGCGTTGAAATCAACGTGTTGCAGGGAGAACGGGAAATGGCTTCGGACAACAAATCTCTAGGAAGATTTATATTGGATGGAATTCCACCAGCCGCAAGAGGCATTCCTCAAGTAGAAGTCAGGTTTGATATTGACGCAAACGGAATATTAAATGCAACTGCAAAGGATAAAGCCTCGGGAAAAGAACAAAAAATAACCATACAAGGAGGAACGGGACTTTCAAAAGATGAGGTTGAAAAAATGGTTAAAGACTCAGAGGCCCACGCTGGGGAGGACAAGAAAAGAAAAGAAGAGGTAGAAGCAAGAAATCTTGCGGATGGTCTTTGCTACACTGCTGAAAAGTCACTTAAAGATGCTGGTGACAAGGTCCCCGCAGATGTGAAAAAAGAGGTTGAGGATAAAGTAAAAGAAGTAAAAGATGTTCTGCAAACAGCCTCAGCTGAAGAGTTGAAGAAAAAAACAGAGGAATTATCTACATCAATGCAAAAGATTGGTCAGTACATGTACAAACAAGACGAACCTAAACCAGGGGAAGAGAAAAAAGACGACAAATCAAAAGAGGACAAAAAAGACGAGCCTGTTGAAGGCGAAGTTGTAGAATAAATCCTTTTTAGGAAGAA
>CAZLHE010000009.1:0-6674 GCA_964559585.1 uncultured Candidatus Saccharibacteria bacterium
CATACAAACCTCCTGCTACTAGGGAAGTCCCCGAGCTTAGGGAGGACTTCCTCAATTTCGTTAATAAAATCGAGGAAGTCCTCCATAAGCTCGGGGACTTCCTCGATTTTATTAAC
This sequence comes from uncultured Candidatus Saccharibacteria bacterium, assembly GCA_964559585.1. Taxonomy (GTDB): domain Bacteria; phylum Patescibacteriota; class WWE3; order UBA101185; family UBA10185; genus JAAZNV01. Next base: position 117 of record CAZLHE010000009.1, read on the forward strand.
GAAATTGATTTTAAGAAACTAAATCCGGTATTAGTTGCGGGTATAGTTCATTACGAGTTTGTTAGAATACACCCTTTCATTGATGGTAACGGCAGAACGGCTCGTATTCTAGCCACTTACATACTTTTGAAAAGTGGCTTTGATACTAAACGTTTCTTTGCTTTGGACGATTTTTATAACTCAGACAGACCAGGTTATTACGCCGCACTCAAGACAGTTAATTCTACAAAAAGAGAATTAACCGAATGGCTAGAATACTTTTGTGAGGGTGTAGATGTAAGCTTAGAGGCTGTAAGAAAGAAAATAATGCTGTTAACAGGAGGTAAATCACGAGATATGGGGTTCAACCAAATAGCTTTAGGTGAAAAGCATATGAAGATAGTTGAATATGTCAGAAAAAATGCTTCAGTCACTAATAAAAAAGTTAGGGAATTGTTGAATGTAAGCAACAAAACAGCATATCAAGTGTTAGAAACTCTTTGTAAGTATAACGTACTTGCTAAAAGAGGTGGAGGAAGGAATGTGTTTTATATTCTAAAATAGGGTAGTATTCGGTTTTAATGATGACTAACAAACATAAAATTACAAAAAATAAATTTTCAGAAATTCTATTGACATTCATGGTTGGGGATTTTGTGCGAGAATTGGTTTCCGAAGAAAATAAAAAGAAACTCAAACAATTAGAAGAAGGCATGGGTTATATGTTGAATATAGCTGTAGAGCTGGAATTTGACGACTTAATTGAAGATATTCATGGATCCAGATTACCGGAAAATTCTCTGTGTCTAAGGGAAGAGGAAATAGTTCGTGAATTTAGCGATTTTGAGTTTTGGGAAACCCTCGAGTTACGCCTGGGGCAAAGGGACTACTATAAGTCGCTATCTTCCTCAGAAAAATATTCCTTGGCAAAAAATTTCTGGTTGCCCGATAAGGTGCATGAATATTATGAAAAATATAGGAAAGAACTTGAAAAACACGGTGTAGATAGGCTTTATATATGTGAACAGGATATGGAGAAAGTAAAATGAATTCTCACCTTTCCATAGGAATAATAGGGCTTCCGAATGTTGGAAAATCAACGCTTTTTAATGCTTTACTAAAAAGGCAGGCAGCACTTGTTGCTAACTATCCTTTCGCAACCATAGAACCAAATGTAGGTATTGTTGATGTCCCGGACGAGAGAATAGAACTTTTATGTCAATACTTAAGAAACGATAATCCACGAACCGATAAGCAAATTCCGGAAAAGGTAGTTCCATCGGTTATAAAATTTTACGATATCGCTGGTCTTGTAAAAGGGGCTTCTCAAGGTGAGGGTTTGGGGAACGAATTTTTAGGCCATATAAGAGGGGTAGACGCAATAGCACATGTTGTTCGAGACTTTGAAGATCCAAATGTAGTAAGAGCAGGTTCAACAGATCCATTAAGTGATTCTCAAGTTGTAAGTACCGAACTTATACTTTCGGATCTACAGATAATAGAGAAGGTAATTTCCAATCTCGAAAAGGAAGCAAAACTTACGAGAACAAAAGAGTTTGCAAAAAAACTAGAAGTTGCGATAAAAATAAGAGTCTTGCTGGACAAAGGACAACTTCCGACCGATTCGGACCTGTCTGAAGAGGAAAAAGAAATATCAAAGGGTCTTAATTTACTCTCAACAAAACCTGTAATTTACGTTTTAAACATATCAGAAGATAAATTGAAGGAAAAAAGTAGCCAAACAGATGTTTTAGGTTCTGATAACAAGGACAATTCAATCAGTATTTGTGCAAAAATAGAGGCAGATCTGGCAAGTTTTGACGAAAAAGAGAGAGTTGAGTACCTTTCTGTGCTTGGTATTAAGGAAACTGGGTTGGATAAATTAATCAAAAAATGTTACCAACTGCTTGATCTTGAGTGTTATTTCACTATGAGCCTAAAGGAAGTTCATTCTTGGACTATAAAAAAAGGTTTGAGAGCTCCCCAGGCGGCTGGAAAGGTACACACAGACTTCGAAAGGGGCTTTATTTCAGCCGAAGTTATAAGTTTTGAGGTCTTAAAAACTGTTGAATCATATAAAAAAGCTAAGGAAAAGGGCTTAGTAAGACTTGAGGGAAAGCAGTATGTGGTAAGAGATGGTGATGTGATTTTTTTTAACTTCTCGGTTTAGGCAATTTGATAAAGCATTTGCCTTTTTTCTTTATTTTATGTACTATCCCAGGAAGCTTCATCTTTCTACTCCTTTACTTAAACATTTACTAAAGTCTAACTAGGATAGAATTTGAGGGTTTACAGGTAATGTTTGTAATATATAATTACTTCGTTGCAGCAAGATAGTTATGAAATACGAGATAATGACAATTTATAAAGTAGCACTTGGAGATCAGGGATCTAAAGATCTCTCCTCAAAGTTGCAGGAGATAATCACCTCCTGTGGTGGAAAAGTTCTTAACCAAAACTTTTGGGGAAAAAGAAAACTTTCATATGAGATTAAACACGATACAGAGGGTTACTTCGACGTAATTGTTTTTGAGCTCGGACCCTCTGCAGTAACCAAATTTAAAGGTAAGCTAAACCTCCTTTCAGGTTTAGTGAGATATTTAGTTACTGTCCAGAAATGAGCTGAAGGAGGCAAGGAGGCACCATGGCATCTAGGAATCTAAACAAAGTAATGCTGATAGGTAACCTTACAAGGGATCCTGAGATGAGATACACTCCTCAGGGGAACGGAGTAGCAAGTTTCGTAATCGCCACAAACAGAGAGTGGGTTACGCAGGGAGAAAAGAAACAATCTGTTGATTTCCACAACGTCGTTGCCTGGAATAAACTAGCAGAAATCTGTGGTCAGCTTTTGAGAAAAGGCATCAAGGTTTTTGTTGAAGGAAGACTTCAAACCAGAGATTGGGTTGGGGAAGATGGAAAGAAAAGATACAAGACAGAAGTTGTAATTGACGACATGATTATTTTGACTCCAAAAAGAACCGGAGAAGAAGGAACTGAGGAAGACATGGTAGATGTTGAAGTTCCAGAGTCGGAAGAGGTAGATCTGGAGGAAAGTGTAAATCTTGATGATCTTGGAGATTTGGATCTTGGAGATTTAGACAGCGACGAAAAGGACGACAAGAAAAAGTCCAAGAAATAACTTAAGTGAATTTAGCCCCCGTGCCTAAAAGGTACGGGGGGAAACCTTTTTAAAATATGAAGAAAGAAAAAACTGTAAGAAAAAGAGAAAGAATATTTAGACCAAAAGTCTGTTACTTCACGGAAACAGGCACTAAACCTGATTATAAGGAAGTGTTGGTTTTGCGAAGATTTATAAACGAAAGAGGAAAGGTTCTTCCTCAAAAATACAGTGGTCTTACTGCTAAAAATCAGAGGCTTCTGGCAAAAGAAATAAAGAAGGCAAGATACATGGGGCTTTTGCCTTATACTGATAGACACGCTATCTAACCCTTGTTATTATATATTCATGTCCACGTTAGCTGCTTACTTTGATACCTCAAATGCGAGCTTTCTTTTTATAAAAGATAAGAAACATATCAATATTTTTCCTTTTCCTTATGTTTACTCAAAGAGTATGTTTGGAAACCAATGTTCAGAAAAGGAGTTTTGTCAAGGTATATTGGATACAGCTCTTGCGAACAACCAAGCAAAAGCATCCACATGCGATTTAGTTGTTTCCTCTTTTAGAAACCCACCGGAATTTTCCGTAAAACCAAAGCTTGAGGTTGGCATACAAGATTTGGTTAGGGATTGTGATAACTACTTCCCTGTTGTAATAAGTGGGGAGTCTCATGTTACTCCTAACTCGTTTTTCATGTCTTCCCGTCAGGGTGACTTGGCAGTAAAAAATTACGATGAACAAAGCGATACTTTAGAAAATCTTTGTATTTACCCGCACATTATAGTAGATGATATTTCAATTCAAAGTGAGATTGATAAAAAAATAATTCTTGGGATGCCCGCAGGTTTGAAAACTGACAACAAAAATAAGATACTATTTTCCGGAGGAAGATTCTTTCAGAGAACTTTTAATAGAGAGCTGGACTACATTATGATATTGGACATGATTAAAAAACCTGCTGTTTACGATGTTTTTATCGACCGAAATAACGCATTTCCACTAGTACAATCAATGAAAATGTATGATAAAAGTTTGGATATAGATATGGAAAAGTACATTGAAAGTGTGGGAACATTTATTTGTTGTGAGGGTTCTGTCGAATGTCTATTAAAAACATCCGTTGGAGAAGATCGGTTTTTTGAAATAGCAAAAGATCGGGTAGATGTTGTACCTCTTAAATTAGATTCACCCGCTAAACTTCATATAAAAAACTCTACTCTTGGATCGTTGGACATTTACACTGTGGGTGGGGAAGTGGGACTCGTATTTGATACCAAAGTATCAAGAGAAGGTATTTACTCAGATGTTAAATTATTCAACGTGTGTGTAAGGCAGTTTGGGAAAAGTTTTGTAAAGGACAAAGAATGATAACCCCGATCATTAGAAAAGTTACACAAAAAGAAAGATGTCTCGTGGAAAGGGTTTTGCCCATTGAGGGAGGTTTTTCTGTCGAAACAGGAACAGCAGTTGAGCCGTTCAATCACCTTGGGGAGTGCAGGTTTTCTCAAAACAAACTAGAATTGCCGAAAGGTTTCAAACCCAGCAATTTTAAGACAAATACTAGATTTTATTATTACGGCTGCCTTCTTGGAAAAATTGGTAAGGAGAAGATAGTAGCCCCGTTTGATGGGAATATGGAGATGGATTCGCAAAAAAGATATATCTTCTCCGAAAACGAAAAAAACTACCCTCTTCTTGCTGGTGTTTGGGGGATAGTTAAATCTATCCGTCAAAATAAATCCGTTTTGCTAGAGACTCAAGTAAAAGACCTCTTGTTGGCGGCATGCTCAGATGTTCATACCTCAGGTGAACTAGTTGTTTTTCCAAATCCTACGGATATTCTGAAAAGATCATATCTTGAAAATTTTGCTAAGGGAATTAAAGGTAAGGTTATTTATATCGGTCATTTTGTTGAGCTTGATGTATTACAAAAGGCATACGATATGCAGGCCAGCGCGGTTTTATCTGGGAGTGCCCACAAAGATGCGTTTGATTTTGCAAAAGATAACAATTTTGCCTTTGGATTGATTTCAGGATTTGGAAATATAAAAACTCCCGAGTCTGTCTATAAATTCTTAAGTTCCATATCCTTCAGATATGTGTTTTTTGATGGTGATCAGAATATCTTAAGAATTCCGGTCAGGTCCGAGGACATATTAAAAGAAGAAGGTTTAAAGCCTTTAATAAAACAAGTTGAGGCGGGAATGGGCATTCAAGTTCTTCAAGACCCATACTTTGGTTGGGTAGGCACAGTTGACAGGATTTGCGAATCTAGTATATTTGTAAGGTTTGGTGTAGATAAGAATTCAGTTGAAGTTAGGGTTCCGAATTTTCTTATTATTGAATAGGGCAGTATGAAATTTCAAAAATTTCAGCGTTTTTTAGTAACAATATTAGTTGCCGTAGGATTCTTTTACGGAGGATATTACTTCGGTAAACGCGGTTTTTTATTTGAAGTTAGGAAAAACCCTCCTCAGATAGAGATAGTAAATCGTTATTCGGGGGATAAAAAGGTTGACTTTTCGTTGTTTTGGAAAGTTTGGGATCTTGTGAACGAAACATATCTTGAAAGACCAGTGGATCCTCAAAAAATGCTTTATGGGGCTATTTCCGGAATGGTCGAGTCTTTGGGTGATCCTTATACTTCTTTCCTTCCCCCGGATTTGAACAAAAGTTTTGGTGACGCATTAGGTGGAAAGTATGAGGGTATTGGAGCAGAGCTTGGTTTAAAAGAGGAGCAGTTAATAATAGTTGCTCCCTTAGACGGGTCTCCTGCCAAGGCAGCGGGAGTTAGATCAGGAGATAAGATATTAAAAATTAATGGGGAAAGCTCTTATGGTCTTACTGTGAGTGAGGCTGTTGCGAAGATAAAAGGTAAGGCGGGTACAACAGTTACTTTAACTTTATTAACGGGGGAGGAACAGTCAAGAGATGTGACTATAACCAGAAGCGTAATTTCAATTGCCAGTGTAACTTGGGAAGATAAGGGTAACGGAATCGTTTATATAAGAATAAGCAGATTTGGAAACGAGACTGATCAAGAGTGGGATAGCGCGGTTTCCGAGATAAACGTCAAAATGAAGGAACTTGACGCTGTAATTATTGATGTAAGAGGAAACCCCGGTGGGTATCTTGAATCAGCTGTTCACATTGGGGAAGAGTTTTTTAAAGGAAAACCCGTAGTTATTGAAGAAACAGCAACCGGAGAGCAGGTGTCATTGGATGCTAAAAAAATTGGTGCGTTTGATAAAGTTCCTGCAGTTTTTGTATTAATAGATGGTGGTAGTGCCTCTGCCTCTGAAATACTTGCCGCAGCCTTAAGAGACAATTTTGGAGCAAAACTTATCGGTACAAAATCCTTTGGAAAAGGGACTATTCAGGATGCAAAAGATTTCGAGGATGGTTCAGGTATTCATATAACAATTGCTAAATGGCTGACTCCGAAAAAGCAATGG
>CAZLHE010000009.1:6774-14187 GCA_964559585.1 uncultured Candidatus Saccharibacteria bacterium
AACATTGTTGAGCAAAAAATTATTCAGGAAGAGTCGGTTGTGATAGATGTGGTAGAAAAGGTCTCACCCGCGGTAGTTTCAATCGTTGTGAAAACTGAAGGTATAGACTTCTTTTCTGGTGCTCTCACATATTCTCAGGCTGGGATAGGAACAGGTTTCATTGTTGATAAAAACGGGTTAATCATTACAAACAGTCATGTAGTTGATGATCCCAACAGTCAGTACTTTGTCGTTTTGAAGGATGGGACGAACTATCCAGTGGACAAAGTTAACTTGGATAAAAGTTCCGACTTGGCAATATTGGAGATAACCGCCAGAGACCTTCCCGTAGTGGAATTTGGGGATTCAGATGTCTTAAAGGTTGGTCAAAAGGCTATTGCGATAGGCAATGCCTTGGGAAGATTTTCAAATACCGTAACAACCGGAGTAATATCTGGAATAGCTAGGCAGGTACGTGCGTCCTCAGCCTTTACTGGACAGTCAAAGATATACGAGGATGTTATTCAAACGGATGCTGCGCTAAATCCCGGTAACTCGGGTGGGCCGTTACTTAATTCCTCTGGACAGGTTATCGGAATTAACGTTGCAATGACAGAGGGAGCGGAAAACATTGGTTTTGCTGTTCCAATTAATAATGTAAAACCAATTCTAGTGTCTTTTATTAGAGAGGGCAAAATAATAAGACCTTTCCTTGGAGTTTCTTACAATGTTATTACGAAAGAACTTGCAGCACTGAGAAAAATGCCTGCAGGAGCCTTCGTTTCTGCAGTTGTGAAGGACAGTCCCGCTGAAAAGGCAGGGTTACAAAGAGGAGACATCATAAAATCTATTGATGGACAAGAGATAACAGGTCAGGATTCTTTAGCTAAGATAATTATTACAAAAAGAGTAGGGGATAAGGTCAAGCTTTTGGTTGACAGAGATGGAAAAGAGCTAGTGATTCATGCAACTTTGGCCTTGGCTCCAGAGAATTTATAACTCCTCGGCTGATTCAGATCCTATTGATGAGCAATCACTAAGTATTTCTTCTAGGTCCCCATCCATGACTCTAAGGATGCTGTGCCAGGATTTGTTTATTCTGTGGTCTGTTATTCGATCCTGTGGAAAGTTATATGTTCTTATTTTTTCACTCCTTTCAGCGGATCCTACTTGCGAGGATCTGAGATCTGTGATGCTTTTCACGTGCTGTGCCTGCATTTGTGTGTAAAGCTTTGACTGCAAGATTTCTAATGCCTTTTGTCTGTTTCTACCCTGAAATCTTTCTTCTTGGCATTCAACAATCGTGCCTGTTGGTATGTGTGTAAGGCGAACCGCGGTTGAAACCTTGTTTACATTTTGTCCTCCCTTTCCACCGGATCTGAAAAAATCCCAGGACAAGTCATCCGGTTTTATCTCAATATTTATTTTCTTAAGTTTAGGAAGCACGGCAACCGTTGCCGTTGAGGTATGTAGTCGTCCTGCTGACTCTGTTGTAGGAACCCGTTGAACTCTGTGAACTCCCGACTCATTTTTAAGTAACTTATACACATTTTGTCCTTTAATGTCGGCTATTACTGTCTTGATTCCACTGGCTTCATTATACCCAATGTAGTTTTCTTCAACTTTCCATTTCTTAACTTCCCCAAACCTCATGTACATTCTATAAAGATCTTTGGCAAAAAGACCCGCTTCATCTCCTCCGGTTCCTGATCTAATTTCTAGAGTTGCAATATTGGGATCGAGACAAAAGCTCTCATCGACTTTCTTCTCAGCTAAGTCTGAGTCGCCTTCGGAGTAGTTTTTCGCTTCAATTGATTTTTCCAAAGCCTCTTTTTGTTTTTGGAGATTTGAAATTTCCTCCTCAGTCATTTTTATCATGTCGGGATTATCCTCCCCCTTCAGAAGTTTTTTATTGGCATCTATTTCGACTGTTATCTTTTTTATTTCGTTTTCCAAGTAATTGTTTTGATCCATAAGAATATTTTACTTTAAATAGTTACGCTGGGGAATTAAATTAAAACTGTGGTTAGTTACCATCTACTTTTCTTCAGAGTCTTTTGATTTCTTATTCTTTTCTTCTTCCGCTTTTGCCTTGCCTAACATTTCTTTTAATGAAACTTCTTTCGTTTCTCCTGCAGTTTTCTTTTTCTTGGATTTTTTGATCGCGTCAGCCTTCTGTTTCTTTTCTGAAGCAAGTTTAAGTCTCTTTGAGAATTTTTCTATTCTCCCCTCTGTGTCAACAAACTTGCTTTGTCCTGTATAAAAGGGGTGGCACGCACTGCAAATCTCAACACTAATTGAAGGCAGGGTAGATGTAGTAACAAAGGTATTACCACACGCACATGTGACAACACACTTGTTATTTAGTTTTGGGTGTATGTCCTTTTTCATAACAGCAAGGAGTATATCAGGATTTTTTTTCCAGAACAAGTGACAGTAGAAAATCTAAGTTCTAAGATTTTTTTCCGCTATAACAACTCCAACGGCAATGATCAAACCTCCTAAAAGCATAAACCGATTAGGAACTTCCCCTAAAAATAGATAAGCGAAGGGAAGTGTGACGATAGGTGAGAGATATCCAAAGAACGCAGTATCCGAAACAGTTACATATTTTAAAGACCACTGGTAAATCATATAGGCAATAATCGAAGATCCGATTGCCATGTAAAGTATTCCTAAAATCCCTCTGTTGTCGATGGAAAGTATGTCAAAAGATGATAATTGACCCAATAATCCCATATTTTCCAGTAAAGCTAGTGGTATTACGGTAATAAGTCCGACGTATAGGGATGTAGTAGTTAATAAAGAAGACGAGTATTCTTTGGACATTTGTTTAAGGTGCAAAAAGCTTAGACCTTTTTTCATAAGTTTTGACTTTTCACCTGTTAAACTAAATTTAGACCAAACAATAAATAACACCCACGTTATGTTGTACATGAGAATTAGACTGTTTCCAAAAACCCTTTCCAGAATTTTTCCGTCGTGGAAGTTTTTAGTTATTAAGGGTTCAAGTATCACAAATAAAGTTCCGAGTGTAGCTACCAAAAGACCAATTTTCACTTGTTTGTTTATTTTATCGTTATAAAAATAGTGCCCTGCGGCAACAACCATTATGGATCCCAAAACTCCGATTATTGTGGTTTCCAAAACTGTGGTGTACTCAAGCCCTACAAAAATAAATGCTAAAGAGGTTTGAGAAAGTAAGCCGAATAAAAAGAAGTTTATGAGATCTTTTTTGGCAATTTTTGTTTTTTGAATTTGGTAAATAATGTAGGGCAGGAGTATTAAACAGGCCGTCAGAAACCTTAGAAAGAGAAAGGTAAGTGGGGGCACATAGCCCAATGTTAGCTTAATGACGGGATTTGCAGCTCCCCACAAAATAGTTGCACATATCAAAGCTAGGTGAGGAAGAAACAGATCATTTTTGGATATTTTTTTAGTCCAGGGCATTACCGTCATTTTATATCGGAAAGAAGTTTTTCCAAAGGTTTTGTCTCCTGGCTTTTATCGGTTAAATTTTTGATGGTGATATTTCCTGAAGTGAGTTCATTTTCTCCCACAATAATTGCGTATTTGATCCCTTTTTTATCCGCAAATTTAAGTTGTTTTTCGAGTTTTGTATTTGGCTCTAACCATGTTTGAACATTCTTTCCCTCTTGTCTTATGAGATTTGAAATCTCTAATGTTTTTTCCAGATAGCTATTATCTTGAGACGGCCACAAGGTAACTAGATATTCACATTCGGATTCTATTTTGGGTAGAAGGTTCCAGCTTTCAAGAAAATCCTTAAGAGTAATATCTCCCATTGCGTAGCCAGTTCCGGTTAATCTTTCTCCTTTAAATAAAGTTACTAAGTCGTCGTATCTTCCTCCTCCTGCCATAGCCCTGATATTTTTAGGATTTAAATCATAAATTTCAAAAACATTCCCGGTGTAATAATCTAAACCTCTGATTATTGAGGGATCGTACTTCACAAAGCCTTCTAATTTTTGAGTTTTTACCATGTCAATCAATGAAAGAAGTTCTTTTGCGCCTTGAGAGTCCTTTGAAAGTTCCTTTACAACAGGCAATGGATCAGCTAGAAAATCATTTAGAAGTTTAATCTGTTCTGACGACATTTTTGCATCATCGATGAGCCATTTATCAAATTCTTCCTGAATAATTTTTGACTTTTTATCCAAAGCTTTATTGGCAACTTTCTTTTGATCCTTGTCTAAGCCTAATTTTTTATAAAAATCATCGGCCAGTCTTCTATTATTTACTCTTATTTCAAACATTCCCATCTTTGCACCAAATGCCTTAAAAATATCTATTGCGGTTGAGATTACTTCAAGATCGGCTTCGACACCTTCTATCCCAAACACATCTACATTTAGTTGATAGAATTCTCTGGACCTTCCTCTTTGAGGTTTTTCGTATCTCCAGAGGTTTGGAATTGAAAACCATCTGATAGGGCGGGGGAGTTCGTTGAATTTTTCAGCTACCATTCTTGCTAGTGTCGGAGTCATTTCGGGACGGATTGCAACCTTTCTTTTTCCTCTGTCTTCGAAGCTGTAAAGCTGCTCATTTACAAGTTCTTCACCGGATTTTGCGGCGAAAATGTCAAAGTTCTCAATGAATGGACCGTCATATTCTTCGTAACCATAGGATTTACAGACTTTCTTCCAGGTGTCAAATATGAAGTTTCTAATTTTCATATCCTCAGGGTAAAAGTCTCTTGCACCTTTATATGGTTGTGTTTGTAGTTTTTCTTTCATTCTTTTTTATCGATTGCTTAAACCGACTAGTAGATATTATAGCATTGCTGAAAATTGTTAACTGCGATAGTTTGCGTGGGGCTTCCTAGTATCGGACAATACGTTAACCCTATTCTTATTGAATGGGTGTTGATATATAATTTTTATATGATTAACTCTGCTGTAGCCTCAGAAGTAGTTAGCGATACTTCGTTAGAGATTTCCAAAAAAGATCTAGCCGATCGAATATACAAAGATTTGACATCCGATAAGGGGGCCTGCGAAGAAATATTATCTAGAGTTAAATGGTCGCTAGATTTCCAAAAACGAATCGGGAACGAAATTCCATGGAGTCCTGAAGCAATAAAAGAGAGGATATCTGGAAATTTAATAGGATTTATAGCCGAAACTGTAAGCGAGAAAATACCCCTTTCAGATGCCCAGACTGTTTTTAATCCCAGGAAGATCCCTTTAGAATCTCTAAAGGTTGTTTCTCCACAGAAGTTTACTGGCCTTCCCAGTAATAAAAAAAGTGACATACTGGCGGATGGAATAAGAAGATCCTTGAATGAAAAACCATTGCGAATATTCGATCCCAACGTTCGACTAAAAAACAATCCTGCGATCGAAATGTTTAAAGAGGGGAGAAGAAAATCTGGGGCTCCACAGGTGTCTCCTCAAGAATATGGAAGGCAGCTTAGAGAATATATGGCGCTCATGGAAGAAGAGATGGAAAAGGAACTCATTAAAGGATATGCCTACGGAGAAGTTAGAGAAAAAGATGGTTCTGTCACTCCAGCTGGAGAATTTTTTGGGGGAACTGTAATACCCGATGGGATTGTTACTAAAGAAGGCGAAGAAGAAGAGCCTGTCGGTATATTTGAGGTAAAGGCATATACAGCCGAAGAACTTGATAGAGCAATGGCCCTAATCAGAAAAAGCGGTAAGGAAGCCACCTATTTTAAAGGTACCGCTGCTGACTTTAGCAAAAAATACCCAGGTGCGGATAAAGAGCAATACGGCATTGGTGTGGATATTGACAAGGAAGTTGCTTTTGTTGATATTTTACGTGGATTAACAGGTGAGGGTACTGGCACGGGCGTTGAAAATCTTGTTCTTTTAAGATTTCCAAACGATATTCCTGATAATCTACTAATCCAATATGGTGAAATGATTGTCTCGTACGGTTTCACGAATGTAGTAATTCAAAAACTACCTTTTTCCCGCGAAGAATTAAATATTATTGCAAAAGAAGTAATTAAGTCCCGATGGAGTATCTTAAGCCTCCAATTACTTAAAGGAAAAAACTTTTCTAGTAGAGACCTTGATGTCTTGCATAAGTATGCTAATAGTGAGGAGTAATCAGTAAAAAGAAGCACTAGGAGTAACTGATGGGCGTATAAACATTAGGTGCTTACACGCCCGAAAGACTGAGTTTAGATTACGCTAACCCACGATGCCTTTTTCTCCATGCCCTTCTCCCCTTGCAGGATTTTTTGGTGTTTTGCGGCAGTGGTGTTTTGACCGGAGCCGTAGTTGCAGGTTTACAGTCACTGTGACGGACGGCCCCCTTTTTTCCATAAGGAACCGCATCCTGTTCTTTGATAATCTGCCCGCCACAAACGCCGCAGTAAGGTTGCGTTTTCCCTTATATGGGGACACGTGAGAGGTACTCCCATAGGAATTCCACCAGCTCTCACTCATAGAAACTCCTTTCTTTTACAGCGTGGTTTATTAGTTTATGCGAAATATACAACTTAATCTGTGTTTTTACAAACTAGTTTAGCCTAAATATCACGGAACATATCTTTCAATTAGGAAATATAGTTTTTGCTTGAAACGGAAATTAAAACGCCTAATGTGGCTATAAGTTGTTAAGATTGGTGGTGTGGGTCAACTTGAAACAAATAATAGAGGCACTGATTAAACTTTCTAAGTTTGTATATCTGTAGTTTTATAAAGAAAATGACCAACGTCGGATTAAAAACGTTGGTCATGCTTGTTACATAGGTTTCCCGTAATCACATCTCTTATAGATTTGGTTACGCTTTGTTTTCCCTAACTTCGGTCAAATATGCGCTGACGATATTCTGTGTTGGCACTTTCCCTTTGAAGAGGAACAAGGTGGGTCGGGTTTTTTGTGGCCACACCCAGGGTGTAAATATGAGCACCTCATATTCTTCGAATTTCAAATGGTAGCCTCTGTACCAATCGTACCCAAGCAGTGTCGGGTGTATCGTATTAACATAGTCCCGGCCGGGGCTTGAAAAGTATCCATTCTCATCAGAGGAGTCTTCGAATCTAATGCACTTTGGAAACCATTCCCGTTTCGGACTATCCGACCAAGACTTGTCCACCCTGCTTTTGTGCGTTGCGTTTATCCAGGTATTCAGGCGCCAGAGTTTATAAATCCCGATTGGGTTGAGGTACGGGGAAAATCCTGGAAACCGTACTTTGACCCGTTCCCTTATCGCCACAATCTGTATCAGTACGATAAGAGAAAGGTACACGGTAATGAACAGGATATACAGAAAGAGCCAGTTGTTCGGTGTCATATGAAAATCTCCTTTGTGCAAGAATCCGCAAAGTATCTGTTGCGGTCGCGGTTAGAATTAAGGGCAGTTTATCACGAGAGCCCAATCTAGTCAACCTATAGGTCCTGGGGTCGATGGTGGAGTCTAACTTGAACCAAATTAAT
>CAZLHE010000010.1:0-13665 GCA_964559585.1 uncultured Candidatus Saccharibacteria bacterium
TCCGGTACATCTATCCCAACCTCAATAACCGGAGTTGAGACCAGGATTTTTATTTCCCCGTTTCTAAATTTTCTGACAACTTCCTCTTTTTCTTTTGGTTTCATTCTTCCATGTAGCAGTCCGGTTTTCATCCCTTTAAAAATTCCATTAGTTAAATTCTCAAACTCAACTGTAGCAGCTTTAACTTCCTCAAGAGTTTCACTTTCCGACTCGCTTATTAAGGGACAAACTATAAATGTAGGTTCGTTTTTTTCTTTTATCCATCGGTACACTTGCTCCCTCATTTTTTTCGGAACTACTTTTGTGATTATCCTTCTTTGTTCAAATGGAAAGTCTTTTAAGACGGAGATACTTAGATCGCCATATAAAGTAAGAGCGAGTGTTCGGGGAATTGGAGTTGCGGTCATTGTCAAAAGGTGGGGTTTTGACTTTCCTTCCACAAGATCCATTATTTTTCCTCTTTGCTCCACTCCAAACCTGTGCTGTTCATCAATAACCACAAGTCCGATATCTTTGTATTTTTCTTTTGCAAATAAAAGGGCATGGGTTCCAACTAAAACATCCCAGTCGTCAAATTCTTTCTTTTTGCTTCCCGTCTCTAGCTCAACTTTCATATCAGTTTTTTTGAGAATTTTGTTAAATGTTTCAAAATGTTGATTTGCTAGGATTTCGGTTGGGGCCATATATAGTGTCTTTAAGCCATTAAGATGTGTAAGGTACGAAGCAATTATTGCAAGAATAGTTTTTCCTGTTCCAACATCCCCTTCCAACAATCGATTCATAGGAACTACTTTCTGAAGGTCCTCGAGTATTTCAGATAAAGCAGTTTTTTGTGAATTTGTGAGTTTGAAAGGCAGCCCACCTACCAATTTTGAAACTTCTTTTTCAAAGTTTTTAAATTTGGTTCCTCTAAGTTTTTTTGACCACTCGTTTTTTTTCTTCTCAACGTTTAGAAGTTCAATAAAGAGTTCTTCAAAAGCAAATCTTTCTAGGTTTTCCTTAGTTTCAGCTTCTTCATTTGGGAAATGTATTGTTTTTATACCACTAATAATGTCGTTAAACCTTTTTTCTTTTAAAATTTCATCGGGAAGAAATTCTTCAAGGTTGTTTTCTGAGTTTAAAATTAACTTTACCTTTCCTCTGATCCATTTTGACGAAACCCCGTATGTTGTAGGGTAGATCGGCACGAGTCTCCCGGTATGAACGTTTTCCAATATTTGATTTTCTCCTTCGTATATTTGTTCTAATTCTGGAGCTATAAAACAGAGCTTGTTGTTAAAAGTTCCCACCTTTCCACTAAGAGAATAATTTTTTCCCATGTTCAAAGATTTTTTTAAGTAGAGCTGGTTAAACCAAATGAGTTCTATCTCTCCAGTGTGATTCAAGAACTTTGCTCTTGTTAAACGCTTCCCATATTTTGTAAATATGTTTTCTACCGGCCCTAATATTCCCCTTACGGTAACCACGTCTCCTATCCTCAGATCTGCTACATTCTTTGTTTTTGAAAAGTCGTCGTACCTAAACGGGAAGTGATATAGGAGATCCTCAATGGTAAAAATCTCAAGTTTTTCAAGCATCTCTTTGTACCTTGGTCCAATTTTTGGGATTTCCGAAACTGGAGATTCTACTTTAATCATGATACTATTCTACCAATTTTCGGATAACGTTCGCATATTGATGTTAGAAACATCAAAAAGGAGAGAAAAATGTTATGGTTTAGAAATGAGCCAGATCTGTTCAAATGTGTTAACGAATTTAACGCAGGGTGTGGGAAACCTGAGAATAAGATTAGGGTTCAGTATGGTGCCAATTTTTTCAAATTCAGGAAACGGAAAGTTGGCAAGGAGACCATACTTGCATGTGTCGGGTTTAACGAAGTTAATGTCGTGCGAAACCGAAATTTTGTGATGTTTATGAACCGTCCGGAAAATCGGGATTATCTCGACACCAACACACCACATCCTCTTGTAATGTAAGAAAAGTTAAAGAGTAATATGAAGGTCATTTCATAAGCTGAGGTGACCTTCTTTTTTACAGAATGTAAGGCAGAATCGAAGCCAGAACAAGTGCGAGAGTTGCGAATATAACAACAGACTTCAGAAGGTTTTCTTTTCTAAATATTCTTTTTATCGATCTTTTTATGTCTCGTTTTTTCTCTTTCTCCATTTTAAAGATCATTATGCCACCTCAAAAAATTTTCTCTTGCCAAATTTTATAATGGTTCCTTTTTTAAATTCTATAAGAAGATACGGATCTGTGATTTTGTTTCCACCCACCTCTACCCCTCCCTGTTCTATAAGTCTTTTTATTTTACTCGCGGACATCTCATCGTTTATGTTTTTTAGAAACTCTATTAACTGCAATGTACCGGTGACCCTAGTTTTAACGATTGACTCAGTTATTATTTCCTTGTTTTGTACAGTTTTTTCGAAGTACTCCTGAGCTTTTTTGGCTTCTTTTTCTCCTCTTATCATTTTTGTTATCTCGTAAGCCATTAACTTTTTGAATTTCATCGGATTTTCTCCCTGCTTCATTTCTTGTTCCATATTCCAGATTTCTTCTAAAGGTACATCCGTCATTACCCTTAATCCTTTCAGGACAAGTTCGTCCGGATAGGACATACCCTTTCCGTAAATATCTTGCGCACTATCATCAAGATTTATTCCATTTCCACTGGTTTTTGACATTGTCATCGCATTGGGAGCCTCCATAAGCTCATGGGCTCTGACAAACTTTTCTTTGTTGTTATATATTTTTGAAAGTTGTCTTCCAACAATCATGTTGAAAAGCTGATCGTTTCCACCGATTTCAAGATCAACATTCATAGCTACAGAATCGTAACCTTGCATTAGTGGATAAATAAACTCCTGAAGACCAATCGGGATTCTTTCTTTTAGTTTTTTTTGGAATAGTTCTCTTTCAATCATCTGCTGAACGGTTGTTTTGGACATAAGTTCAATAAGATCTTTTAGTTTGAGTTTTGAGAGCCACTCCGAATTTCTCATGAATTTGGCCGGGTTTTTACCCCCAAAGTCTATTAAACTCCCCGCTTGCTTTTTCCAGCCGCGCATGTTTTCCTGAATTTCCTCCTCAGTCATTATTTTTCTGTATTTTCCGTCACTCGGATCCCCGCATATGGCGGTAAAGTCCCCTACCAAAAATATGACCTCATGTCCCAGCTGCTGAAGCATTCTCAAAGCTCTAATTCCCATGGCGTGGCCGACATGAAGGTGTGGCCCCGAAGGATCAAATCCGCAATAGGCTTTTATTCTCTTACCTGACATCAGTTTTTCGCGTAAAGCGTCAGCCGATGGAACCACAATCTCAACACCTCTGGTGAGGAATTTTTCAATTAGCCTTTCGTCTTTTAGAACTTTTACCATAGTAAAAGTATATCAAAGATGAGAAAAAAGAGTTATAGAAAAAGGAAGGCCCCCATAATATGTTTTTTACGGGGGTCTGTAGGTGTTTAGGTTTTACTCGCTATAAATGACTTTGATCTGATACCTGAAATTGACACGATTGAGGATTTTCTCAATCAAGATCTCCCAGCCGTGCTTTGACTTGCCGTTTGAAAGAAGAGTGTACTTTTCATGCAAGATAAGTTCATTCCGGGATTTCAGTTCCCCACGATTCTCCGGGTCCCTTCCGAAGTACCACAGGTCTCCAGTTGTCATCTCCCTTTTTCTGAGAAGTATTTTAACTGGGATCCATGTTTTGCTTGGTTTTTTTGCCCCGCAACTTTTCCCTATCGCGCCTCTTGCTCGACACGTTAACATTTTTTCTCTCCTGTTCAAAAGATTTTTTTGAAATGTCCCGTCATTATACTATTAGGCTAGGAGATAAATCAAATCTTATTTTGATATAATAAATTGATGCAAGACAGGGCCTCATTACAAGATAATCCATGGGGGAATTACCGCAAATCATCCTTTTCTAGAGGAAGACCCCCATTTTTAAAGATAAAGAGTAAAATTAGAAATATAGTTTTTTGGGTTAGAAAGAAATTACATATAATTTTGGGGAAATTTCGCTTGATTTCAAAAGACAAATACTTATCTGCTTCACAAAGAAGGAAAAGACTTTATCTTAGAACTTATCTTGCATCCATAGCTTTAGTTTTAGTCGCTGGGGGCTTTTTTTTAGTAATTATTGTATTTGCAGTTTTCTCGCGTGATCTTCCAAACCCAAATCAACTTTTGGAAAGAACTTACGAACTTTCAACGAGATTTTATGATAAAAACGGTGAGCTTTTGTATGAGGTTTATGGTGACAAAAACAGGACTCTTGTAAAACTTGAAGATGTGTCTCCCGATGTTGTCCATGCAACGCTATCGGCGGAAGACTCAGAGTTTTATCTCCATAAAGGGTACTCCCTGAGGGGAATTATTAGGGCTCTTAGAAACATAATTACCGGTGAAGGTTTACAGGGCGGTTCCACTTTAACTCAACAGGCAATTAAAAACTCGCTTCTTACTCAAGACAGAACAATTACGAGAAAAATAAAGGAACTGATACTTTCTTTGCAGCTTGAAAACAGGTACACAAAGGACGAAATAATGCAGATGTATCTTAATGAAAGCCCCTATGGAGGTTTAAACTACGGTATATATAGTGCAGCTAAGGCTTATTTTAATAAAACCCCCAAGGACCTTACTCTTTCCGAGTCCGCATATCTTGCGGGTCTTACACAAAGTCCCACATATTACTCTCAGTTTGGTTCCAATCCCGAGGCTGGTATTGAACGAAGAAATTATGTTTTATATCTAATGAAGGAAAGAGGTTGGATGGCCGCCGATGGAAAAAGATATTATCTCAATCAGGAGGAGCACGATAAAGCAAGGGAAGAGGTTTTGAAGTTTGATATGGAAAAGGTTCCCGTCGAAGCTCCCCATTTTGTTTACTACGTCAAACAATTTTTGGTTGATATTTTAGGGACCGAAGCTGTTGAGACCGGAGGTTTAAGAGTTACTACCACCCTTGATTTAAAAGCACAAAGACTTGCTCAAGATATAGTTACAAAGGAAATAGAAACAAATAAGAGTAGTTTAAACATGTACAACGGAGCGATGGTTGTTTTAGACCCAAAAACCGGGGGGATTTTGGCGATGGTGGGTTCCAGGGGTTACAATCTGGACCCCGAGCCTTTAAACTGTGTTTCAGGTGGGACTGGTGAGAATAGCTGTAAGTTTGATCCTTATGTAAACATTACTCTGTCTAGTCGACAGCCGGGATCCGCGATAAAGCCGATCACTTACGCCACTTTATTATCCCAGGGTTACACCGCAGCTTACACTTTACTTGATGTTCCGACAAAATTTGAGGGTGCTGCCCCCGATCAGCCGTATGTTCCAGTAAATTACGATGGGAAGTTTAGAGGACCTATGTCAATGAGAAAGGCTCTTGGAAACTCCATAAATGTTGCAGCCGTTAAGGCTTTGAAAATTGCAGGGATCGGAAACATGATTGATCAGGCTGAAAAAATGGGAATCACAACCTTTAAAGACCGAACAAGGTATGGTTTAGCACTAACTCTTGGCGGAGGCGAAACAAAACTGTTGGAACTTACGGGGGCTTTTGCAGTTTTTGCTGATAAAGGAATTTATAAACAACCAACTCCGATAATTGAAGTTACAGATTCCAAGGGAAAGGTAATTTATAAACCTTCAGACACTAATAAAAGAGTACTTAGTGAGGAAAATGCCTTCATTATCTCAGATATTTTGTCTGATGACGGGGCGAGGTCCGAAGTTTTTGGTGCCGGAAGCCTTCTTAATATTTATGGAAGACAGGTGGCTGTTAAAACAGGAACAACGGACGATAAAAGAGACAACTACGCAATCGGGTTTACTCCCTCAGTTGTAGCGGGAGTTTGGGTTGGAAACAATAACAACGAAAAGATGAATCCGTATGTTGCATCCGGTATCTCAGGCGCGACTCCCATTTGGAATAAATTTATGACTGCTTATTTAAAAGATACCCCAGTTGAAAAATTTGAGGCTCCAAAGACCGTTAAAAAGATGGAGGTTGATAAACTAACCGGGGGCCTTCCTTACAAAGATTATGATAAGAGAAATGAATGGTTTGCCCAAAACACCGAACCCACTGCTGTTAGTGATTGGTATCAGAGAATTACAATATGTGAAGTTGACGGAAGAATAGTAAATTCCGGGTGTATTGATGCAGATAAAGATAAGACGACGGAATTTATTAAAATTAAGGCCGAGCTTCCCATTTGGCAAAGTGATGTGGATGCTTGGGTTAAGGAAAACTACAACAATGATAAAAAATACTTCCCGCCTCTCATGACTTCAAAGCTTGAGTTTGATGGAGATAGTGTTTCAAATAAAGACGAGGTATTTACTCAAATAGTGGGAATAAAAAGTGGAGATCAGGTTCCTCTTACATTTAGGCTTACTGCTGAGGTATCGTGTGCAAATGATGTAGAAAAAGTCACTTTTTATATGGATGATGAAAACAAGGGTGAAGATGATAAAGCTCCCTATGCGAAAACGTTTGAACTTAAAGCTTCTGACATCGGAATACACAAGTTTAGAGTTGTTGCAAAAGATGATAAGGGAAACAAGGGAGACTACGAGATTTCTTTGAATGTTATTGGTTACTCCAATTAGATGTAGGGTCCCTAATGTATAACATCCTTATTTCCTTCTTCTACAGTATGGAAATACACAAACTCTCTGTAATAGACAGTAGTCAAAAAAACAATCTCATCTACTTATTGGTTTTCTCATTTATACAGTGGAATAGCCATCTTGAGCGGAACGCTAAAGCGTTAGAAGCATGTCAAACTTCATACTATTCACAACAATTACGCTTGACAAATCGTTGAACCTATAGTACACTGGCACCACAGTAATCAATAAGACGCTCAAAATTAAGCGTCCTTATCATATCCCAAATAAGGAGATTACAATGAAAAAGATTGTTGTTACGCTCGCGTTTTTTGTTTTGTCTTTAGTATTGGTCGCCGCCTTTTGGCCGGTTCAGCTCCCGATTCTCGTCTGTGAGAGACAGGAACGTTATCCGTTCGACTGGAGTGGTGAGGAGCACTTTGAGGGGGTGGAGGATGTCTTCATCTATCCGTTTGCCGACGCCTATGGTGAGTGGCTAGTTGAACGAATGCAAGAGCGGGGTGGGGAATGGTACATCGTTGGCAAATGGGTTGGCCCCAAGTCGTGGGTCCGGAATGGTGATCCTGTCGAGAGGTTCGTTTTTGTTCCGCGGCTTGTATCGGAGCCTTGGCCCAATTGGGGACTAGCAACGGTTTATGCAAACCATATAGAAGAGAGTGTATACCGTCCATATATAGTTTGGTATACCGGACACTCTCAGGTGCCTGCTGCCAAATGGTTGTGGATGACTCTTTTCTATCGGTGCCCCCAATAATCGCGACAGCTCGATCTATCAGCATTTCATTCTTCAAGTAACTGCAGACCCCACCTGGTTGGATTATAAGTTTGACCAGGTGGAATTTTTGTTTTCTATAAACTATTTTTCTCTGGTAAAATAAAGGTAACGGCTGGGAAGAAAGGTAAGAAAACTAATTATACGTTTGGTAGCCCCAGTCAACTTTTTATATCTATATATCCTTGGCACTTTTTCCTATAACTGATATATTTGTTATATCTATGGACATATTGGAAAACCTCGGAAATTTAAAAAGTGAATTAAAAGAGAAACTTAAGTGCGTTTCCTCACGCCAGGATTTGGAAAAAATCAAGTTGGAGTATGTCGGAAAGAAAGGAATCTTAAACCAGCTATTTTCCAAAATGACCGAACTTCCGTCTGATGAGCGTAAAGATTTTGGGGCGAGACTTAATGTTTTGAAAAACGATATAGAAACAATACTTAATGACTTTTCCAATAACTTTTCGCAGCCCGGCACATCCGAATACGGCGAACTTTACAATTCCCTGCCGGGAAAAAAGCCCGAGATTGGACACACACATATAATTACCCAAGCAATAAGAGAAATTGTTGATATCTTTAAACCCCTTGGATTTACACGTGTTAGGTATCCGGAAGTTGACTGGGAGTACTTCGCTTTTGAAGCTCTAGATATGCCTGAAGACCACCCCGCAAGAGATGATTGGGAAACATTTTTTGTGGACGTACCTTTCGATAAAAAAATGGGAAGAGTTGTTTTAACCCCTCATACTTCAAACGGGCAAGTTAGAGAAATGTTAAAAGGAAAACTTCCAATCAGAATGCTTAATATTTCAAGATGCGGCAGGCGTCAGATGGATATAAGCCACGGACCCACATTCTTTCAGTTTGAGGGACTGGTTGTTGATAAGGACATAAATACAACCCATTTAAAAGGTGTTTTGGATTACTTTGCCAAAAATTTCTTTGGTCCTGATAGAAAGATAAGACTCAGGCCTTATGATTTCAGATTTACTGAACCCAGCTTTGAGGTTGATATTGACTGTGGAATATGTCACGGAAAAGGTTGCAAGCTTTGTAAGGGCGGTTGGCTTGAACTTGGCGGTGCTGGAATGGTTCACCCAAATGTCTTAAAAGCTGGGGGGATAGATCCGGAAAAATATTCTGGGTTTGCATTCGGCTGGGGTGTAGAAAGAACTTACATGATGAAATCAGGAACAAAGATTGATGATATCAGGCATATATTTGCAAATGATCTAAGGTTTTTGGAGCAATTTTAATATGAATGTACTAATACCCTACTCTTGGATAAAAGATTACATAAAAACAAATGCTGACGCGAAAGAAGCTGCAAGAATTTTATCTTTGCACTGTTTTAGTGTTGAAAGAATAAACAAAGTTAATGGAGACGAAGTTTTCGAAGTGGAAGTAACTCCAAATCGAGGCGACGCACTATCTGTAATTGGTATCGCAAGAGAGCTTAATGTAGTTTTGCCAAGAAATGGATTTAAGTGTGAATGGGTCGGGAAAAAGTCGGAGGTTTTTCATCCGGCAAGCACGGAGGATCGTCTTGAGGTTGTAATAAAAGATAAAACACTTGTTCCGAGATTTTGCGCGGTTGTTCTTAACAACGTAAAAATAGGAGAATCTCCCAAAAAAATAAGGGAGCGGCTTGAAAGTGTCGGTATAAGAACGTTGGGAAATGTTATTGATGTTACCAACTACATGATGATAGATAAGGGGCAACCAATGCATGCTTTTGATTACGACAAAATCGAAGGTCACAAAATGATTGTTCGGGAATCCAAGGAAGGAGAAAAAGTCGTTACTCTTGATGGTGTTGAAAGAAAACTTCCTGAGGGTGTAATTGTCATTGAGGACGGAAGCGGAAGATTGATTGATCTTTGCGGAATAATGGGAGCCAAAAATAGTGAGGTCGATGAAAGCACCAAGAAAGTTTTACTTTTTGTACAAGCATACGATCCAGTAAGAATAAGAAAGGCATCCATGAGCCTAGGCCATAGAACCGAGGCGGCCTTAAGATTTGAAAAAGGCATAGATTTTGAAGGAATTATTCCCGCTCTTTATGATTCGGTTGAAATGCTTCACGAAATAGCCGGGGCGGAGGTTTCATCTGATTTGATAGATATCAAAAATGTTGAAAGAAACGTGAAAAGTATTCCTGTGGATTACGAAAAGATAAATAAAATTGCAGGAATTGACATAAAACCGGAAGTTGTAGACCAAACATTGAGTGACTTAGGTTTTGAAAACAGAAACGGGTTTGTCGTAGTTCCGTCTTGGAGATACGAAGATATAGAAATTACTGAGGATTTGGCTGAGGAAGTTATAAGGATATATGGATACCATAATCTTCCGGGACGTTTGTTAACGGGTGAGATTCCCGTAACGGAAAGAGATGATAGTTATTACTGGGAGGATGTGGTGAAAGATTTACTTAAACATTTAGGGTTTTTTGAATGTTATACCTATTCCTGCACTAAAAAAGAAAATGTTTCCGCCACCGCTTTAAAAATTGTTAACCCCCTAAGTGAGGATTTACTTTATCTAAAGACTTCCCTACTCCCGCAACTGGTGGAAGTGTTGGATAAGAATCAATCCTACCGCGATAAAATTAAATTGTTTGAGCTTAGCAGCGTTTATTTTTCAAATGGAAAGGATCTTCCCCTGCAACAACAGTTTTTGGGTATTGTCACAAAAGGAATAGTAAAGATCGAACTAAGAGGAATTTTGGAGGTGATAGGAGACGAAATGGGAATTCAAGACGATTCTCCTTTTGAAATAAGTGACTTTGGCAACGGAAAGTTTGGTGTTGAAATTAACTTTGAAGAGCTCGTTAAAAAAGCCACTAAGGAAAAAACTTATATTCCGCTGACGAATTTTAATTCAATAAAAGAGGATCTTACATTTTCCATTCCTCGGGGTGTTTTATACCCTCAGGTTAGAAGTTTGATTTTGGATTCGGACGAAAGAATTTACAAACTAGGTTTTAAAGATATTTACAAGAATGCTTTGACCTTTGCAATTGAATATCTTGATAGAGAAAAGCAGATTTCATCAGAGGATACCCAGGAAATAAGAAAAAAGATTTTTGAAAAGCTTGAGAAAATCGGAGTTAGATTAAAGGTTTAAACTTTTTTTATGTTTTCACTAAAGGATTTTGGAGTTACAAAAGAAGTTGGGTTGTTAGAAAATGGCACCCGTGTGGTGCTGTTCAAAAGATCTGGTGCTCCTATTTCTACCGCGGTTGCTTTCAATTCAGGTTCCAGATTTGACCCGGCTGGAAAAGAGGGATTGGCGCATTTTACAGAACACATGCTATTTAAAAAGAATAAGAGGTTTAAGTCAGAAACTGAAATGGCCGAATACTTAGAGAAAATAGGAGGCCATCTTAACGCCGGAACCGGAAACGAAGAGATTAATTTTTATACCGATATATCAGACAAAGCGGATTATGGAAAAGTTGTAACCGTAGTAAATGAGGTATTCAACAATATGGAGTTAGATTCCAAGATGTTTGAAAACGAAAGGAATGTAATTCTTAAAGAAATTGCCGATGGCAAGGCGAACCCCAGAAGGCACGTTTATGATTTAGCCGATATTTTGCTATTTCAAGGTACTGATATGGGAAGGTCCGGAATAGGAAGCTTAGAAACAGTCACATCCATCAAAGAGGAAGATATAATGGATTTCTATAGAAAATTGCTTAACCCAAGTAGAATGACGATTGTTGTAAGCGGAGATATTGAGCTTAAGGAGCTGATCAGCGAATACAACGAAGGAATGACCTTTCCGTCTATAGAAAGAGAACCCCACCCCGAATTTCAACCACTTATGCTAAGTAGAGAGAAAAACACGTTGATCGAAAACTACAACGATACAAATAATAATCAGATAGTTATTGGTTTTAGGACATGCTCCATGTTTAGTGAGGATAGGATACCCCTGAAGATGCTTGCTACTATCTGCGGAGCTGGATTTACATGTTCGTTATTCAAAAAACTAAGGGAAGAGAACGGCCTGGTTTACAGTGTTCACGCAGCCTCTCAGGTGGGTACAGATTCCGGAGTGTGGGTAGTAATAACCTCTACACCGAAAGAAACTCTGCAAAAGTTATTTGATTTAGTAGCTGAGGAGTTTGAACGAATATATGATGGAGGAATAACCGATGTGGAGTTGCACCTTGCTAAGGCTAAATATTTAAAATCCAAAAAGCAAAGTATGCAAACTTCTGGTTCTTGGGTTAGTTTTCATACAACCGGCGAGTTATTTGATCCGCAAAGAGCTTTGGACCTTGATAAGTATATGAACATGGTAAATAAGGTTACTCTGGCAGATTTAAGACGTGTGGGAAAGAAATACTTTGGAAGAGGTTTGTGGTACCTGGCTATGTGTGGAGATGCAACTGAGAAAGATTTTAAGATAAATTATTAGAGAACTTTTTTAACTTTCTCAACAATCTCTTCAAATCCCTTTGGATCATTGATGGCAACTTCCGCAAGCATTTTCTTGTTTAGATCAATCTTTGCTTTTTTAAGCCCTGCCATAAATCTACTGTACATAATTTCAAATTTGGCCAAGGCACCGCTAATTCTTGTAATCCAAAGTGTTCTCATATCCCTTCTTCTGTTTCTTCTTCCCTCAAACGCATGTTCCCCGGCTCTTAAAACTGCTTCATGAGCTCTTTTTAAAAGCTTGCTTCTTGTTCCTCTATAGCCTTTGGTCATTTTAAGTATTTTTTTGTGTCTTCTTTTAGTTCTTACTCCACCTTTTGATCTTGGCATTATTTACCTCTTACTTGCTTAGCCAGCAACTTTTTAAATATTTTCCTGTGGCCGACATTCATCTGCTGGGTGATTTTACCTTTTCTTATTTTTCTATCAACACTTTTACCGGCTTTCAAGTGAGCCATACCGATGAGTTTATTCATAAACTTGCCTGTTTTTGTAACTTTCACCCTTTTCATAAGTGTTTTTCTTGTTTTAAGTTTTGGCATATTTTAGCTTTTTAAATATTACTTTCCTGAAAATATTGTCCAAATCAAATTTCCCATTTGTTTGGGTTCAACTTCCATTTTCGCTACATCCGACAGCTCTTTTCCGATCTTTCTTAGTTTTTCAATTGCAACTTCCGGAAACATTCCCTCTCTTCCGCGCATTTTAACGGTAATTTTGACCTTGTTTCCTTCTTCTATAAACTTACGTCCTCTTGTGACAAACCTTTGAATGTCCCCTTCTCCGGTTGTTGGAGTCATTCTAAACTCCTTCATCTCGGTTTTTTTGCTTTTTGCTTTGGCAATACTAGCCTTTTTTCTTTCTTCGTACAAAAACTTTGTGAACTCAACTATTTTTGCAACCGGCGGATTGGCGTTTGGAACTACCAATATCAAGTCCAAATCCTGGTTTTTGGCAAGTGCTATGGCCTCGTTTTTGGCTAAAACACCTAAATTTTCACCCTTATCTGAAATGACCCTTACTTTATCTGATTTTATCTGTTCGTTTTTTATGTACCAGTTTGGTATACGTTATCCTCCTGAACTTAGGTAAATTACCACAAATTGAGAGATTTGGTCAAATACATTTGCTCAATTATGTCTATTACCTCATCAAGATCCTTGGCTCCAAGGTTGTCTTCCGTTCTTAGTCTTACGCTTACCTGTTTGTTTTCTACCTCTTTGTCCCCAACTATAAGCATATATGGAATTTTTTTTATCTGGGCATCCCTTATTTTTGCCTGCATTGTCTCCGTGCGATCGTCAACATGGGATCTTAGATGTTTCTCTTTAAGTTTGTCGGCGATCTCATGTGCATATTTAATATGCTTGTCTCCGATTGGTATTATTTCAACTTGTAAAGGACAAAGCCACACAGGGAATGCTCCTGCGAAGTGTTCCATCAAAAAGCCTACAAACCTTTCGCTGGACCCAAGAGGAGATCTATGCTGGACTATTATTGGTTTTTCTTTCCCGTCCTTATCAATATATTTAAGTCCAAATCTTTCCGGCATATAAAGATCGATTTGGTTCGTTGATATGCCGTATTCCGTTCCGATGGCTGATTTAACCTTAAAATCCATCTTAGGTCCGTAATGAGCAGCACCTTCATTTACAACTGTGTATTTAACACCGGATTTATCTAAGGATTCTCTTGTTATTTTCTCCGCCTTTGCCCACATTTCCTCATTTCCATGGTATTTATCCATTTTGGCTGGATCTCTCAAATTAAGCTCAATGTGGTA
>CAZLHE010000011.1:0-13535 GCA_964559585.1 uncultured Candidatus Saccharibacteria bacterium
AAGCAAAAAAGATAAAGAAGAGATATTTCAAAGGTGTAAGAAAAAGATAAACCCCACTTTGTTAATTTTTAATCCTTCAGGTGTTAGAATATTCTCATGAGTAATGTGCCTATCCAGGTGATTAATTCTTTATTAGAAGAAAAGAGGAGTGAAGCATCCTCTACAAGTGGGGTCAGGGTTCCTGAATGGCTAGAAGAAACCTCGCTGGAAAAAGAGGATACACCCAAAGCTGGAAAAACTCCCGATACAGAGCGGATAGTATCTATTTCTGGCAGTCCCGTAGAAACCGCACCACAAAGAGAAATGGTGGAAACTTTAATTTTAGATCAAAAGCCGCAGGCAGGTATCGTGAACAAACTGGTTGAGGGAGAAGCGGTAGAAACAATAGCCCTAGAAACCACAGATGCCCTAACAAACGAGGCAGATGAAATAGAACAAAAGGAATTTATTACAGGAGTAGTCACTGCCCATGGTGGAACCAAATAGCTTTATATACAACACATTTTGGATCTCCGCTTACCTGATATTACTCGTATTCATTTCGACAGCAATTGTTTTTGGTTTTGCTGCTTGGAAAAGGAAAGCTAACGAGAAAACAGACCAATACAAACTTACCTTCCTTCAAATAAAACTTCCCCCGGATAATGAGATAGAAACAAAAGCAGCCGAACACATGTTTTCTAATCTGATGGGTTTCAAAAAAAGCTTTTGGAAGTCTTTATTCACTGGTCAAAACAGAATATCTTTCGAAATAATCTCAAAGTCTGAAGGCATCTCGTTTTATGTTGTAACACCGGATGAAATATCATCCCTGGTTGAAAAACAAATAAATGCCGCCTACCCTTCGGCAGAAATAGATATCGTAAAACCGGTTGAGATATGGGACAGAGGAAAATACACAAAAATAACAGAACTAAAACTAAAAGCACCGGCTTACTACCCAATAAAAGTTTATGAAAATTTAAAGAATGATTCTTTAAGCTCTATTACTTCAGCGATGAGCAAAATGGGACCGAGAGAAGTCATCGCCGTTCAGTATGTTATTCAGCCGGCAGACGATAGCTGGAGAATGGCCGGAAGAAGATTTATATCAAGCGTAAAAGCACGCGCCGCAAATCCAGAAAAACGCACAAATATTGACGAAAAATTTCTAGAGGGGGTCGAGAGCAAAATTGGGAACCCCGGCTTTAACACGAAAATAAGAATCGTTTCCATATCCGATACTAAACAGGAAGCAGAATCCCTAATTCAAAATCTTGTAACAGCTTTTGAACAATTTACAGATGCGACATACAACAGATTTGCCAAAAAAACTTTCATCTCCTCTAAAAAACTAATTAGAGATTTTATATACAGAAAAATTAGTATCAAAAAGATAGAGCTCCCGATCATGGGCATCCAGCTCTACTCAAACGTTTCCATTTTGAATAACGTGGAGATGGCAACAGTCTTTCACTTTCCTAATAAAGATGTCGGAACCCCCAATATTGTATGGCTTGGAGCGAGAAGATCTTCAGCTCCAATAGAACTGCCTGATGAAAACGAAGGGGTTTATCTTGGAAAAAGTGTATTTAGAGGTGTAGAAAAGAAGATATTTATGAGAGATGAGGATAGAAAAAGACATTGCTATATTATTGGACAAACAGGCACGGGCAAGTCGGAGCTTATGAAATGGATAGCTCTTCAGGATATTAAACGCGGAGAGGGAGTTGCCATTATCGATCCTCACGGAACTGATATAGATGACATATTACAAAAAATTCCTCCTGAAAGAATGGATGATGTTATTTTATTTGATGCCGCAGACTCAGAAAGGCCTTGTGGCTTAAACCTCCTGGAAGCACACACTGAAGAAGAAAGAAACATTCTTATAAATGCGTTCATCGCACTTTTGTACAAGCTTTATGATCCAAACAAACAGGGTATTATGGGACCACTGCTTGAAAGAACAATCAGAAACGTAATGCTTACCGCGATGGTTGATCCGGAGTCAACGATGGTTGATGTTTTACGTCTTTTAATAGACGAAAGTTACCATAAAAAGTTTTTGGACAAACTTACAGACCCGCTTGTGAAAAGGTACTGGATTGATGAGGTTGCGCACACCTCTCAAAGCAGAAAAGGTGAAACAATGGGGTATTTCGTTTCCAAGTTCGATAGGTTTTTGACAGATAAAACAATGAGAAACATCATCGGCCAATCAAAATCCTCGTTTAATTTTGACGACGTGATGGCACAGAAGAAAATCCTTCTTGTTGATTTGGCGAAAGGGAAAATAGGGGAGGAAAACTCAAATTTCATCGGTCTTTTGTTTGTTCCAAGAATACTTGCAGCCGCATTAAAAAGACATAAGATAAAGGGGGACTTTCCCAATTTCTTCCTTTTTGTTGATGAGTTCCAAAACTTTGCAACTCCGGATTTTGCCACTATTCTTTCCGAGGCAAGAAAATACAAACTTAATCTTACGGTGGTTCACCAATTCATTCAGCAACTAACCGATGAAATAAAAGACGCAATATTTGGAAATGTAGGAACTATATGTGCCTTTAGGGTAGGGGTTGACGACGCAGAGTATCTGGAGCCGCAATTCCAGCCAAATTTTACCAAACAAGATTTAAGTAACCTACCGGTAGGAAATGCTTATATGAGACTTTTGGTCAAAGGACAGCCTACTCCGCCATTCTCGCTTTTTATTGATTGGGACGAAATATCTTCACCTAAGAAAGATCCAAAAACCGCACAGCAAATAAGAGAATTATCAAGAAATAAATATGGGGTCCCGGTTGAAGAAGTTGAAGCTGCGATAAACAAAAGACTGGCTTTAGACGAACCCAAAGAACCGGTAAAAAATCCTTTGGATAAATTTCCATTCTAAGACCCTTTCTGGAAGGTATGCTGATATCTCTGTATAATCAAAATAATGCTGAGACTGCCTTTTTTGGAAAAAGCCTCGTCTGATGAAAATAGGTTCCTATCGATAAATATCAACGCAAAAGATGTGAGATGTCTTGCGTTTTACTTTGATGGGGATGTGTTTAAGATTATTGGGTCCGGAAAGACAAATCTCCCAGAAAACACCGTAAGAAATGGAGTTGTGCTTGACAAAGATATTGTCACACAAGCTTTAAAAAATGCCGTAGAAAAAGCAACAGAGGACTTAGGAGGAAAGTTAAACAGAGCAATTGTGGGGCTGGACGGAGGAGAGACACTTGGACTTGCAACAACTATTAGGCTTAAAAGACCAACAAACGGACCTATTCAGAAAGAAGAGGTTGAGGAACTATACTCAAAAATAACGGAGGCTTCATACATTCAGGCCCACAACAAAGTTATGCAGATAACAGGAAATCCCGAAACCGAGCTTGAGATAATCACAACTTCTGAAATTTATCTAAAGGTGGAAGGACAAAGTGTGGAAGTGCTTGAAGGTCAGCGTGGAGAAAACGTAGAAGCTTGTGTCTATAACGCTTTTTCTCCCTCCTACCATATAAGAAGTCTTCAGAATCTAATTAAAAAATCCGGCCTTAGCTTAATTGCAATCGGGTCCCAAATGTACACCTTAGTTGAATGGTTAAAACTTCCTCCAAAGGAATTAAGCGATTTTGTCGTAATAAGCGTGGCGGAAGACTCAACAGATGTAGGAGTAGTATTTGGGGGAGGAATAATTTCAACAAAAACACTAAATATAGGCTATCTTCATTTTATTGATTCCATCAAAACTACGATGGGACTTTCCAGAAACGAGGTTGAAAATATTCTTGAGACATATAACTTGGGCAACCTAACAACCAGCGAAGCCTCTGTGGTCAAAAACTGCCTTTCAGAACCAATAAAAATATGGGTAAGTGGTTTAAAACTGTTATTTGAAGATTTTTCCGGGGTAAAAACCTTTGCTCCAAAGATATGCCTAACCGGATGCGGATCCCAGATACCGGATATTTTTGAGGCTGTAAAAAAAGAGGAATGGACAAAAACAGTTCCTTTCAAAGCACATCCCGAGTTTAGCAAGATATCCCTTTCCGACATTCAAAAAGTTGTTGATTCAACAGACAAGATAAAAACGGATGACTGGCTTTACATGTATGCGGCACCTATTATCTATAAAGAAATTTATGGGTCTCAAATATGATAAGACTTCAACTTGAACAAACAGACAATGTGATGGAAGCGATAAACAAAATAAATGATTTAAGCGATTTAAACGTGGAATTAATTATCCCCGAAAAATCTATTCTTTTTGAAAATTATTTAAATTTAAAGCTTATACAAAACGAGGCAGATAAGATGGAAAAAAGTGTGGAATTTTACACGGAAGACGAGAGTGGAAATAATTTGATTATGTCTCTAAACGGCAAATCCAGCGGTTCTTTTGTACAAAACAATTTCGAAGAGGAATCACCAAAAGCCAAAGAGACGAAAGGGAAAATGCCCCTCCCTAAAATTCATCTTCCGAAGTTTAATATCAAAATACCCAGTTTCATAAAAGCGAGAAAAGGAATATTAATCATGGGGTTGCTTATGCTGGCGTTTGTTGCAAGTTTTATAATTTACGGGATAAAGACTCCCAAGGTAAGCGCTAAGATCTCCGTTCATTCCCAATCACTGACAAGAAGTGTGACTATAAGGGTTAAGTCTGGGGCAACAACCGATGTAAATACAAAAATACTTAAGGGGTCTGTTCTTTCTTCAACTGTTGATATCACAAAGGAAGCCAATACAACCGGCACAAAAATTATAGGGGAAAAAGCAAAAGGAGAAGTCACAATTTATAACTATACGTCAGACTCAGTAATTTTAGATAAGAATACAAAAATGACGTACGAAGGGAAGTCAACAGATTTGGTTTATTACCTTAAAGACTCCGTTACAATCCCAGCAAGCTCTACTCCAGATCCGGGAAGCCCCAAAGTTCCCAGTGAAAAATCAGGGGAAATTACAGCCTCAGAAATCGGAGATTTTTATAACATTTCCGATGGAAAAACGTTAGTAATAAAAGGCTATAGCAAAGATAATGTTGTAGGAAAAACAAAAAATGATGTTGATGGAGGAAAGAGTCAGGTAGTGAAGATTGTAGCGGCCGAGGATAGAACCAACCTATCAAATACCGCGCTGACAGATGCTACCACAAAAGCTGCAAGCGATATTAAAAACAAACTAGCCGGCAATCAAAAGTTTGTTGATGGGTCTGTGCAAGCAAAAATCATAAAAGAAACCTTCAACAAAAATGTAGGGGACCAGGTAGATAAACTTTCTCTCACACAATCTATATCTGCCGACGGACTAATTTACATTAATAGTGAGTTAAATAAATTTTTGGACGAGTATGTAAAAGACCGAGTTCCGGAAGATTTCGTATTATCGAGCCAAAGCAGAGATGTGAATGTTGAGGTCTTAGGTAACTCGACAAGCAGTGTACTAACATCAACAGAGGCGGACCTTCAGGTCACTTTGAAAACATTTGTTGTTCCCGATATCAAAGAAGATGAAATTAAAAAAGCATTAATCGGGAAAACTCCAGCAGAAGCTGAAAAAATTCTGGGTTCGATAAAAAATGTCAATTCTTATGAGTTTAATCTCTCTCCCTCAATTCCATTTTTTGGAAGGGTTCCAAAAGATTTAAGCAGAATTGAAATAACAATAGAAAGAAACTAAGATGCCAAAAAAGGTAAACAATCAAAACACAACCATTCTTTGTGTAGATTTTGGAAAAACGAACATAGGAACCGCTCTTGGGAGAAACGGCCTTGTCGCACCTCTTGAGGTTATTTCCGGAAAAAATATGGACACTGCCTTATTTAAGATTAATCGGTTGATAGTAGAAAACAAAGTAGAAAAGCTAGTTGTGGGGCTGCCCCTTACCTTAGATGATAAGGAAACAGCACAATCTTTGAAAACAAGAAGATTTGCAAAAATTCTTAAAGCGACAACGAAAAGACCAGTAGACTTTCAAAATGAATACGAAACAACAAAAGCGGCGCTAACCGAGGCGATAGACACAGATGTATCTGAAAAAAGGAGGAGATCAAACGACCATTTAGCGGCAGCTTTTATTCTGAAAAGGTACTACGACGAAAGAAACTGATAGATACCTTTTGTCTTTCCTCTTCTTGTTGGAAGTAATTATGTGAAAGAAGTCCTCTACAAAGCTGTCAGGACACGCAAAATCTCTACCCTAAGTATGATGGCCTAAAGCCCCTTCGGATATAGTCAAACAGCCACCTCAACGGACTATCACATCCGTAATAGCAGTCGTAACATTTCTGTAAAACTGGATTGGTAAATCTTCCCCCAATCAGTGTGCAACTTATCTCAGAGGTGTCGGAAAAATAAACCAACACAAGAAACAGCGCCGCCACAATCAACGCGATAACTAATATCAATCCGGTCCTTTTCTTCATCTAAACCATCCCATAACTTTTTTTTTCATATACTTAACGTGCATGGTTTGATTGTGCGTTTTTCATCTTCATCTTTACTTCCTTTGATTCGCACCTCATACACTCAAAATTTTCTCCAGGGCTAAGACACGAGGGACACATGTAAACACCGCCCCTCACAATCATATCTGTCTGCTCACATTTATTGCAAAGGAAAATAACTTCCTCCTGAGCAACTTCTCCACAATTCGGACATTTGAATTTTATAGAAGTTGTTGTTTGTTCTTCCATACAAAAATAGTACCAAAAAACACACCGCTCTGGAAATATTTGGGCTTTAAATATAGAATTCAACTATGATTGCTTTGAAGATTATTGTTGCTTTATATCTTTTAGCCGGATTTGTTTACGCAGTATACGTGCATCTGATCGGAAGCGAAAGGAAATGGTGGTTATTCCCAATAAATGTCATCGGGGGACCAATAATGGTTATTTATATAGTTATTCTTTCTATAAGAAGAAAGAGAATTCCGATCGACTGGCATTAAATATGTATAAAAAGATCATTGAAGGAAAAAAAGCAGTGTTTTTCGATCTTGATGGAACAATTCTCAAGGACTCTCCCCACTACGCAACTCAAGCAGTTCAAAAGATTCTAGACGAGATTGTCAAGGCATCATACATTGATGCAAAAGATTATGATTTTCCCGGCCTACCAATCGAGTATAGGTGGGAAACACTACTAAAAATTAATGCTCTTAAAGACGAGAAATCTGTAAAAGAATTAACGGATCTAACGAACGAAGAGATTTTTAAAATGATAAACGACCCGCAAGTTGAGCCTGTTACAAAAGGTTTTTGGGATTTTATCTACGAAATCAAAGAGGAGAAGGGATTAAAAACCGCTCTGACAACCAACACCCCCAAAGCCACGGCGATGCAAATACTTGAAAAAATAGGTGTGAATAAGGTTTTTGATTTCATGGTATTTGGGGATGAGGTTAAAAGAACAAAACCAAACCCAGAAATGTACAAAAAAACCCTCAAGGCTTTAAAACTGAAACCAAAAGAAGCAGTGGTCTTTGAAGACTCCATAGCGGGAGTAAAAGCAGCGGCAGCGGCAAAGATAGATATTGTTGTTATTTGGGACGAGGCGATCTCAAAACATGAATTCCCCGGTA
Source organism: uncultured Candidatus Saccharibacteria bacterium (assembly GCA_964559585.1). Classification (GTDB taxonomy): domain Bacteria; phylum Patescibacteriota; class WWE3; order UBA101185; family UBA10185; genus JAAZNV01. Next base: position 7,559 of record CAZLHE010000011.1, read on the forward strand.
ATGTTTTAGAGTTTTTTCCGGATTTTACAGACCTCCCCGGGAAACTTGATGAAGATTATTTTGAGTATATGCAAAGAAGAGCGGAAGAAACAAAAAAGACAAATCCAAAGATTTGAAAAAGCTTTAAAATCAAACAAAACCCCTCTTTTTAACAATCCACATTGCTTTATCATTGTGGATAACTTGTGCTATATACTAATACACAGCCCCGATAGTTACTTCCTACATTATGAGTATAAAATCTTTTGAAACACCAAAAGAGTTTTGGAGAGCCGTTCTTGGTCAAATAGAACTGGAGCTCTCCCCTATGATTTATAAGTCGCTCGTATCAAGAACCAGCATCGGAAAATTAACCGAAAAAGACATCGAGGTCGTTTGCGAAGACGATTTTGTTAAAAAAAGCTTAGAGAAAAAACACTTAAAACTAGTAGAAAACGCAATAAAAAATGTTGCGGGAAAAGACCTGACATTAAAAATCTCAATAAGTAGGGGAAAAGCGGAAAAAACAGCGGAAGACCTGATGGGTCCTCTTTTTGCCCGACAAAAATCCAAAGAAACACTGGTAACAGAGAAGAGACAAAAATCAAATTTAAGTTTTAAATTCACATTTGGAAACTTCGTTATAGGGAAAAACAACAACCTCGCCTACGCAATAGCAACCGCGGTAGCTGAAAAACCTGGTGAACTTTACAATCCAGTTTTTATATATTCAAAAGTAGGACTTGGAAAAACCCACCTTCTGCAGGCAATAGGAAACAGAATAATCGAGACAAAACCCGGTATGCGGGTTATCTACACAACCGGGGAGGCCTACGGTAACGAGCTTATTGAGGCTATCCAAAGCGGAAAGGGAAAAGGCCACTACACCACAAATCAATTCAGAGATAAATTTAGGAAGGCGGATGTGTTTTTAATAGACGATGTTCAGTTCATAATCGGGAGGCAATCGACTCAAGAGGAGTTCTTCCATACATTCAACACTCTTTATATGGCCGGAAAACAAATAGTCATAACTTCAGATCGCCCTCCAAAAGAGTTTAGCGACATCGCTGATAGAATATCCTCCAGATTTTCCAGCGGAATAATAGCAGACATACAAATGCCGGACGTAGAGATGAGAACAGCAATTTTAAGATCAAAAAGAGATGAGAACAAAGATTTCGTCCCAAATGAAGTTATAGGCTTCATCGCAGAAAAAGTGGACTCAAATATAAGAGAGTTGGAGGGGGCATACCTTCAAGTCGTGACTTATGCAAAAGCAAACGGGTTGGAACTAACCGTTGATATTGCGGCCAGAGCACTAGGTCAAGTGATAAAAGATAAACCTGCAAAAAATATAAACATAAACGAGATTCTAAAAGCAGTCTGTACTTATTACTCCGTCAAAATTCAAGATATAAAAGGGAAAAGAAGAAACAGGGAACTCGTAATTCCAAGACAGGTGGCTATGTATCTAATGAAAGAAATAACTGACATGCCTTTAATGACAATAGGAGATTTTCTAGGTGGGAGAGATCATACCACAATAATGTACGGGGTGGATAAAATACAAAGCGAAATAGCGGAAACCGGAAAAATGACTCAGGACATTGTTAATGTAAAGCAAATAATTTTTCAATGATTAATTTGTGGATAAAAAAGGAACGAACAAACAATGTGGATAACCAGGTCTATTTATCCACAACGATATCCACAGCATTTGGGGTGTTATCAACACTCAAAAACCTTACAGCGCCAATAAAAAGATTGTAAGGAAAGGCCTATTTGTTAGAACAAGAGGAAATAAAGTTATAAACAAAATAAAATGGCACAATTTGCTAAAACAACAATATATAAAAACTCAATCCACATATCAACACCCTCTTCTAGTGCTACGTCTTATTTAATATATAAAAATATAATGAGTGACATTGTGGAAATCTCGGAAAGTCTGCTCAAAGTAATTAACAAATGCAAGATAAAGAAAAACTAATAAAAATATATCACGGACTATTTTTGATTATTGTGTTTATAATTCCCTTTAATTTAGGAAAGCATTTTATTATTAATGACTCTTATGTTTGGGGAATACTGGTAGACTACTTAATCCCGACAGTTTACCTACAGGACATCTTGGTTTTTCTTGTTTTAGTTTTTTGGGTTGTTAGCGGGAATGTGAAGAAGGTTAAAAGTTTAAGTTTGATTTCAAAAAGAGAGGTTCAGATTTCTACCCTTTTTGTTTTTTCTTGTTTGTTTTCGGTTCTCTCTGCACAAAGATTAGTTCCATCCCTGTATTTTTGGATAAGGCTTCTGCTGTACTTCCTTTTATTTATATTTATTTTATGCGAAGTTTGTGTTGAGAAGCGTTTTTTTAAGATTCTTAACGTTGTTTCGGCATCCGTTATTTTTGTGAGCCTTCTTGGGGTTTTTCAATTCATAAAACAAGGCTCCTTATTTAACAATTATTATTTTTTTGGAGAGCAGCCCTACAGCCTCTCTACTTATGGGATTGCAAAAGAAACATTTCTTGGCCACTTTGTAGTTCCTTCATATGCGACATTTAGACACTCGAATGTCCTTGGTGGGTTTTTAAGTATTTTTCTTTTATGGTTACTCCCCTATCTAAGAGGAAACAGGAGATACTTTTTTGCATTTTCAGTCGGGGTCTTGGCTTTAGCGTGCACGTTTAGTGCGTCTGCGTGGGCATCCTTTATTGCTGGAATTTTTATATACCTTTTCTTACTCATAGACCCGAAGAAAGCTTACTTTAAAAAGATTGAGGTTTCAGGAGTTGTTATAGCATTTTGTTTGGGAATGCTTGTCTTTCCGGGGCTGAGGTCTTTGACGAAATTTTCAAACCCCTCACTTTTTAGAAGATCCGATTTGCTGATTGCATCATATAAAATAGCCGCAGCGTACCCGCTTTTTGGCGTGGGAATAAACAATTTCACTATTATGGTCGATGCTTTTGCCCCTGAATCTACAGACTTAAGATTTACTCAGCCCGTACATAATGTTTTTGCTTTGACTCTTTCTGAGACAGGAGTCTTCTCTTACACCTTGTTTGTTATATTTATACTTTTAGCGGTGAAGAAACAAACCACCCCAGGGCTTTTTAATGTCTTATTTATTTCTTTAATGCAGCTGCTTATTCTTTTTAGCGCGGACCACTACTTTTTAACTGCAAATCAGACACTGTTGATGTTATGGGTGGTTTTGGGATTGACCTTTTCCCACTCTGATTAGTATCTGGATTTTTCCCCGGCACCCATCTATAATTCTAGAGATGAAAAATAAAATACTCACTGCCGTCTTACTTGTCTCTTTGCCTTTGTTTTTAACAGCCTGTACGTTAAAGGACATTCCCGTTATCGGAAAACTGTTTAGCGGGGGCTCTAAGGTCGCAAACACACCCATGACATTAAATATGTGGGGTTTGTGGGAAAGCCCCGAGATAATGGACGCACTGATTCAAAAATACACAACTCTTTATCCCAACGTCACAATTAATTATGATAACCGTTCTGTTGTTACCCCTTCTTTATATAAAGACACTATAAAAGGAAGACTCCCTCAAGCAGGTGTTCCGGATATTGTTGTAGTTCACAACAGCTGGGTTTCGGAGATTAAAGATTATCTTTCACCAGCTCCTGCTTCCCTTATTACACCACAAGTGTATTCACAGCGCTTCTATCCCGTTTCAACACAAAGCGCGGTAATAGAAGGAAAAATATATGCAGCACCGATGTACTATGATGGGTTAGTTCTGGTATACAACAAAAGCCATTTTGAAGAGGTCAATCAAACTACCCCGCCAACAGCCTGGGAAGAGTTCAGAAGACTTGCACTTGACCTTACCCAAACTACAAAAGAAGGGGATTTCGTTAGATCGGGGGCTGCTATCGGAACTGCAGATAATATAGATTTCTTTTCAGATATTTTAGGACTTATGTTTGCTCAAGCAGGTCTTAAAGTTCCTGATGATTTGGGATCAAAAGCTGCACAGGACGCGCTGGCTTTTTATACAACCTTTGTTAAAGAGGACAGGGTTTGGGACAACACCCTTCCCGAAGCCTCCAAAGCATTTGCTCAAGGAAAAGTTTCGATGATTTTTACGCCAACGTGGAATCTTTTGGACATAATTAAAGCAAACCCCGACCTTAACATAGGAGTTGCTCCTGTCCCGCAGGCCTTGCCGGAAACTCCGGTTTCGTGGGGCAGTTTTTGGATGTATGCGGTTCCTAAAACCGGTCAAAATGCCGATGCCGCATGGCAGTTTGTCGACTTTTTAACTCAGGACGAACAGCAGCTAGCTATGTTTAGTCAAGCGTCGAAGTTTAGAACATACGGCGCTCCTTACAGCAGCGTAGCGCTAGCTTCTCAATCCTCGTCAGGCCCCTCAGCAAAGTATATCAAGTCTGTTTTGGACACCGCTCCTTTTGCAGTAAGCGGCTACTTTGCAGGAAGATCCGGAAACGCCTTTCAGGTGGATGCGTTAAAGAAGGCTGTAAACTCGACTCTTTACGGGGGTGTGAGTCTAGAAAAAGCCTTAGCGATACTAAAAACCACGCTTGTAGAGGGAAAAGCACTGGTCCCGACGCAGTAAGATCTGCAGGGGATTGGCTTGAACTTACCCTTTTTATTGGTATATTTCTTCTGTGATCATTTTGGGCATCGAAACATCCTGTGACGAAACAGCCGCTGCCGTTGTTGAAAACGGTACAAAAGAAATATGCAGTGTTGTTGCATCCTCAAAAGAATTTCACGAGAAAACAGGGGGTGTTGTTCCGGAGGTAGCGGCAAGAAAACAAGTTGAAGCTGTAACACCTGTAATCGCTGCGTGTTTTGAAAAGTTTAAAGAAGCAAAAAGACTAGGGTCGTTAGATGAGTGTTACAAACTGATAGATGCAGTTTCGGTTACAATCGGTCCTGGGCTGGTAGGCTCTTTGATTGTAGGCATCGAAGCTGCGAAAGCCCTATCTCTAGCTTTGAAAAAACCTCTTATTCCGGTAAACCATCTTGTCGGCCATATTTATGCAAATTTTATAGGTAACGATAAAGTTGTTGAGTTTCCCTCAATTGCCCTTCTTGTAAGTGGTGGACACACAGATTTGGTCTTAATAAAAGGACATGGGAATTTTGAATATCTAGGAGGAACTTTGGATGATGCGGCGGGAGAGGCGTTTGACAAAGTCGCAAGACTTTTGGGCCTATCAAAGTATTTAGGTGGGGTTTTTCTTTCCAAAAAAGCCGAAGAATGCGAGGAAAATATCTTAGAAGGTAAATTGCCAAGGCCAATGCTTGACCAGGATAACTTTGATTTTTCTTTTTCTGGTTTAAAAACATCATCCAGGAGGTTAATCGAAGAAAACAAATATCCTGCGGAAGCAGTGGCTTGTGAATTTGAGAATGCGGTGGTTGATGTTTTAGTTAAAAAAACTATAAGAGCTGCAAAGAAATACAATGTTAAAAATATTTTGCTGGGAGGAGGTGTCTCAGCAAACAGGGTTCTGAGAAAAAGGATACGTGAGGAGGCAGAAAAAATTGGTATAATAACTCATGTCCCGCCCATAAGTCTTTGCACCGATAACGCTGTTTACATTGCAGGCGCGGCATTTTTCAATAACAAACAGGTGAAATACGAAAAGCTGGATGCCAACCCTTCTTTGGGAATAATGGATAGGTTCTAGTAGAAAGCTCTTACTTCTTAGTATGATTTAGCAAATAACGCCCGACCTTCCGATTTTTTGCCTGAGTACACACACTTCCCTTCTTCTTTCTTCTGATTAAAGGGAATACATCTTATTGTTGCCCCCGTTTCCTCATTTATTTTCCTTTCAATATCTGCGTCGCCGCACCAATGAGCCAAAACAAAACCTTTTTCTACTTCTTTTTTAAACTCCTTCCAAGTATCAACCTCCTTCGTATTCTTATCCCTAAATTCAACCGCTTTCTTGTACAGACTGCTTTGGATGTCATCCAGTAATTTTGATATTTC
>CAZLHE010000012.1:0-13026 GCA_964559585.1 uncultured Candidatus Saccharibacteria bacterium
GTTTTAAAGACTTTATATCTTTGGAAAATTATTACAAAAATACAAAAAACGAATACGAGAACCAAATAAACTCGCTCGACTTGGAGGAGCCGGATTTTACAAGATGGATAGAATATTTTTCAGATGGGCTATCATCAGAAGTCTCAACAACAGCACAAAATGTGAAGCTTCTTGCAAAGGATATAAAGATAGCAAAAGCTACAGGAAGAACCAGACTAAGTTTAAGACAAGAAAGAATTGTGGAGCATATACAAGATTATGGTTTATTACAAAACAAGGACTTCCCTACTTTGTTTCCCGATGTATCGGAAGACACAGTTTTGAGAGATCTTAAGGTATTGATAGATATGGATATAGTACAAAAAGTGGGAAGCACTAAATCTTCCAGGTACGAACTAAAATAATAAATCCTTGAAGAGATAAATACCCCGAAAATGCAGTATAATAAGGCCAATATGAAGTTTAGTGAACTTGCAAAATACCTCCAAAAACTGGAGGAAACCACCAAGAGATTGGAAATTACCGACATACTTACTGACCTGATTTCTAACCTCTCGCCACAAGAAACTGACAAAGCGATTTATCTTGCATCCGGACATTTGGAAGCCGCTTTTGCAAGCGTTAAATTCAATATCGCCGAAAAAATGATGACCCGAATCATCGAACAGGCATTCTCTACCCTGAAAGAGACAAACCTCAAAGGAAAGGTATCAACTCTCTATAAAAAGTATGGGGATTTGGGAAGTGTAGTTTTTGAGCTTAAGAAATCAGGCAAAAGCGATCTTTCTATAACGAAGGTTTATTCAAAACTTCTAGAAATAACCAAAATCGAAGGAACTGGGTCGCAGGAACAGAAAGCTACAAAGGCCTGCGCACTGATAAAGGAGCTTGATCCCCTTTCCGCCAAATATGTAACAAGAATAATCCTAGACACAATGCGACTTGGTTTTACTGAACTTACAATAATTGCATCCTTAGCAAATCTTTTAAAAGATAGAAAACTGGCAAAGAAAATCGAATCTAAGTTTTATATACACCCGGACATAGGACTCATCGCCAAAAAGATAAAGGCTGATGGGATGAGAGGTATTGAAAAAATAGATGTGGAAACAGGAGTTCCAATTCTCTCCCAAAGATGCCAAAGGGTCAGCGGAATTGAAGAAATTCCTGAAAGGATAAAAAACATGTGGGCGGAGTTTAAGTTTGATGGAACCAGAATTCAGATGCATTTTGACAAAAATAAGAAGCCAAAGAATGACAAAGATGAACAATCAGACCTTTTTGGAACAACAAAGAATGACTTTATGATCAAAACTTTTACACGAAATCTTGAGGAGACCACTCACCAATATCCGGAAATAATCGGGGCCGCAAAAAAACACATCAAAGCAGACTCTGCAATTTTGGATGGTGAGGGAATTGGCTTTGATAGGGAAACCGGAAGATTTCTCCACTTCCAAGAAACAATCCAAAGAAAAAGAAAATATGATGTTGCAGAAACTGCAAAAAACATCCCATTTAAATATCTGGTCTTTGATATCTTGTTTCTTAACGGAAAGTCATTAATGGATAGGTCCCTAAGAGAAAGAAAAAAGATTCTACAAAAAGTTATCGAGCCCGGAGAAGTCATAAGTGTTGATGAGCAATTTGAAACAACAAAACTTGAGGAGCTTAAGAAATACTATGATTTAGCCAAATCCAAAGGTTTGGAAGGCCTTGTGGTTAAAACTCCCGAAGACTCCTATCACCCCGGAGCCAGATCATTCTCGTGGGTTAAATACAAAACCGCAGATGAAAACCTTATGAATGATTCAATTGATTGCGTTGTCCTTGGCTACTACTCAGGAAAAGGTGTGAGATCAAAATTCGGTATCGGGGGTTTTCTTGTAGGTGTCTATGACAATGAAAAAGACACATTCAAAACTATTTCAAAGATAGGCACCGGTCTTACAGAAGAAGACTGGACAAAGCTAAAATTGATGTGTGACAAGATAAAAATCAAGGAAAAACCTGCAGGTGTTGAGATGAATAAAATATTTAAACCTGCAGTTTTCGTCGAACCAAGAATCGTTGTCGAAATTGGAGCTGATGAGATAAGTATCTCCCCTACCCATACGGCAGGATACGCCTTAAGATTCCCAAGGCTTTTAAAATTTAGAGAGGATAAGAGTCCCACCGATGCAACAACACTTAATGAAATAGTAAAAATGTATAAAAACAAAAACAAGCTTTCGAAAAACTCTTAAAGAATGAAAAAACTTTCTGAAATACTACAAAGCAGGAAAATGGTACGCGACTACAGATGTTCTCATGAGTTTCAGGCTTATGGAAACAGACTTGCTGAGGAACTAAACGATAAAAAACATAGAACCCTGTATATAAAACTGGCCAAGAATGAGGACAGGAACCTTCTTGAAGAAGCGCGGGTTTCAGTTTTGGAGTCTAAAAAGGCAACAACCAAAGGAAGGCTTTTTATGTGGAAACTCGGGCAATTAAAAAAGACTCACCAATTGAAACAATAGTCTTGTTATAATCACCTCATGGCATTCTATTTTTCTACCTGCATATCAGGAGTATTAGACTCGATACCAAACTGCTCTATCCAAAACGCTTAAAAATGGTTAGCGTAACATTCTGGACATCCAGAGCTTAGAAAATCCAAGGAATTACCTATTTATGCGTAGCTGTTCTTTGCCTGACAGCCTCAAATAAAAACAAGGCCCCAGCAACAGAAACATTTAGACTATCCATTGGTCCATGCATTTCTATCCGTACTGTTACTCCATTTTTCATAAAGTTATCACTAACACCACTGTGTTCATTACCCATTATTATTGCGGTCGATTTAGTAAAATCTTGTTCTGTATAAGTTACTTTACCTTTTGGTGTGGTTACAACAGGTGTAATTCCTAAACGCTTCATCCATCCGATGCACTTTTTGGTGGTAGTTGTAACACATGGAAGGGTAAAAACCGACCCAAGTGAGGAATGAATACAAGAAGGTTCATGAAATGCTGTAAGCGAATCACACAAGACGACGGCTTCTGCACCAGAAGCAGAAGCAGAACGGATTAGTACACCAAGATTACCTGGTTTCTCTATAGATTCAGCTACAAGTATTAGCGGGTTCTTAGACAATGGGAGTGTCTCCAAGGTGTATTTTTCTTTCCAATTGATAATTGCTAAAACACCAAGCGGACCCTCTCTTCGTGAAAGCTTCTCTAGCAGTGATATACTTATCTCATCTAAGCAGGCCCCAGACTTTTCGCACTGGTTAACCAATTCCCAGTCGAATTCTTTCATTTTAGTCGGAACATAAAGCACATTTAGTACTTGCCAACCATTTGTAACAGCGTGTTTTAGCGTACGAAAACCTTCAAGCACTGTATAGCCTGTTTGTTTGCGTTCTCTCATACGCTCAAGTGAACGAACTTGCTTTATTAACGGATTATGTATACTTGTAATCATTCATGTGGAATATACAACATTTATGCCCGGAGATACAGGTGGGGGCGTCAGCTAATTCGGAGTTTTCTACGAGCAGGAAATTGGGGTCTTTGATAGTAATAGCCCTTAAATACTATGGCAGTTCAAATAACATACAAGGCTACCAAGGATGAGAAAAACAACCTAGATAAAGCTTAGATGTTGAACTTATCTTCCGTGATAGTATTATTAAATTGTGATTAGAAAAATCCTTAGTTATTACAAACTACCTCTATTAATTTCAGCGACTTTAACTATTACCCTACTTGCTCTTGGGGTTATTAGAAGACCATGGCCAATATCCGAAATTGTAATCGGATGTCTTCTGGGAACATTCGTTCTTGATCTAGAGTATGTAATGTATGCATACATACTTGAACCAAATACAGAATTTTCAAAATCAATCATCGGGTACATTAAACACAAAGACTTTGGCGGGCTTATCGGATTTGTTAACACACATAAAAGTGAGCTAACGGACAGAGCTCTAAATAGCGCCCTGTTTCAAGCAATTTTGGTACCAATTGCCATCTTTGCAGTGTATGCTTCCCAGTCTCTTCTAATAAAGGCCTTAATACTTTCTACCTTCGCAAGTTCTATTTACAAACTTATCGAAAGTTTGTTTGAAGGTAAAACAGCAGAATGGTTTTGGGCTATGAAAGTAAAACCGACTAAAACAGGAATCATTGGATTTATCATGTTTTTGATGTTAGTTCTGATTTATTGTTTATACATCTTCTAGTGCCAAATCTTTACGGTCTTTTGATAACTCTGTCCATAATTTCCTGTCTTTTTGTTGTCAGATCTTTTGTAAAAAGTAAAGATAATAATATTTTCTGGGGACTTACTTTTTGGTCTATATTGTGCGGAATAATCGGTGCCAGACTTTATCATGTAGTAAGCAGTTTACCCTACTATTCAACTAACCTGCTAAAAGTATTTGAAATTTCTAAAGGGGGGCTTGGAATATGGGGGGCAATATTAGGAGGAGCGGCGGGTGCTTTTTTGTATCTTAAGATCAAAAAACAAAAGGTGCTTTTGTGGTTTGACTTAATAGCGGTATCACTACCCTTGGGACAGACAATAGGTAGGTGGGGAAACTTTTTAAACCAGGAAATCTTTGGACTCCCAACCAACCTACCCTGGGGAATATTTATCGGACCGCAAAACAGACCCGCATCCTTTTTAAACTTTGAAAAATTCCATCCGCTTTTCTTATACGAATCTATATTAAATTTTGTTTTGTTCATTGCCCTATTTTCCTTATACAAAAGTAAGAAATACATTTTCAAAAACGGCACATTCTTGGCCATTTATCTTAGCTTTTATTCTACAATTCGTTTCTTTTTAGAATACTTAAGAATAGATCCCTGGACGATATCGGGCTTGAACGTATCTCAATGTGTCTCTATACTTGTATTAGGCTCATCCGTCATATTTCTTAGCCTAAAAGGAACAAAATGATATACATCTCATCCGATCATAGAGGGTTTAACTTAAAAAACTATCTTGTAGAAACATTTAAAAACAAGGGTGTCGAAATTGAGGATTTGGGCCCAAATGAGCTGAAGGACGACGACGATTACATAGATTTCGCCACGATTTTGGCTAAGAAAATACAAGAGAACCCCGAGAATAGAGGCATTTTACTATGCAAAAACGGTGTGGGAATGAGTATCGTAGCAAATAGATTTAAGGGCGTCAGAGCAGCATTGTCATGGAATCCTAAACATGCCGCATCGTCAAGAAACGACGACAATTCAAATGTATTAGTGCTCCCATCCAACTACATCAAGGAAAATGAGGCTGTAGAAGTTGTTGAAAGCTGGTTTAACACCCCATTTAGCGGAGAGGAGAGGTTTATAAGAAGGCTGAGCAAGCTAGACTCATTATAAAATGATAATCCCAGGTATTTTGGAACCCACATTTGAAAAAGTTGTCGAGAAAATCAAAATCATTGAGGACGTGGCTTCAATTATTCAAATAGATATAGCTGACGACAAACTTGTTAGTGGAAAAACATTTCTGGAAATAGAAAAACTAGATAAGGTCGAGACGAAAGCGGAACTTCAGTTACATTTGATGGTTATAAATCCAGTTGATTTCTTAAACAAGAATAGAAAGTTTATTCCCTTCAAAACAGTAAAAATCAGGAATGTGAGTACCGTGTTTACCCAGCTTGTAGATCCGACGCAAATGAAAACTTTTATTAAACTTGCAAAAAAACTTGGGTATAAAACGGGTATATCCATAAACACAGACCAAGACAATAAACTCATTACCCCTTATGTAGAAGACATAGATTTCGCCCAATTTATGGCGATAGTACCGGGAAAACAGGGAAACGTTTTTATTCCTGAAGTACTTTCAAAGGTGAGTGCCTTTAAAAAGGAGCACCCCTCTATAACAATACAAATAGATGGTGGAATAAACGACACTACCCTACCTCAGATACTAAGCACCAGAGTTGACAATATAGTCATTGGTTCTGCAATATTTAATTCAGAAAATCCTAAAGAAAAGTATAGGAAATTTTCAAAAACTGCCCATGGATCAAGTAGCAACTATTAACAATATAAAGGATAAAAAACCATTAACGGTGTGCCTTCTGGGTGGCGCTGCCTGGAAAATGGACGAGGAACCATACATCCAAGCCTTTGAAACCGCAAAACTTTTAGCTGAAAACGGATACCAAATAGTTGATGGGGGTGGTCCGGGAATCATGGATGCAGCAACAAACGGAGCTCATGCCGGAGGTGCAAAAGCACTTGCAGTAACCTACCATCCAAATAAACCTAAGAGGCACTACGAGGGGGTTGCTCCAGACAATAACTTTGACTTTGAAGTTATAACTCTTGATTATTTTGATAGAACGAAGGTAATGCTTCAAACTTCCGATGTTCACATCATATTTAAAGGAAGTATTGGAACTTTAAGTGAATTTGGAATGACCTGGGTGAGTTCATGGATACACGAACCAAACAGCAAACCGATAATCCTTTTTGGAAGCTTTTGGAATGACATTTTGGACGCTATAGAAAGAAACATGATACTAAAAATGGGAGAAAGAGAAATACTGAAAATATGCACTACCCCAGAAGAAGTTTTGGCTTACCTAAAAGAATTCGATAAGAACAGAAAATAAATTTCCCAGAAGCAGTTGAATAAAAGAAGCGTACGGGGGTTGTATCTACCTGGGGAGCAATGGTTACAGCATCCTTGGCAGATAACTCACCGCACGCTTTGAGGAGGAAGGGTGCCCCAGCTCGTAAAAACAGTCCAACTTTAAAAAGGAGAGAAACCGTTGAACCGAGCGGGTCTAATTTGACCTGACGAGCTTTCTATCGTGCACCTATCGATAGCTATGCTACCGAAAATATCCCAGAAAGTCAATCACCTACATTAGAATATTTCAAGTAAAAAGGCTAAATATCAAACATTTCTTGTAATTAAAATCCAAAACTTTTATACTCATCTTAATGCCCACATCTCAAAAAAAAGAACCTATTCAGAATACCAAAAAACTTTATCAAGTTGCTAACAAACTAAGACAACTTGTTGTGGATATGCTTCTGGAAGCCGGTACCGGACACACAGCAGGATCTTTGGGAACTGCTGAGATTTTTACTGCCCTATACTTTCACACCCTAAACATAGACCCTCAAAATCCAAGTATGAAAAACAGGGATAGGTTTGTACTATCAAATGGACACATAGTTCCGATCTGGTACGCTACTTTATCACACAGAGGGTTTTTTCCTGAAGGGGAGCTTTGGACACTACGAAAAATTAATTCCAAACTTCAGGGGCACCCTGTTTTGGGAACTGTTCCCGGAATCGAAAACACAAGCGGCTCTTTAGGACAAGGCTTCTCCCAGGCTATAGGCATGGCATTGGCAGCAAAAATAGATAAACAAAATTACAGAATTTACTGTATGACAGGAGACGGGGAACTAGATGAGGGACAGGTGTGGGAAGCCGCAATGTTTGCCCCAAACAAAAAACTAAACAATATCACATGGATCATAGACAGAAATAATATTCAAAGTGACGGAAATACCGAAGACGTAATGCCGCTGGAAAACCTTAAAGAGAAGCTTGAGAGTTTCAATTGGTTTGTAATTGAGATAGACGGACACAACATAGCTGAGATCATAAGTGCGTTTAATATGGCAAAAACCATAACACAGCGTCCAACTGCTATAATTGCACATACGATACCCGGTAAGGGTGTAAAATTTATGGAGAACGATTTTCGATGGCACGGAATAGCTCCCAATTCCAAAGAGGCGAAAACCGCGCTGGAAGAGCTGAAAACTTTGAAAGGTAAAATACTTTATGATTGAAAAACAAAAAGCAGTATTAAACGTAAGTTTGATCCCTTTGGCAATCATTATACTTCTGATATTAGGAGTGGGATCGTTTCTCCTTAAAGACGAAATAAAATTACCAAACTTTAACAAAGAACCGACAATCACAAGACTGGCCGACTTCCCCACTACAGTTGCCACAACAAAACAGTTGGAAAAACGAAGAGAGGTTATTACCACAAACGAACAACTAAATGAATTTTTAAATTCTATTGATGAAAGCGGTCTGCTGAAGGTACAAGAAAATATTAATTTCGACAATGATGTGGTAATTGCCGCGACGTCAGATACTAATGAGTTTAAGGGGGTAAAGGTAAAAATAAGAAAAGTTTATGAAGAAAAGGCCAAAAAGAGACTTCTCGTTTTAGTTGAAGAGACAGTGCCTGGAGATATATGCACACCACAACCGGGTATGAACGTCGCTGTTGACATTATAACTCTATCAAAAACTGATTGGGATATAAGATTTGATAAGGTTACAAAAACTTTAGAATGCAATTAATTATTTCTTCACTGCCCGATGCTGAACCAAAAAATCAAACTTAATCAGGATGTATTCAGCAGTGATGCTAAGCTCAAAGCTTCAAGAGACGGCTTTGGAGAGGGAGTTTTAGATGCGGCGGCCATAAACAAAAACATCATAGTTCTTGGCGCCGATTTATCATATTCAGTAAGACTTGGGGGGTTCATGGAAAAATATCCCGAAAGATTCATACATTGCGGTATTGCCGAACAAAATATGATGGGAATAGCCGCCGGTCTTTCGATGTCAGGAAAAATCCCGTTTGTTGCAACTCACGCAATATTCACCACTACAAGAAATTGGGATCAAATAAGACTTTCTGTTTGCCTTCAAAATGCAAATGTTAAGATATGCGGATCCCACGCCGGATTATCAAACGCTCCTGACGGAGCAAATGCCCTGCCCCTTGAAGACATCGCAACAATGCGGGTGTTGCCAAACATGGTAGTTATAAACACAATTGATTCTAATCAAACGCAAAAAGCAGTTGTTGAAATTTCAAAACACAAAGGCCCCGTGTATCTTCGATTTTCAAAAACAGAAACACCATTAATCACAACTATGGAAACTCCATTTAAAATAGGGAAAGCAGATGTATTCATAGAGGGAGGGGACGTCACAATAATTTCCTGCGGACCAATAATATATGAGACGCTACTTGCTGCAAAACATCTAAAAGCAAAGTACAAAATAGAAGCGGAGGTAATCTCAAGTCCAACAATCAAACCCCTGGACGAAGTAACAATTCTAAAAAGCGTTAAAAAAACAAAATGCGTAGTAACTGTAGAGGAACACCAAGTAAACGGGGGGCTGGGAGGAGCAATAGCCGAGCTTTTGAGCGATAAAAATCCCCTCCCGCTGCTTCGAATAGGTATCAATGACACTTTTCTGGAATCCGGAAGGTACGAGGAGCTTAAAGACAAATACGGTCTTAGCGCCCATCATATAGAAGATAAGGTTTATAAGTTTCTAAAAAATATGGAGGAAATATGAGTGACATTCTAACCATAGGAGATTCGTCAATAGATATAACGCTGCACGTAAACACGGTTGATGAAAAGGTAACCACCTCTGGTGATTCAGAAATATGTTTTGTTCACGGCACAAAAATACCAGTTGAAAGCCTTACAACATCAATTGCCGGAAACGCGGTAAATGTAGGTATTGGTTGCAACTATCTGGGTCTTAAAACTTCGGTTTATACTGAAATCGGAGATGATGAAAACGGAGAAAGAATAATTAAAGAACTGGCGAAACTTGGAGTTGACACAAGATACTGCGTAAAAAATGCTGCCACCACAACCGATATTCACTCAATCATTGTTTATAACAAGGAACGAACAATCTTTTCCTACCACGGAAAAAGAAATTACATGGTAAGGGATTGGAAAAAACCCAAACTTTTGTACTACACTTCAATTGGAGATGGGTTTCAGAGTTTTCAGGACGAACTAATTAAATATATTAAATCAAATTCGGGTGTGGGAATCGTCTTTAATCCCGGTACATACCAGCTAAAAGCCGGTGTTGAATCACTAAAAAGCTTTATGGAAGTTACCGATATTTTAATCTTGAATATAGAAGAGGCCGCAAAAATTGTCGGAGAAAAACCACTCCCGCAAATACACATTGACTTGCAAAAGTTAGGACCAAAACTCACCGTAATAACCGATGGCGAAAAAGGTGTTAGTGCGTTTGATGGAAAAAATCTCGTAAGTCTTAATGCATATAATGATGGACGGCCGGTTGTTGATAAAACCGGAGCTGGAGATGCTTTCTCATCGGGTTTTGTATCGGCAATATTTCACAAAAGACCTCTAAGAGAAGCGCTGGCTTGGGGGGCTGTTAATGCCAGAGGTGAGATAGAAGTAGCAGGAACGGATACCGGTCTTTATACTAAAAATAAGATGGAAAATTTGGTAAATAAGTTAGTGGAATAAAGCTGGAAACTGCCCATGAAAGTATTAATTACAAGAGAAATACCACAAGCAGGAATAAACCTTTTAACAGAGCACAAAAACTTGGAGCTTGATTACAGAAAAGGTGCTCCTCTGTCGCCCGCAGAGTTAAAAAAAGCTATTAAAGATGCTGACGCGATCATTCCGGTAATACCGGACCAGATTAACAAGTCCGTAATTGAAGTAGCTAAAAACTTAAGGGTTATTGCAACCTACTCTGTGGGTTATGACAACATTGACCTTGATGAAGCTACGAAGAAAAATATTTATGTTGCCAACACCCCGGGTGATCTAACAGAGGCTGTTGCTGAACACGCACTTTCCATGATGCTGGGACTTGGAAGAAGACTTGCGGAAGCAGATAAATTCTGCAGAGATGGAAAATACAAATACTGGGACCCCATGACATTTATAGGACCAAAATTCATGGGAAAGACACTGGGAATTATCGGTTTTGGAAGGATTGGACAGTTCTTTTCGCGAATGGCAAAACACGGTCTTAACATGAAAATTCTTTATTACGATATCGCCCCACATCCAGAAGCCGAAAATCTGTTAGATGCAGAAAAGGTAAGTTTGGATTACTTGCTACAAAATAGCGATGTGATTTCCCTGCACGTTAACCTGTCCGAAGAAACAGAACACATGATAGATAGTGCTCAATTTGAACTTATGAAGCCCGACGCTATACTCATAAATACGGCAAGGGGTCCGGTGATTGATGAAAACGCTCTGGCTTTAGCTCTAAAAGAAAACTACATTTCCGGAGCGGCTCTTGATGTGTTTGAAGAAGAACCAAAAATCCATCCAGACCTTTTGAAACTAAACAACGTGCTTCTAACCCCCCACATTGCCAGCGCAACCTGGGAGGCCAGAATCCAAATGGCAAGGATGACGGCAGAAAATGTAATTGACGTACTAATTAATAAGAACCCACCAAAATATCTGGTAAATAAAGAGCTGCTGAAAGACAGCGTAAGCTCAATTGCCTAAACTGATATAATCTACCAATGAAAGCGTTTTTTGAGAGAAACAAACCAGTATTCTCAATCGGACTCATTACACTCACGGTGTTTCTTGGATTGATTTTTTTCTATGCTTTAAAATCTCATAACAAGTTAACAGAGATGAAAAGAATTGGAAACGAAAGCTCCTACAGTGTAACTGAGGAAGAAACAGCACAAGAATTAGAAACAAAACAGGCAAGTGAAAGTGCCCAGATCAAAGCTCAGACAGAGGCAGAAATTGATGCCTCTTTGGGAGTTGTAAATATTGAATTTACAGACTTTGGCTGGGTACCTAAATTTGTTGATGTGGCGAAAGATCAGAAAGTCATGTGGACAAATAAAACAAACAAAGAGATATTTTTCAGACAAAGAACACCCTCATACAAGGACCTTGCGGAGCTGATAAGAATAGACCCGGAAAAAAGTTTTGAGTTAAGAATGACGGTAGTCGGTGATTGGAACTACGATGAAAACCAAAGCAAGTATTTCGCGACAATCAGAGTTTTTGAAATAGTCCAGTAATCCCCTATTTAAAAGCGCTGGGACAAATCTTATTCAAGCAACACCCCTCGCAATTTGGCTTTCTGGCGATGCAGATATACCGACCGTGTAAAACTAGCGCGCTTGAGATATTTCTCCAATATTTCCTTGGAAATATGTTCATCAAATCCTTTTCTATCTTCGCAGGATCCTTATGAGTAGTTAACCCAAGTTTGTTTGAAACTCTTATAACATGTGTGTCTACAACAATTCCCTCAGCTATTCCCCAAGCTTGCTGCATTATTACATTGGCACTTTTCCTTGCAATACCAGGAATAGTCATAAGACTTTCCATCGGGCGAGGAAGCTCACCTCCAAACTCTGCAACGATTTTCTGAGCTGCCTTTACTAGCCTTTCAGCCTTTCCCTTATAGAAATTAACCTGCTTGATAAAGTTAGCGACATCAGACACTTCGGCGTTAGAAAGTGCCTGCCACGTTGGGTGCTTCTTAAACAAAGCGGGTGTAACTTGATTTACTTTTTTGTCGGTTGTTTGAGCTGAGAGCATCACTGAGACGGCCAGTTCATATTCGTTAGCGTGTACTAACTCTGTCTTAGGATTTGGGTAGTTTTTTTCGAGAATTCCTGCTACTTCTTCTGCCTTTTCATTGAGATTTTCCATACCACTATATTTTCATATCGCAACTTGTATGTAAACCTAAATTTTGTTGTATAATCTCAAACAGAAAGGAAAGGAGGTAGGTATGAATACCGTCGTGAGGTTGTTTCTCGAAGAGTCCGCAGAGCAGCAGGTCAGAGCGGCTCTTGCGGAACT
The DNA here is from genome assembly GCA_964559585.1 of uncultured Candidatus Saccharibacteria bacterium. Lineage (GTDB taxonomy): Bacteria > Patescibacteriota > WWE3 > UBA101185 > UBA10185 > JAAZNV01. Next base: position 12,660 of record CAZLHE010000012.1, read on the forward strand.
TAAGGTAACAACCGTGGGAAAGAAATACCCAATCACTGACTCAAACGTGGTAAACGTTTTCGACCCACGCAGTCTCAACGAATTGATCATGAGAGAATTCCCAAAGAGGGAACAGGCAATCCTGGTGGCCCATCGGAAACACCGCTTAGGGACCTACAGACGCATTTACAGAAATCTGGAAACAAGGGGTGTTGGATTTCTTGGAGTTGTAAAGCCTTCAAGTTGCAACTGGAAATCTCTGTTTGGGCATCTAATTGGGTAGCAAAATGAGAACAGAATCTGACCAAAGATCGCCCGGATTTAAGTATAAAGACCGGGCGATTACCTTTTATAGCAATGAAAGTTGACTATCCGATACTTCCTTCTC
>CAZLHE010000013.1:0-12611 GCA_964559585.1 uncultured Candidatus Saccharibacteria bacterium
AAACTTCGGGTATTTAATATTTGAACTCAAAAGGCTATGATATAATAATCAACATCTACGGGGGCGTAGCTCAGCGGTAGAGCAGCGGCCTTTTAAGCCGTTTGTCCTGGGTTCGATCCCCAGCGCCCTCACCAAAATCTATGATCCTTTCTTTTAATCCATTATTAAGGTCAAATAAACCAATCAAAGTGGGGGATTATTTAGATCCTTATCTCTCAGACACTAAAAAAGTAAATAGATATAGCGACCCTAGATATCCTAAAGGAATGGTGAGTGACCGACTGTGTGATCACATAGTTAGATTAAGGAAAATGGCTTCCCATCTTCCTTTAACCAACAAAGATATTAAAAATATAGACCGTATTATCTTAGTTCACGATCTACCAGAAACGGTTTTGGGCGATATAACAGCTATCCTGAAAAAAGAAAAACAACTGGATACGGGGGATGAATTGTCTGTTGCTAAAGACATTTTAAATTCCAAAGACTTCGCTTTATATACTCAGTTTACACAAGCCGAGAACTTCCTTTACGGCACAGATACTTTAGCTCCAAGTCATAACGCTGCGATTGCTAAAATACTAGATTCTTTAGAAGGATCTATGTATTTTCATACTGCTGTTGCTAAATGGATCGTAGATGGTAATACAACGCTACCCCCACAAGTTGCCTTGAGATATTTTTATGATGTTGTATTGGAATACAGAAATAAAATTCAAGATAAAAAATTAAAAGAATTAGCCAGTACCCTAATTGATCAAGCCTCAAATTATATTGAACTCTTGTGGGCTAAAAATGAACAGAAAATGCCAAAAATAATGAAACAGGATATAGAAAGATATCACCTTTCTACTGGTACCCTTTAACATCCTTATCTATACCATCACACATCAAAACTAGGTTATAATCTGTATATAGTTCCTGGTATAAAACCATACCTGAGCAATGGAGTCATTCGTACTCCAAACCTTTCCAATACCTAAAATAAGCAGGGGTGACAAATCCAAACAAAGCATAAAAGATAAGCTCCTCAATCGGAATACCTATTATCAAAATGTTACTAAGGGTTTTAAACTGATATATATTCGCAACTGCATTAGGAAACAAAATATTAACGGTAAAATAAAAAGGCAAAACTATAATTATCATTAATACTGAATTTACCAAAGAACTAAAAAACAGGCTGGGTTTAAGAATGATCAGTACCAGTCCTAATAATAGTAAAGAAATAGTGCATGACCAAAAAGATGTAATATGAAACCCCCAAAAAAGAACGGACATTAAAACTCCAAACAAAATTAGCAGGAGTAAGCCCACAGAGTTATGTTTCTTAAAGGTCCTTAATAATCTCCTTCCAGAGATAAAACCATATATACTAACCGCAAGACCGCCATTAGTAAATCCTAGTAAAAAATCTTCAAGGCCAACGCGCGTGTAAGTGAACGTAGGAGGTCGCCACCAATCTACAGTCCAAAAAAAGTAGGCTGCGGCTACACTTAAAGCTCCAACAATTGGGGAAACGAATAACAATCCATAACGCAAATCTCTTCTTTTCAGATAAATAAGCACCCATACCAGTAGGAAAATAATAGTCATCAAAAGGTACGAGTATCTATAAAGACCAGAAGGTAACATTAATTTAGTATACTATTCTTTTAGTTCCAGACCGTAGTATCTCACCAAATAACACTGAAGGAACCTCCATATAAATCCTTATATTTATTACTCTCAAGTTTTGCCTTCAACTCAAAGTTGATTCCGTTTGTAGAGCTAAATATGTATTTATACTCAAAGTTATTTATCGGATCTAAATAAAGAATAGACATTTTATCCAATACTTTATCTTGTTCTCCCTTTCCAAATAAAATGTATCCTTTTCCAACCCTATTGCTTAATTTAAAGCTGTCGGACTCTCCAATTTTGAATTCTGCCTTCGACGATTTTAGAACTCTTGACATATAATTTATCGCTTCCATTCTTGCCAAATCCCTACCCTCTTTTAAGTTCTGAGAAAAGTTCCATGGACACAGACCTATAATTACGAAGGTTAGAAATACCGGGATTAAATACTTATTTATATCAAAATTTTCTACGACAAAGTTGTCTTCGTCGAGCCAATTTTGATTGGCTTTTAATACAAAAAGACCGGCCAGCAAAAGCACACCGGCGTATAACATGTTAAATTGAAGATACCCAATAAGTATCGGGCTTGATTTCATATTCAAAAACCACGTTGCGTAAACAAACAACAAACCTATGAGGTAAGCTAACCGAACACCTCTACGTCCTTTACTTATTTTTGTAAAACATAAAATAGCCGTTCCAAAAAGAGGAAGGAGCAGAATTGTATATTGGTGATACCACGTAAGACCGGTGCCCAAAACCCCAATAATAGTTAAGATAAAATAATCAATAAATAAATTGTATTTACCTTTCTTTACCTTTAACTCGATAGCTAAAAATATTCCCAAAAGCAAAGCTACGGCTGAATAAGCCATGAGACTTTTTGTATCTGAGCTGACGGTAAGTTTTTGTGCATAGACAATCCTTTTAATCAACGCTAAAAATGATTGATCTGTCCAGCCAAAGGCATCCGACTGAGAAGAAACTTTTCCGATGACAAATTCCTTGTAGTAATAATTTATATCTTTTTTTACAAAAAACTCCGAAAGTAGGCAAAATATTATTATCGTTAGGCCCGATACGAAAACAAGTTTGAAATTTCTTCTAAAAAATGCGTACAAAACTACTAACATAGGACTTATTTTTGTTATAACACCAACCCCAAGTCCTATGCCCCCTGCAAGAGGTTTTTTCTCAAATAAGCCGTACAACCCAACGGTATACATAAAAAGCATCACAACGTTAAACTGACCATCTGAGAACGTAAATCTTAGAGGGTAAAAAATAAGACTTAAAAAGATCATTACCCAAAAGTGGTAGGTAATCTTTCCGAAAAACATTTTGCTAATCAAATTAATCGACGCGAAAAGCAATACCGAATTTATAATCGTAAATATTATTTTCGATATAAAAAACGGTGCAAATATCAAAGGCCAAAATAACAGAAGGGATGCTGGCGGAAAGAAATATGGATATATTGGTGTGAAATTAGCGTAAGGGTGGGATTTGTAGAAAAAAACTGCTCTTGATACATAGTAGTACACATGGAAGTCCGTTAAAGTCAGTTTAGAAAAGGATCTTACTAATAACTGCCCAAACAGAATTCCACAGAAGGCGACTAACAAAAAGATTAGAATCCTTTTGATGATTGAAACTCTATTCACACCCCAAGTATAGACAACAAAGCCGAGTAAGAACAGATTTACCTAAGAGAGTAAAATTAATTTAGCATGGCCAAAAAGAAGCATGAAGAAGGAGATATGTTAAGTGTCTTAATTTTAGTTTTCGCTGTAATTTTTCTTTCAAGCCTCTTTATTATTAAGCTGCTTGGAAACGCGGGTATTAGTTTAAGAAATTTTGGTAAAACAACACAGAATAAAAGTTCTAGCCAAAATACTTATTCTTTAAACATTCCGATAATTACTTATCACTATATTGAGATTGTTACGGATAAGAATGATTTTCTGAGAAAAAGGATGGCTATTGCTCCAATGGAATTAAAAAGGGAAATAAACGAACTAAAAAATCAAGGGTACGAATTTGTGTTCATTAAAGAAATCCCAAAGCTTCTTCATATGAAAACACCTCCGACAGGGAAATTTGTTGCAATTACATTTGACGATGGGTATAGGGACTTTTACACCGATGCTTTCCCTGTAATAAAAGAAACGGGTGTTAAAGCAACTGTCTTTGTCATTACCGGATTTGTTAACTATCAAAACTACATGACCGACGAGCAGATTAAAGAGGTTTTCCAAAGCGGACTAGTAGAAGTGGGTGCCCACACAATGAGCCATATCGATCTAACATCCACTACTCCCGCCCACGCTGATAGCGAGATCGTTGGAAGCAAAGATTATTTAGAATCAAAACTTGGTATAAAAGTAGAATCATTCTCATATCCTTTTGGAGGTCTTAACAACGAAATAACTCAAATGGTAAAAAATGCTTCGTATACCTCAGCCGTATCGGATATTTCTGGAACAACCCAATCATTAAGTAACCTGTACTCACTTTCAAGAATTCGGGTAGGGTACTTCTTTAAGTTTGAATAGTTACTTCTTAACCAACTTGTAAAAAATAGAAGGTCCGAAATAAAAGTAAGACAGAATTCCCTGGGTTAAATTTTCAAACCTCAAGAGAATTTTGACCGGGAAGTACCTTGTAACAAAAGGAACTCTAAAATTTGAAACTGAGAGTTTTTTTTCAATTTTAAAACCGGCTTCTTTAAGCATCTTTTCGATTTCTTTAGGATGGTGGTTTAGAAATGTGACATCTTTTGTTGCCACGCTGACTGAATCGCGACTAAAGTACTTAAAATTGCCTTTAAACAGGTTTAGTAGGACTGACTTAAAGTGCATTTTATTGGCTATTTCTAATATAAAAACCCCGTTATCATTCAGTGCCCCATAAATTTGCTCAAAAACACTCTGTAAATCATCCAGGTAATGGGAAACCCGGATCATTGCGGCGTAATCAAATTTTTCGGTAGAGCAGGACGCTAATTCGTAAACATCACACTGGATAGTTTTTACATTTACACCCATCTGCTTCCCTGTTTCTTTCGCCAAATCTAGAAGTCTTTGAGAATAATCAAAAACAGTAATTGACCCAAAGTAATCCTTAAAAATAGGAATCAGCCTTCCAAACCCGCCCCCGATATCAATAACACTCATGTTACGTTCCATTTTTTTTGGAAGAAGCTTTTTCAAAGCCAAAAATTCAGCTGTATGTTCATAATCCCGGCCATCCCAATACCTTGTATAATCATAGTTTTTATCGTTGTAATCAACACTAAGCATGTATTAAATATACCTAAACGGCTAGATATTAACAAGAAACGAAAGAGCCCCGCTTAAAAAGCGGGGCCCCAGAATCAAAGTATTCCCATTAGAGAAATGTTATCTTCTGAAAGATCTTTCGGGTCTTTCTTCTTTAGGTCTTGCGACAGAAACGACGATGTTTCTTCCTTCCATATCTTTGTCATTCAAGTCCTTTATCGCGTTTTGAGCAGCTGCATCATCTTCAAGCTCGACGAATCCAAATCCTTTGGATCTTCCGCTCATTTTATCGAATATAATAGTCGCGGAAACGATATTTCCATATGAGGCAAATAATGTTTTTAAACTATCATCGTTATAGCTGTAAGGTAAATTACCTACGTATAATTTTGTCAAACTAACACACCACCTTCCGTACAAACAAAATACAAATCAGTCTCTTAGAAAATGGGAAATGCTTTGAGTTAAAAAATCAAGATTTCGATCATTCGTAAGAGCACGCCTAAGATTGTAGCACATATCTCTCAATTTACCTATGGCAATATCTTATAAGGCAATGGCTCTCTTTTTACCTACTATAAATAGTTTGGGTTCCGATAAGGTCCCCCAGCGTTACGTTTTTATAAATCCAATACGAGCAGACCAGGAACAAAACACATGCGAGTGCAAGTGCTGTCTTTGAAAACAAAAATGAATAGAGATTTTTCACAGCACTATTATCTATCAAATCAAGGGAATAAAAAAGACCCTTCAATAAAAAGGGCCGCCATCGTGTGAGGAGATAAGTTTTTTAAAGCTACTTTTTAATAACCCTTTCTTTAATTCTTGTAGCTTGCTTTCCGATTCTTTCTCTTAAGTAATATAGCTTTGCCCTTCTAACTTTTCCTCTTTTTACCACCTTTAAAGACTCGATGTTAGGGGATGAGAGCGGGAATATTCTTTCAACTCCGATGCTGTTAGCTGAAATTTTTCTAACAGTGAACGTTTTTGAAACACCTATACCCTTTTTTGCTATAACAATTCCTTGATATGGTTGGATTCTTGTTTTGTCGCCCTCGATGATTTTGTAGTTCACCTTAACTGTATCTCCAACTTTAAAATCTTCGATTTTTGGCTCACCTGGTTTTATCGGTACTTCCACAATTTCTTCCTCAGCAACTTCAAACTCGTCCTCTTCAACGGAAGATTCTTCTAAAGGTTCCTCGGAAACTTCAGACTCTTTCTGTTTTTCGTTAACAGGTTCCTCTGTTTTTGTTTCTTCTACTTTCTCTTCAGTTTTTTCTTGATCCTTCTTTTCTTCGGCCATAGCTGTGAAAGACTAACAAATTTAGATCTTTTTTTCAATTACCTTTTTCTGGAAGAGACTTTTGCTGGTTTTAACACATTAACACTCAATCCGTTTTTTCCAAAGCTTGCCTTGACTCTGTCACCCTTTATGACTTCGTTTTTTATTATCATGCCTGACAAAACATTATCTAATTCTCTTTGAATTAATCTTCTTAACGGTCTCGCTCCATAATCTTCGCTATATCCGGTCTCCGCTAGATATTTAATAGCAGAATCTGCAATTTCAACACTTATTCCTTGTTCTTTAAGCAACCCCTCTGTCTTTTTGACAAGTCTTTTTGTGATCTCTTTAATATCTTCCTGAGATAGACTTGAGAAAATCACAATCTCATCAATTCTGTTTAGAAATTCGGGTCTAAATGAATCTTTCAAGATTTCCTGTACTCTTCTATTAAAATCTTCGTTGCTCTCGGAGTGTTTTTTTACACCTTTATCAAAACCTATTTCTGATTTCCTTAGGAATTCAGAGCCTACATTTGAGGTCATTATCAAAATAGTATTCTTGAAATCTACAGTTCTTCCCTTGCTGTCGGTAAGTCTGCCATCTTCCATTATTTGAAGCAGGGCGTTGAATGTATCTGGATGAGCTTTTTCAATTTCATCTAAAAGAATGACTGAGAAGGGTTTTCTTCTCACAACATCGGTTAACTGTCCTCCCTGATCATAGCCGATATATCCTGGAGGAGCCCCGATGAGCTTACTTACCGAATGTTTTTCCATATACTCACTCATATCGATTCTTATCATCATATCCTCATCACCATACAAAGCCTCGGCCAATGCTTTTGCCAGTTCGGTTTTTCCTACTCCCGTTGGTCCCAAAAACAAAAATGCTCCGATTGGTCTTTTTGGATCTTTAAGACCGGCCCTTGCCCTTCTTACAGCTTCAGACAAAATGGAAATAGCATTTTTTTGAGCAACAATTCTTTTTCCGATGGTTTGTTCAAGTTTCAAAAGTCTTTCTCTTTCAGCAACATTCAAGCTTTCAAGCGGAATGCCGGTTGCCCTTGATACAACCTTGTTTACTGCCTCGACTTCCACTTCTGGAATTTCTTCAAGTTTTGTTTTTGTCCATATTTCCAAAAGCTCAGCTTTAACTTTTTCCAGAGATTCCACTCTTTTTTTCAATTTTGATTTTTCTTCACTATCGATATCTCTTTTCTTAAGTTTTTTGTTTATCTCGGAAATTTCCTCCTCAACATTTTTCAAGTTTTCCGGCTCTTTAACTTGAGAAAGTCTGACCAGTGCGCAGGCTTCGTCAATAAGGTCAATAGCTTTATCCGGTAAAAATCTGTCGCTTATATATCTATCGCTCATCTTTACTGCCGCTTCAATTGCTAAGTCCGTTATCTTTACATTGTGGTGTTTCTCATACCTTTCCCTTAAACCTTCCAAAATTTCAACCGTCTGATCGGTAGTTGGCTCGTTAACCATTATAGGCTGAAACCTTCGCTCTAAAGCTGCGTCTCGTTCAATATATTTTCTGTAATCATCAATGGTTGTTGCACCAACCATTTGAAGCTCGCCTCTTGAAAGTGCGGGTTTTAAGATATTTGCCGCATCCATTGAACCTTCCGCACTGCCTGCCCCAACAACCGTATGAAGTTCATCAACAAAAAGCACGATCTGGCCTGAGGAATTAATAACTTCCTGAATAATATCCTTAAGTCTTTCTTCAAACATACCTCTATGGGAAGTTCCAGCAACAACTGATGCTAAATCAAGCATAAAAACTCTTTTTCCTCTTAATGGTTCGGGAACAATTCCCTCAACTATTTTCTGGGCCAAACCTTCTACAATAGCGGTTTTTCCAACTCCGGGGTCTCCAATTAAAACGGGATTATTTTTTGTTCTTCTGGATAAAATGTGAATTACCCGGTCTATTTCATCTTTTCTTCCGATAACCGGATCTAGTTTCCCTTCACGTGCCATTTGAGTCAAATCTTTGCCGAATTTATCAAGTTTTGAGGCAGTTTCTGAGGTTTCTTGCATCACATCTTGATAACAAATCTCACACAAAGCCATGTAGACTTGTTTACCATCAATAATTCTTGTTATTGGTATTCTGGCGGGTCTTTGCCCGCATCTGTGACATAAGACCATACTACGAATACTAGCACTCTCAGCACGTGAGTGCAAGACCTATATACTAATGCTCCCAAACATCACTTACAAAAGGCTCTGATAATACCGGTACCTTCTTTATAAATAACTCTGCAGCTCTGCACATTTCCTGTGATTGTATTTTTGACCACTCTTCAGCCTGATCAGCTCTTACCTCACTTACAATTTCATCGTGAACCGTCAAAATAAGCCTGACGTCAAAACCTTTTTCCTTGATTTTGTCATTCATAAAAACTAGAGCGTACTTAATAGCATCAGCGTTAGTTCCTTGAATTGGGTGGTTTTTTGCCTGTCTTTCAATATGTCCTATTTTTCTTTGGTACTCCGGATCATCTTTTTCAGGTTTAATGTACCATCGTTTTCTGCCAGCGGGAGTCGTGCTCCAACCATCTCTTACAGCTTGCTTTGCAACTCCATCCAAAAATTTCCTAACTCCGGGGTAGAGTCTATAATATTTGTCGAGGTATTCCTTGCCTCTTTCAGCCGAAACTCCTATTTGCTTTGCCAAACTATTGGAGCCCCTTCCGTACATAAGTCCAAAATTTATTGATTTAGCGGCAAATCTTTCCAAGGGATGCTTTTTTGCAAAATCATCAGTAAGTTTAAGGTTAAACATCAAAGCTGCAGTATGAGAGTGAACATCGACTCCCTCTTTAAACGCGCCTATCAAAGCGGCGTCTCCCGAAAGATCAGCCATAATTCTCATTTCCATCGTGGAATAATCTGTCGTTACAAGTTTTCGTCCTGCTTCAGGAGTAAAGCACGATCTGAACTGGATATCTCCTGTCTGTCTTGGGATCTGCTGGAAGTTTGGGTTATTACAAGAAAATCTTCCAGTTGCAGCTCCAAGCTGGTTGAAATCCGGATGAATTCTGCCTGTCTTTTTATTAATTTTGGCAAGAAGTGTTTCACCAAATGCTGAAACCAGTTTTTCATAGCCACGATATTCTCTGAGAATGTCCACAACCGGGTTATTATAACCTTCCAAAACCGCGTCCCCCGTAGAGGGGAGTCCAAGATGCATTTTGTTGTTAAAAAGGTCCATTAGTTGAACCTGACTATTCATATTTATCGAGTCACCAAGATTCCCGAAAAGGTCAATTGAGCTTGATTTGAACATAGGACGTATTGCATCTTGGAATCTTTTCGCTGCTTCATCTCGTTGCTCTCCAAGTTTTTTAATCAACTCTTTCCATTTTTTAACATCCACGTGTACCCCGTTAAGCTCCATGTCGCCTACAACCCTGGTTGTAGCAAATTCAAGCTTAGCAACATCAAGTAACCCTTCCTTTTTAAGACTTTTTATTTGCTCGTCAAAAATTGGAAACATGATTAAAGTGTCAATAGCGGAATATTTTAATTGAGCTTCTGTAAGTTTAGTATGGGCGGTCACTCCCTCAAAAGTTGCTCTAATAGCTTTTTCAAGGTCAAAAGAAGCGTACTTGCTGGCCAGTTCCTTTAAACTATAGTAACCTCTCCCAATCCCGGCGTTCAAAATTACTTCCGTCAGCATCGTATCGTAAATATTACAAACAGAAATTCCGAGATGCTGTTTTATATGCTTATAATCAAATTTTCCGTTATGTAAGATCTTTATTATTTTTGAATTTTCCAAAAAATCTTTGAATCTTTTAAATTTTCCTAAGTCCAGCTTCCTGGCATCAAAAATGAAAGTCTTCTCAGGCGTACCTATCTGTACAGTGAGTAAAATTCCGTCATAAGGATCAAGGGAGGTTCCTTCAATATCAACTCCTACAACCTTTTTAGTTTCCAACTCGTCCAACGCCTTATTCCCAAGAGCTTCATTAGTTACATGAGTATAATCAGGATTTTCGGGATCAAATTTTAATTCCATCTGCTCCATACTATCAGTGTTCCTTCTTTTAATTTAGCTACGGAAATTGAAGCATTATCCAAATATTGCTTTATTGATAAGCTCCCTAGCCTTTGACGGATCAATATTTCCCTTAGTTTCTTTCATAACCTGTCCTAAAAGAAATATTAACGCGCTTTCTTTACCGCCTTTTAAGTCTAAAACGGCTCTTTCATTGTTTTCCAAAACGTTCTTTACAGCTTCCTCTAAAGCTTCTTTTGAAATAGCTTCCTTGTCCCCCCCAATAAACTTTTTAAAATCCGATTCACTTAGACCGTGTGATTCTTTTTTGTTAATTAAAGTATTTGCAACTCTATTAGCATCAAGACCGCTTTTTACCAATACTTCAAATTTTTTAATAATCTCAGGTCCCAAGCTGTATACAAGTCTTAAAGCCACATTACTTGGAATTTTATAAGTACTTACGATTCTTTCTTTTAATTGGTAGGGAAGCTCGGGCAACTCACTTTTTAATTCCGATATGTAAGTGTCATCAAAGACCATTGGCGGGATATCCGGGTCAGGGAAATACCTATAATCGTTTGCCTCTTCCTTGCTTCTTTGTAAAACTGTAACGTTGGAGTTTTCATCATATCCCCTATTCTCTTGCATCGGGGTTTCTCCATTTTCAAATAATTCTACCTGCCTTTGTATCTCAGCAAGAACCGCTTTTTCCATGAACTTAAACGAGTTAATATTTTTAATCTCTACTTTGTAGTCAGCAAGCTTCCCGTCTTTCTCCATCTGGGGGGTTCTCAATGATATGTTTGCCTCAAGTCTCATCTGGCCTTTTTCCATATCAACATTTCCGATTCCCAGGTACCTAACTATCGTTTGAATTTTCTTGCAAAACTCAACCGCATCTTTTATTTCAGTAAAAATAGGTTTGGTAACTATCTCAACTAAAGGAATTCCGGACTTATTAAAATCAAGGAGTGTTTTGTCTTTCAAATGAAGGGACTTGGCGACATCCTCCTCGAGGTGGATGTGGTCGATTTCTGCTTTGACCCCCAAGTCAAGTTCGATGTAACCCCCAAGACATAAAGGATTTTTGTATTGGCTTATTTGGTAGCCCTTTGGAAGATCGGGATAAAAATAATGTTTTCTATCAAACCAGGTGTTTTTATTTACTTGGGAGTTAAAAGCAAGACCCAGTAACTGCGTTTTTCTAACAGCCTCCCTGTTAGGAACCGGCAAGGCCCCGGGAAGTCCAAGACATGTGGGACATGTAAGTGAGTTTGGTTCCTTTTCCCAGATTTCCGCGGGGCAGCTGCAAAACATTTTCTTTTTAGTACTTAAATGAAGATGCACCTCAAGCCCCAGTACTAACTTATATTTATCTTTTAGTAATTCTTTTTCAGTCATTTCAATAACCGGTTCTTCTAAAAACTACTTCGTCTAGATTAATATCATCAAACAAAACCGCCGCCTCAACAATCCTTGCAACATTTTCCGGATCCATTGCCTCACTTAGATCCCTTTTTACATCCGCATTTTTGAACAGATTAGTTTTCATAAGTCCGGGGTAGATCCCAACAACCTTGATATTGTATTTTTCAAGTTCTTTGCTTAAAGCTTTTGTAAAGCCTGTAACTGCCCATTTTGAGGCTATATAAATACTTCTTTCGGCTTTAACCTCAATGCCATCAATGGAGTTTATATTGATAATCTTTCCTGATTTTTGTTTTTTCATTAAGGGAAGAACAGATTTTGTCATGTTTATTGTTCCTACCGAGTTGACAAGCAAAACCCTTGCAATGTCATCGTAATTATTTTCGTCAAGTTCCCCGCCAACCCAAACACCGGCGTTATTTACTAGCACATCTATCTTCCCGTACTTCTGCTCAATCTCTAAAATTACTTTTTTTATTTGTTCAACATTGGTAATATCACAAAGATATTTCCCACATCTAAGTTCATTTGCCGTAACATCAAGTTCTTCTTTCTTATTTGAAATTATAACTACCTCATTATCCATATGAAGTTTACGAGCTATTTCTTTTCCAAGTCCCTCAGACCCGCCGGTTATTAAAATTACTTTTTTCATATTCTTAAACCCAACGACTGCAAAGCAGTCTTTAAAACTTGAATTGATTCAGTAATAACAAAATGGGGAGGTTCGTATCCCGATTCGTGCACTAAATTATTCCTAATCTTATGCACTTCCCATATTTTGTTATACAAATCGCGGTCAAACTTGCTTTCGGCATTTTTAAGTCTATCTCCCATTGTTTCTCCATCAACCATGTCTCTTAAAGCATTGTCCAAAGTTTTATCTGCGGTAATCAAAGCGTTTCTCAAAGAAGATGGGGTCTTTTGTGATATTAAAACTGAGATGCTCCTCCAGTCGGATAAGACATTTT
>CAZLHE010000014.1:0-11472 GCA_964559585.1 uncultured Candidatus Saccharibacteria bacterium
AATAATCTTTGCAGTAACTATTTTCTTCTTGGACTTGTTCACATTAGGAAATCGTCAGGTTATTGATAATCAAATAACTAATACGATTGCTTTTGTTGTTGGCTTACTGTGTATTTTTACCTTTCTGTTTGGCATTATTAAAACTGTACACGATATTTTCTCACAAAGGAAAGTTGTAGATAAAATAAAAATAGAGCAGGAAGAAAATCAAGGAATTAGAGCAACCGGGGTAGAGATACGTCTTCGTAAACTTGTGGGAGTACTGCTGATAGTGAGCGTTTCTCCCCTGCTTTTGTTTGGCCCATATATCATTTTAGGATTACCTAATATTTTTTTAGCCTTATATCTGTTGTTAAATCGCCGATACCATCTTGTTTTTGATGGTTTACTTGTTTCCATTGGGTGCGTAGGTTTCTATCTAAATAATTTAACATTATATAAAAAAATAGAATTATCTATTTGTCCGGGACTAATCAATACCAATGAAATCCTAATAGTAAATGTTATCCCGGGATTAATCACATATCTTTTTTTACTGGCTCCGTTATTCCTTTTTGTGGGAGACATTATTGCTCGATTGAAACTCGCGCACAAAGAAAGGTTAGGTGTTATTTCTTTAATAACTATCTTTCTAGTGTTACTTTTTCTTCCCTTTTTACACACTCCGAGGGTTGCTTTAGGAGAGGCAACAGGCGGTGGAACGGGCGGTGGAAAGGGTGGCCTACAACATTTTTCTGCATGGAATACTCAATTTCTCATGTCATATGATCAAACCTTAAAGTCTTATATGTTTACTGCTCAAATGTCCAATCAAGACACCAACAATTCCTCTTCAATAACTAACATCTGTGTTGACGGCAACCTTATTCCGATTACTAAAGAAAATAGCATGTTACAGGTAGATAATGGGGTAGTCGCTGAAGGAAAAATTTCGGTAGCTCCCGGACAGACGGCTACTGTTAGACTTGTTTCTCAAAAACCCTTTTATGTGATTTCTTTATTTGAAGGGATATTTCATTATTTAAATAGCTTTCTTAAATAAATTAAAACATGAGTACTCTCAGCTGGTTCTAGACCCATATGTTCAGCTATATAGCCTGAAGAATAATATTTATAAAACACACTTAGATATAATGGACTGGCTTACCCAGAAGTTGTATATATAATACATGCACCTGAATTCCAAAATCGCTAAAATTCCATTTTTTGTTCTATACCTAACACTTGTCTCTCTTGTTTCCTATAATTGGGTAAGAGTAATACTGTTCCAAAGAGAATTTGAAATTTTCTTAACTGAACAACCGTGGGATTACTTTTTATCAAATTTTTTCATCAAAAATTTTGGAATAACTTCTCATCAGTATTTTTTGCTTGCTTTTCCTATAATCCTTATTATTTTATACATTATTCCTAAGGTTTTAGGCAAGCTGCTAGATTTAGATAAGAAATCTAATGTTAAAGGAGACAATCATGTTGCCTTGATAATAATTTTTCTCGTTGCTCCGGTAGCCCTGGGAATTCATAAATTCTTAGGCCCGGGGTGGAAAAACCACTTAATTCCGGGAATGTTTCTGATAATAATTTTTAGTACCCTGTCTTGGTTGGATGAGAAAAGCTATAAAAGAAAATAGTTTTGCTGGGTTCCTGACCGACATGCTCAACCAGAAACTATGATTAAACCTCTTTACACACATATACGAACGTTTTTCTAGAGTCTATTATAATAATATGCTGCACACCAACGAAAAGTTAAACAAGATAAGCAAAGTTTTTGATATTAATAAAGTCCTTTCTGCAGAGGTAAGTGTGCAAAAGTATTATCAAATAAACAAGCTAGCCTACTCAGTTTTTCACTCTAAAGAAGGGTATATACATGTAGGAATTTCAAGAGATGGGAAATATAAAAAAGAGGATTTGGTCGAACCAGTTAAATTTATCCACAGTTATTTAAAAAATAGGCAAAAGCTCAATGTTTTGGAACTAGCAACAGGACGGGGTTCAAATAGTGCATATTTAGCAATACAAAATCCAGACTCTGACTTTATAGGCATTGACATATCTAAATCACAGATGGGCTTTGCTAAAAATGCTGCCTTAAAGATAAAGAACTACACTGCAGAATATGGTGACTATCACAATCTAAGCAAGTTCAAGGATAACACTTTTGATATCGTCTTTGAGGTAGATGCTGTATGCCATTCAAACGATAAGAAACGAGTTCTAACTGAAGCCAATAGAGTTCTTAAGCAAGGAGGTCTATTTATTTTAATTGATGGCTATTTACGAAACAACCTAAATTCATATACAGAAGACGAAAAAACAACTCTTAAACTAGTCGAAATCGGTATGTCTCTTAAAGACCTCGATACTTACGATTTTTTTATTGAATCCGCAAGAGCAGCCGGATTCAACTTGGACTACGAAGAAGATATCTCTAATTTTATTCTTCCCACGTTAGAAAAACATGAAAAATTAGCTACTTTATACTTTAAATACCCTTTTATTGCTAGAATGATCAACAAATTATTACCCAAAGAGTTTTTATATAATGCAATTTCCGGTTATTTGTGGGCAGACACAATAAAAAATGGCACAGCGTGCTATTACATCACTGTCTTGAAAAAATAGTTTTCCTATCAAAAATGTTATTAAACTCTCTACTAGTTCTAGACCGACATGCTCAGCCAGACTTTTTGTTGTCATAACAACAGAAACTTGATTACCTTTAAGGGAGTTCTTGGGGTCACTTTCAAGGAATAATATTTTGAATATGTGTCATAAAGTTGCTGTTCTGAAACGAATTCCTCATGTCCTTTTTTATCTTCTTCCGTTAAAGCACCGAAGGTAGTTTCCCTAACCGAAATGACTATAGCTTTCACAAATTCAGTACCATCAATTCCACAAAGTGATAATTGATCTCCAACGACAATATTCTTATCGTCGTTAACTCTCCAAGTGGTGTTTTTTTCGCCACTAAGTATCAGTTTTGGTAGAGGTTCACTAAATTTTAATCTCTTAAGCATTAGTTTGATTATACAAGGTAGAATCGTTTATAAGTAGATAAAAAAAAGTTCCAAGTACGTCCCACGCTCCCAGCCATGGGATTCAACTATAGCGATTACAACTACTTATCTAACTCATCCCAAAGCAGATAAAGAAACCTTCTCATTGCAGGTGAGTTTATTGGAACGATTTTATTTAATAACGAATTCTTATAAGCTGAGGCTACTGTCTTCAGTAGACAGATATCATCCCCACCTCTCTCCTTAAAGTACACTTCCTTGTGAAATTCATGAAACCCCCTGTATAAGGCCTCATCCTCATAGGTTGGTTGATTTACTTCTGGCAGGGCGCGGGCAAGATCTAAGGCGTTTGCAAAGTCATACTCCCGCATCTTTCCTGCAAGAAGATACAGGTGAAGCAATGTATTACAGGGTAGGGTTGGAAATTCCACACCCTGGAAATTCATATCAACTGTGTTAAAAACTTCATAAGGGACAGGCACAT
Source organism: uncultured Candidatus Saccharibacteria bacterium (assembly GCA_964559585.1). Classification (GTDB taxonomy): domain Bacteria; phylum Patescibacteriota; class WWE3; order UBA101185; family UBA10185; genus JAAZNV01. Next base: position 3,508 of record CAZLHE010000014.1, read on the forward strand.
GTGTCTTTCGGTACGTCAGAAGTGCCTCATTATCATCAACATTCAAAAACAGCCTCGTAAGAGCTCCTCCTATGTGTAGGGGCCCCTTATATGTGCCGACTGCCTTATCTAGAGCCGATGCAATTGAGTTTTTACATAAAATATCTATGTCTCTCAAACCCCCCTCCGAATTTCTCACCGCAAATTCCCCGTTGTTAATATATGCGTCCCTGGCAATACCTCCCACTACCCACCAGCCATCATTTCCTACTTCAGACCTTATATGGTTCAACGCTTCCGATACTTTCAACAAATAACCACGCCTTTCTTCTTCATCGCCTTTATCAAGTTGTGATTCTTGAGACTGTAAGCTGGTTATCGATTCGTTTAATGTGCTATCCATTGGGCTTTTATACATAGTATATTCAAAATAAGTATATCTCTCTATCTCATCTGCGCCAATCAATTATAAAAACTGAATTCTATGTTGTATTATTAGAATATGAAAGTTCCTAAAGCATTGAAATTCTCTGGATTATTTATCATTTTATTTTTGGCCGTTTTTTATGCTTCCATTCTTGTCGCTTACCGATATGGTACAAAATGTCATTGCTATGGGATCAAAATCAATAACAAATGTTTGGGTACAAATACTCCATGTACAGGGGGGCTGGCACCAGTTTTGCACGTCAGTTTTAATAACAATGTAACTGAAAACTGTAATTCCCCAAAAGACGCGGATGCTTTAACTATAGATTTTGCTCAATGTAAAAATTGTGAAGAAATAATTTATGTCGGTTTCGGCTCAACAACATATGAAGTAACTAATGCCCAAGATGCTAATTATTGCGTAATAAGCTATAGGGGAGAGATAGAACAACCAAATGGGAATGATAATTTGAACACTACATGTACAGTTCCAAGAAACATTGGAATCAAAACCTTTAATATTACCAACTATGGTGTGGATTTTTCATCTCTAGCGGCATATTGTAAATAGCTAGTTCTAGACCTATATACTCAGCCAAGAAAAACGAGAGGTATATTAAACTCTAGTCCTTACTTTTGGCGTTGACAAAAAGTTTCAAAAGTTGCATATTACTTTGTGCGAATTTTTACGAATTTCTCAAACTACCATAATGTCTTACCCTCTTCAGTAATAAATTCATCTAAATTAAGAGACAACTCCTTTGTTAAAAATACAACCGCCTAATTATGAGTACTGCCCATTTTGTAAGACTGAATTATTAGCTAGAGTTGATGACGACCGTTCAAGAAAGTACTGCCCTTCTTGCGGTTGGATATACTATCCTCAGGTTTTTGACTCTGTAGCAGCAATAATAATAAAAAATAATAAAGTGCTGTTAGTTGAAAGGGGTCGAGAACCCTATAAAAACACGTGGATGTTTCCCGGCGGGTTTGTTGAATATGGAGAACATCCTGAAGAAACATTAAGACGGGAGGTGAAAGAAGAAACAGGTTTGAAGGCGAAAAAAATTTCCTTTTTCAAAATAATTCAAACAGTGGATGACCCCAGAGCACCGGGGAATCTCATTTTTTTCTATCAAGTCAAACCATATGAAGGATCAATAAAAACTGACGAAAAAGAAAACGTTGCTGTGAATTGGTTTTCTTTAGACCGTTTACCAAAAATTGGATGGAAATCTCACAAATATATTATAAAGGCTTTAAAAAAAGAGAGATGAAAAAGGCGGCTACATTAAAAAAATATGACTGTATTATTGTGGGCGCAGGACCAGCAGGTATTTTTGCTGCTTTAGAATTTGCGAAACACAACAAACTTAAGATTTTGTTACTAGAAAAAGGAAATACTCTCGAAAAGCGAATGTGCCAAACAGCTAAAAATGGTGGGGTCTGTGTCAATTGCAAGATCTGCGATAACACCAAGGGTTGGGGTGGCGGAGGTGCCCTTTCGGATGGAAAACTAAATGTGGCTACAACTACAATTGGAGTTAGGATGCTGGACTATATGTCAAAAACGGATTTCACCCGCCTGGTTAAGGTTGCAGATGAGCTTTGGGTAAGGTTTGGAGCTCCGGAAAACCTTTTTGGAACTAATACTACCGAAATTAGAAAGATAACTAAGCTTTGTAATAAGGCAAAATTAAATTTCAAGGTTAGCCCGATTAGACATATAGGAACCGGTAAAAGCTATGGTGTTCTAAACAATATGTACAAAGTATTAAGGCCACAAATAGAAACTAAGTTTAATTCTGAGGTAGAAGAAATACTTGTTGTTGACCATAAAGCCGTAGGAGTAAAACTAAAAAACTCGGAAAAATATTTCGCGGACAATGTTATTGTCGCACCAGGAAGAGAGGGAAGTACGTGGTTTGCAAATGAGTGCAAAAGACTTGGGCTAGACAAAGTGGTGCACCCAGTTGAGTTGGGTGTTAGGGTAGAAGTTCCGGCTGAGGTAATGAAAAGACTAACCGATGTTCTTTATGAAGCAAAGATCTCATATGAAGGAAGGACATTTAATGATTTTGTTAGAACATTTTGTATGTGTCCAAACGGTTTTGTGACCCGTGAAAAAGTTAGTGTTGACAATTCTACCATTTATAGTGCAAATGGACATAGCTTTAGTGATAGAAAATCAGTAAATACTAATTTTGCAATTTTAGTCAGGAGCAATTTCACCGCTCCATTCAAGGAGCCTAATCTTTATGGAACATACGTTACCGGGTTATCCAATTTGATCTCTAGCGGTGTTTTAGTTCAGAGGTTGGGTGACCTTCTAGCTGGAAGAAGATCTACTCCCGAGAGAATAAAAACGGGCCTAGTTAAACCTACACTAACTGATGCCGACCCCGGAGATTTGGCCTTTGCTCTCCCCTACAGGCACTTAGTAAATATCATAGAAATGCTAAGGGCGTTGGATAAAGTTACACCTGGGGTATTTTCTTTTGATACTCTACTTTATGGAACTGAAGTTAAATTTTTCTCCTCTGGACCTGTGTTCAAAAAATTTTTAGAAACTCAAATAGATAACCTGTATGCTTGCGGTGACGGGGTGGGTGTCAGTTCCAATCTTGTGCATGCCTCTGTTTCAGGATTGTTAGTTGCGGAGCATATAGTTAATAAAATTAAAGAGAAAGGAAAATAACTATGCCAGGAGTAGTTGTCTTAGGATCTCAATGGGGAGATGAAGGTAAAGGAAGGTTTGTTGATTATTTGGCCAAAAAAGCTAGTTACGTTTGCCGGTTTAGCGGAGGAAATAATGCCGGTCACACAGTTGTATACAAAGGAAAACAGTATCTTTTTACTATTCTTCCTTCAGGAGTTTTGTCAGAAAAAAAACTTGTCATAGCTGCCGGTGTATGCTTTGATCCGGAGGTTCTCATTTCAGAAATTGATATGATAGAAAAGGCGGGAATAAAGGTAAAACTACTCATTGATCCGAGGGCTCATATTGTTATGCCCTATCACAGACAGCGTGACACGGCCAACGAGGCAAGGAGAGGCAAAACTGCAGTTGGCAGTGTGGGTTTTGGGATTGGATATTGTTTTGTAGATAGAGCAAGAAGAGAAAATTTACGATTTGAGGACATTATTACTCCAGCTTTTGCCAAAAAGAAATTAGATTATTTTTTCCCCGCTAAAAAAGAGACGTTAGAAAAGATCTATAGTGTTACACCTTTACCTAAAGAAGAAATTTTAAAGAGGGTTTTAAAATTTGGTAAAAAACTTAGACCTTACTTATGTGATGTTTCTTTAGAATTAGGCAAGGCGCTGGAAAAAGGCGAAACAGTATTATTTGAGGGAAGCCAGGGCGTTATGTTAGATGTTAATTTTGGAACGTACCCTTACGCTACCGGGTCCCATATTATTTCGGGCTATGTTTTTACTTCCGTTGGGTTACCGCCACAAAACCTAAAGGTTATTGGCGTTGTAAAATCCTTTAGCTCTAGAGCAGATACGGGTGCAGGCCCCTTACCAACAGAAATATCAACGGCACAGGGAGCGGGAAAACATATTTTATATAAAGGTCATGAGTTTGAGGAGTTCCCAAATATTCCGGTAAGACCAAGAAGAATAGGCTGGCTGGATCTGCCAATGTTAAGGTATGCTCATCAATTGAATAAGTTTTCGGAGTTTGCTCTTACTCATGTTGATACTATGGTAGGACTAAAGGAAATACTTGTATGCACTCACTACGAAATAAAAAAGAAAAGGTATCTATATCCACAGTTTCCGGGAATGACGGAAAATGTAAAGCCAATATACAAAAGGTTTCCTGGTTGGCAATTTGAGGCTAGTAAAATTAAGAGGTATTCCGACTTGCCCAGAGAACTAAAATCCTACATTGAATTTATTGAAAAGGCGACCGGCGTCCCAATAAGATATATTTCCCTGGGTGCAGAACGGGAATCCTTGATCGAGAAAAGATAAAAAAAGGACGGCACAGTTAGCTAAACTAATGCCGTCCGTCGGGACCTGTCAGAGATTAGTGCATTATAACTGGCAGGTATATATTGTACTCTTGCTCTTGCTCACGCCAAGTCAAAAAGAAGTTGGCGGGGTTATAGGCTCCTAACATACCGAAGACAAGTTCACTTCTGTATGTATATACACTCCCCAGTTTGATATCCCTTCCAATCCATTGCGCGGTTGTGTCGTTCTGACTTGCCCCCATCATCGCTTCCCAACTCCAATCAGTTACCTGGCTAAAGGGGACAGGGCTCAAACCCCGTTCTTGAAATTCCCCTAGACGAGAGTCCGGAACGTAGAGCACAAAGTTACTCGACACATCCACTGCCAAATACCCCATCACCCTACCGTAGTCGCTTGAAATGTAGAAAGTACCTAACACCTGATCGGATGCGATACGCATTTTATACGTTCTGGAATACGAGACAGGAATAGAGCTCTTCAGCTCTACGGCAGCACAGCTCCCTACCCAGTCGAAGTTCACATCTGAGCTTCCCATCGCGGATGGATTGAGAATAAAGGTCTTATCCAACTCAGCTTGCGTCTGGACATTTTGAGACCCTTCGCAGGGCCAGATTGGCCCCTCTTCTGCCTTAGCTGGAATGGTGGGAACCACCACAGCAATGACCATCGCCCCTAATAACGCGAACATGAGCAAAAACGAACAGATTTTCTTCATTAGTCTCTCCTCTTCTTCTGATTATTTTGGCCCATAGCTGAGCCTCTAATGGTGCCATTTTACACCACAATTATCTAGGTGTCAAAAGCTATGGGTTCATTTGTTGATACGATTTCTTGAAAAATCCAAGACACCATCACGCCAAAATCAACAAGGTTACCAATACTTTTTGACCGACACAAAATACCCTTTCCCATTCAGCTAAATAACACCTTAGACTTCTCATAAAACATACGGCGCTGTTTTGCGATATTTACCGTAATGAGAAAGACTTTAGTACCATGGAAAAGTTTTTGAAGATTTATGTAAATTCATTCGGGGGGGGGCAGGAAAAATAAAGAAAAACTTAACGGAATGCAAAAATTACGAAGGTGTTGAGAGAGTCGTTCTACCTTATCTCAGTAGCCTCACCACGTTTTAACCTGTAAATAATTATCGGGCCAACTAAACTTCAAAATTGGATTCTCTTAACCCAAACAGTACCGAAAATGACTGGGGAGATGGTAATCTAAACGATTTATCACAGATTTGTAACAAATAAAAAAATGGCTGTTGTCTTGCCTGTTGTGATATACTGGGTCAATGAAAAAAACAAATATCAACATTAAAGCTATTTTTTCCAAAATTAAGACTTTCTTCGTGAGAATTAATCCTTTTAAAAAGAGGGCAAAACTGTCTCTCACACCTTTAAAAAATTTCATTGTTAAAAACAAACTCATTTTAGGAGGAATTGTAGCAGTCGCAGTCGCGTTCCTAGGTGGCTACTACATCAAAAGCCTCTTTATTGTTGCAACAGTAAACGGATCTCCGATATCAAGAATGAAAATCGTTAGGGAACTTGAAAAAAGAGGCGGTGCTTCAATCCTTGAAAGTATGGTTACCGAGAAACTAATAAAGCAGGAAGCTGCAAGAAGACGTATTTCAGTAACTAATGAGGAAATCGACTCAGCAACCGCAAATATTGAAGTTAGCCTTAAAAGCCAGTCACAAGACTTAAAATCAGCACTTGCTTTACAGGGAATGACCTTAAACGATCTTAAAAATCAGATAACTTTACAAAAACTGGTCGAGAAACTACTGGCCGACAAGGTCACTGTGACGGACGAGGAAATAACAAAGTACATCACTGACAACAAAATCTCGCTTCCCGAGGGAACAGACCAAGAAAACGCAAAGTCGATCATCAAACAGCAGATCACTCAGGAAAAGTTGGGACAGGAAATACAAGCCCTGCTAGATGACCTAAGAAAAGTTGCGAAAATTAACATATTCGTCAAGTACTAATCGTAAAAGCCATCAAAATCTAATATACTTTAACTATGCTGCTCAAATCCACAAGAACTCTTGAAGAGATGGTTCCAGTTTTGATGGAAAGTACAAAGGTAAAAGATAACTCCCCTGTTTATTGGGTTTTTTCAAATGTCTCAAAAAAATGGGAGAACATGACTGTTGTTTCCCCGGAAAATTTAGGCCAGGAATTTCCGAAAACATACGGTCACTACCACTCAACCGATACTGTTGAGAAATATAAACTGCTAAGTGGACAGGGGCTTTTAGTAATGCAAAAAAGAAAATTTGTAGATGATGATTGGAAAGATGATCAAATTGAAAAGGTCTATTTTATAGAGTTTCTCCCTGGTGATGAAATAAGCATTACATCGGAATGGGGGCATTCTTGGTCAAATATATCTTCAGAACCAGTTGTAACTTTAGATGATTGGAAAGATGGGCATCAGGAAGCTGATTACGAGCCACTAAAGAAATTACAAGGAATGTCTTACTACTTAGTAAACAAAAACGGTCAGGCAGAATTTGTTCCTAACAAGAACTACAAAGATCTTCCAAAACCGGAGTGGATAACGGCCTCTGATTTTAATAAACTATCGTGTGAGTAAGCTTTTTTCAGACTTTTATTTGCAGCTTTTGGTATAATGAATAAACTTTATGTCAAAAACCAAAGAAGATAAAACTACACTCCCCACTCATATATCCATAATAATGGACGGTAACAGAAGATGGGCCAAAAAGCGCGGTCTTCCTGGAGCTGAGGGGCATAGACAGGGTTCTATTGCTTTTGAATCTTTAATGGATTACGCACAAAAAATAGGTTTAAAGTGTTTATCCGCTTGGGCATTCTCCACAGAAAACTGGAAAAGGTCAAAAGAAGAAATAGATTATCTATTCTCGTTAGTAAGAAAGAAGATGGAAAAGTGGAAAAAGAAATTCATTAAGGAAAAAATCCATTTCCACCACATCGGAAGAAAAGACAGGCTTCCGGAGGATATTAGAAAGGTTTTGGAGGAAACGGAGGAGGCAACAAAGGATTTTGACGGTTTCACTGTCGCAATGGCTGTTGATTACGGCGGACATGATGAGCTTACCAGAACCATTAAAAAACTTGTTGATGAAAAGATCGAAATTACCCCGGAAAACATCGAAAATAATTTAGATACAGCGGGGCTTCCTAAAATTGATCTAATAATAAGAACTGGCGGAGAAAAAAGACTGAGTGGGTATATGCCTTGGCAAAGTGAGTGTGCTGAACTTTACTTCTCAGACACATATTTCCCAGACTTTAAACCAAAACATCTGGATGAGGCGATAAAAGACTTCAACTCTAGGGAAAGAAGATTTGGAAAATAGTTAAAACATCCTAAAAATCAGCTTATACGGTGCATTTTCTTCTTGGTTCTTTTTATTTTCTTATTCCTTTGTTTACAGCTCTTCTTTTTATTCCTTGGCATATCGTAGATATTCTGCCATAAATACCAAATTAATCAAGACTTCGCTTAGTTCTCCGTAAATATCCGACAGTCTTCCTTTGAATTAACTAACGGCGGTCTCATGCCTAAACC